>CAZSUK010000550.1:0-6976 GCA_964609355.1 uncultured Acidobacteriaceae bacterium | reverse complement strand
CATCTCCGCGCCCTCTTCAAACGTCCACCTCACGTCCACCAGCTATGCTCTCTACCTGCTGGACACGATACAGATGGGACGCTATTGGGAATTGATCGGGGGGGCACGCTTCGATCGTTTTTTGAGCAACGAAAAAAGCATTGCTTACCCAACTCCAAAAATGGCAACGCCAGGAGGGCCCATTGTGCAGGGGCCGCCCACCATCACTTATCCCTCCCGGCTGGATCGTAAGCCCAGCTGGCGAGCGGCAGCCGTGTTCAAGCCAACAAACTATGGCAGCATCTATTTCGATTACGGAACCTCCTTCAATCCTTCAGCCGAAGCTCTTTCACTAACCGTGGGTCCGGCCGGAACCGGAACCGCGAACCTCGCGCCGGAATTCAATCGCTCCTATGAAGTGGGGACCAAGTGGGATCTGAACAACGCTCGCCTGTCGCTACGCGCTGACCTGTTTCGCACCACCAAGGACAACGCTCGGGAAGCCTCTCCTACCAACTCACTGGTTTATGTGCTGGCCGGAACCCAACGGGTGGATGGCGCGGAACTGGTGGTCAGCGGGCGCGTCAGCGACCGCTGGCAGGTGCTCTCGAGTTACACCTTCATGCACAGTGAGGTGGTGCACTCGCAGTACTACCCGGCTTCTGTGGGCTATCGGCTGGCCAATGTGCCCGCCAATCTCTTCAATATTTGGACCACCTACCAACCTATGCATCGGCTGACGATCGGCGCCGGGGGCAACTACGTCGACAGCCGCTCGGCCAGCTCGACCGTGCCATTGGATCCAACCACCCATCTGATAAAGCAGGCGCCAGGTTATGTGGTGCTCAATGCGATGAGCCGCTATACGCTGACCGACAACCTGGCATTTCAGGTCAACGTCTTCAACCTCGCCAACCGCAACTACATTGACGAGATTCATCCCGCGCATATCGTCCCCGGAGCCGGCACCTCCGGACTCTTTGGGCTCAACTTCAGGTTCTAGTACTTCCTGGGAGTAACACCATGTTGATTACAATTCCGAATGTTCTTACCGACGCGCAGGTGGCTCACGCGCGGAAGACATTATCTTCAGCGGAATGGGTAGATGGCCGGGTCACCGCTGGACACCAGTCGGCGCAGGCGAAAGACAATCTGCAAATTCCCGAAGGTCATGCTGCGGCGTTAGAAGTCGGCGACATGATCCTGACCGCGCTTGGTCAGAATCCATTGTTCATCTCCGCTGCGTTGCCGATGAAAGTGTTTCCTCCGCTGTTCAACAGCTACGGTGGAGGGCAGTCGTTTGGCACCCACATCGACAATGCGATTCGCCATGTCAAGGGGAGTTCGCACCGGGTGCGAAGCGATCTCTCCGCGACCCTCTTTCTCACACCACCCGAAGACTACGACGGCGGCGAATTGATCATCGAAGACACCTACGGCGTTCACAAGGCTAAGCTGCCTCTGGGACACATGGTGGTCTATCCCTCGTCGAGCCTGCACCGGGTTGAGCCGGTCACGCGAGGCCGGCGCACCAGTTCGTTTTTCTGGATTCAGAGCATGGTGCGCAGCGACGAGCAGCGTACCCTGCTCTTTGACCTGGATAACGCAGCGCAGCGTGTGAATCTCGACACGCCGTCGAGCCCCGTAGCCGTACAGCTTACCGGCATCTACCACAACCTGCTGCGGCAGTGGGCTGAGGTATAGAGAGAGTGCGGCGGATACTCTTCTGGATGCATCTTGGTACGGGGGTGTTGGTGAGCGTCCTCGTGCTGTACTTCTCGATTACTGGAGCGCTGCTTGCCTATGAGAGGCCGATTCTTCAGGCCGCAGACAAACGGTTTTACCCTGCAGATTCGGTTCCGCAAAACGGTGCGCCTTTGCCGCTCGACACCCTGGTTGCCGGCGCAATGGCTGCCGTTCCCCAGCCTATTGAGATGCTGACCTTACATCACGACGCGCAATTGCCGGTGGAAATACTCGCGGCGAACCGGTCCGTATATTTCGCGAACCGTTACTCCGGCAGGGTGCAGGGGCCAGTCTCTCCGCGCATCCGTAATTTCTTTGCTGAGGTCACGGCCTTACACCGCTGGTTCGGTTTGAGCGCCGCGCACCATGCCGCAGCGACAGCCGTGAAAGGTGCGGTGGCCTCATTGTTTGTCTTTTTGCTCCTCTCCGGATCGATTCTTTGGATGCCGGCCTCCTGGAAGCACTCTTCGCTTCGCAGGGGTACGGTGCCTCGGTTTGATGGGAGCGGCCGCGCTCGTAACTACAACTGGCACAAAGTAACGGGCTTCTGGACTGGTCTGCCGCTGGGAATCATCGCATTCACGGGGCTGATTATGGCGTACCCATGGGCCAACGCGCAGCTGTTTCGTCTCGCGGGAAGCCCCCTGCCGCCGCGCGGCACAGAGAACGCAACCGCCCGCCGTCATGGCGCGGGCATGCATGCAGTGCCTACTCACCTCGATGAAGCTTTCGCAGAGGCCACGCGCGGTGTACAGGGTTGGCAGACAGCTACGCTGCGCCTGCCCACAGGGGAAAAGGCAATGAGTTTCACGGTGGATCGTAGCGAAGGAGGACACCCGGACAAACGCGAGCAGGTATCGGTGAATCCCAAAACTCTGCTGGAATTGCATCGCGAGCAGTTCACTGCTTTGAGTCGAGGCCAACGATGGCGGAGCTGGGTGCGGTTTGCACATACCGGGGAGGCTGGAGGGTGGTGGGGTGAGTCGCTTGCGCTGATATCGGCATGCGGCGCGGTGTTGCTTTCGATTACGGGGGTGGTGTTGTCTTTTGATCGTATGCGCCGCTGGCTGCGTTGATTACCTGTGGATGGAGCCATTGTTTACACCAGGGCTAAACGCCCCGAATTTTTATCCGGAGCGTTCTCGCGGGTTTGAAGCGGCTACCGAGCGAGGGGCAGATGCCTTAACCCGCGGTATCCGCTTGAAAACCCGCTCCCCCGGACTAAAGTCCGGGGCTACAAAGGATCACACCAAACGACGGAGTTTTCACGACCGGACCGAGTACGGTAGGACTTTGATTAGAATGCGTTTCCCTTTCCCCCTCATGAATGAACGGTCTTTCGACCTTACAACCAGTACCAAGGAGCACACCCTCTATGAACGGAAAGAAGCGCGTTCTCGCTGAATGTGCCGGGTTGGGCTCTATCTCGATCTGCACCTGCGGCTCAGTCCACGTGAAGATCGGCCCGGTGGAGCTCACGCTCGAAGCAGGAGCTTTTGCCCAATCGGCATTGATGTTCCGCCATGCCCTGGAAGCGATGGAAACAGACCAACACACCCCTCGCGCGGGAAGCCTGCTGACCCATTGAGTTAAGGATCTTAATCACCCACGGTGAGGGATGTCTTGGGCGGCGCTAATCGTGTGCCCAATTCGAGATCATCCAACCGATGCCATTTGTAGATCGCGATGGATACGATCCAGCTCAGCGCGAAGATTCCGATGATGCAGTAGCCGAGGGTACCGAAGTTGTCATTGAGTCTGCGGACCATCTCCCAAAACGTCCCGCTCAGACGGAAATGCCCTGCCAGTAATCCAAGCGCTTCAATGCCTCCCACTATCAGGGCAACGATGACCGATACGGAAGTGATCGTCATGTTGTAGTAGAGCTTGCGAATCGGCTTCACGAAGGCCCATCCGTAGGCGCCCAGCATCAGAATGTTGTCGGTCGTATCAATGAGCGACATGCCCGCCGCGAAGAGCGCAGGAAATACCAGGATCGACCACATGGAGAGCCCTTTGGATGCTTCGGCCGCGGAAATTCCCAGAACACCAATCTCTGTCGCGGTATCGAAACCCAGACCAAACAGCACTCCGAGGGGATACATATGCCAACTGCGCGTGATCATATGGAACATTGGGCGAAACAGGCGGGCTAAGAATCCTCGATTACCGAGCAGCAGATCGAGATCTTCCTCGACGTAGGGTTCGCCTCGGCGGACCTTGAAAAACGTCCGGCAGACGGAACGCAGAACGACAAGGTTGACGGCCGCAATGGCAAAAAGAAAAATTGTCGAAAGCAACGTTCCGACCAGACCGCCAATTTCCCTGACTGCATTCACTCTGTGCTGGAGTGCCACCGTAGTCCAGGCAATGAACGCGGATCCCACCAGAACGATGGTTGAATGTCCCAGGGAAAACATGAAACCTATGGTGACCGGCCGTTTGCCTTCCTGCATCAGCTTGCGAGTCACATTGTCGATGGCGGCAATATGGTCGGCATCGACGGCATGTCGAAGACCAAAACTGTAGGCCAGAAACGCGGTGCCCAGCAACAACGGATAATGCCGGAAGGCCAGGATAGCCCAGAGCCACGCAACCCCATTGAAGACTGCCAGAACGCAGTACACCCTCAGCACCCTGCCGCGCAGGGTGCCGGCTGTATCGTTGAACAGAGTCTCAAGAACGACTGGCATCGCTTCAAAACCTTCTTTAATTTGGCAAGCCGAAAATCGAACTTCCTAGGGACCGGTAGCACGATTCTAAGAATGGTATTACTCTTGCCCTGGCACCGATTCTCAACATCTATTTGATGCCCGGCTCCGTACTTACGGTAGCACGATTATAAAAGTCCTCTTACGACCGGACCCCGTCAAACCGAAGCCGCTCCGACGCGGCCCAACTTTTGCCCCACAAAGGGTTCAGATGTGTATCGCCAGATCAAGACGAGCGAGGGGTCGTGGTATCAAGTCACGACTTGCAGGCTTTTTCCTGGTCGTTTTTGTCATCGGCATCGCAGTCGCCCAGAGAAGGGGAGTTCCGGTTTCCGGTTCCGTGCTCGATCCGGCAGGACATCCTGTGGCCGGGGCGCAGATCGAACTTGACCCCGCTTCTGGCGCACGGCTGTCCGCTGAGACCGGTTGCGATGGGGCCTTTGCCATCGATTTGCCTGACTCGGGGACGTATATGGTGCACGTACATGCCCCAGGCTTCGCCGTACTTACGCGCGCCATGCAGATTGGCGCTCAGGATGCGAGGCTCACTTTACGACTCGACAAGCTGTCGGCGGCGAACGAAGAAGTCATTGTGAATGCAGACGTCAGCAAAATAGATATCGCATCGCCCGATCCTTCGCAAAAGGTTTTGGTACGCGAGGAGTTGCTGGATGCCAACCCAGCACGGCCGGGAGCGCCAATCTCAATTCCTGGCTTGCCGATTGAAACTGCGTCCGGGGGGATCAAAGCTCCGCAGTACTTCGCACCTGGAGTGGCCGGGGATCATGGTGAGCCCATCGCGCAATACATTTCCCTGGGCGGCTACCTGGTCCCCAACAATCTGTCCGCCAATGCTCATGGAAATGGGTACGCCGACCCGAATATTTTCGTTTCCACGGTGCTCGGCAGCGTAACCACCGATGGCGGCGCTTACAACATACTGGAGGGCAATCATTCCTTGAACTTAGCCGCCACCTACGGTCTGCGCCCCCGGCTGGCGCGCTTTGTGACCCTGACCGGCGACTATCGCGATATCGATCTGGCGGTCGGTCTGGCGCCTTCGGATCCGGCGAAGAAGGAGTGGTTGGCGCTGGAGGCCAACTACGGCAACGGCTTGTTGCGGCGGCTCGAGCATCGGCAACAATACAAGTGGAACGGGCTGCGCGTGTTCGATCCGGGCAATCATGAAATCTCGCTGTTTAGCCTCGGGTATTATGGCAACTCCCATGAAGGGAACCTGGTTCCGGTTGGCTTTGGAGTGCAGCTGGATGACACCGTGGACCAGCGCCAGCAAGACCAAACGCACACTTCTCTGTTGGCGTTGAATGACCAATGGAACGTTGGTCCCAACGATGCGCTGGCTTTCTCTGGCTTCTTTCGGACCTACAACCTGGCGCTGTTCTCGAACTTTGGCGAAGGCCTGATCCGGCAGAGCGAGTTCCGCACGGTACAAGGCGCGGAGGCGCGTGAAACGCACGCATTCAAGCCCTGGCTGGAGGCGATGGCCGGAGTCCTCTACAACGAGGACGACATCCGCAATGACAACCTGGACCACTATCTCTCCGACAGTGCGCTCTCTTCCGGTCCGTTCGTCAAGATTCTGAGCAATAACGTCACCATTCGCGAGTTTGCTCCCTATGTGGGGTTCCGCGGCGACCTCGGCCGGCACTTTCATTACTACGCCGGCCTGCGCAATGAACAGATCGAGCTCATCAACACCGACAAGATCAAGCCTGACTACTCGTTCAACGTATGGAAGCGATTTGAAAACCCAAAGGCCACACTTACCTGGTCTCCGGGAACGGGGCCGGCCCACTGGCTGCCATCCGCTTCTTTCAGCATGGGTCAGGCTTTCTTCACTCAGGACCCGCGTATTCAACTGGCGCCTTCTGCCACGGGAGACGGATCGTCCGCGCTGGCTAATCCGCTGGAGCGGTCGCACGCGGTGCAATTGGTGCTGGACAAGGAGTTTTCCAGGACGGATGTACGCGTGACGGTGGGCCGAACAACGCTGACGGCGACTTCTGGCAAGATCGATCCCGACAATGGCACCGCATTCGACCTGGGACCGGGGACGATCAAGTTTCTCACCGCCAGCGCGCAACATCACTTCGGCTTTGGCACTCTGCAGGGGGTTTTCTCCAAAGCGGACGCACGGCTCGCAACCTTCAACGGGATCCCCGGCACGGTCACTCCAGAAGCGCCGCGTACCATTTTCGATGCCCTGACGACGCTGGACCGGCTACCTCTTGGCCTACATGGGCGCGGAGAGTACGAGTATGTAGGGCACAAGTTTCTCGACGCCGGCAATTCGCTTCACCCTGAGCAATATGAGGCGATTCCAGTAGGGGAAACCCGTCTGGCCGTGGTGCGGCCCTTTCTGGAAGGCCGATTGGAGGTGGGGGTGAACGGGCTGGTGGCCCGCGGTTATACAGGCCAAACCACGGAGACTTTCGACCCGAACTGGAGCGTGGCCACGCACGCGAGTGTACTGCCGTACTGCGCTCCGGGGTCCGGACCGAGTGGACTGCCGAGTGACT
>CAZSUK010000549.1:0-12175 GCA_964609355.1 uncultured Acidobacteriaceae bacterium | reverse complement strand
AACCGGCCGTTTTGAAAACGTGACGGGAAGCGTTGGCCGTCAACCCTCTGCCAGCAAGCGCAAACTGGTGTACACCACCGCCAACCCATTTCTCTTTACCGGCCGAGTGCTCATCAAGGAAGGCCCGGAACGCTACCAGATCATCCACGGCACGATGACCTCGTGCTTGCTGCCTGACCCGGACTGGCAGATCCACTCTTCACTGATTTGGGTGAACTATGGAGAAGCTCGTGCCAGGAGCAGCTATTTCACCCTGCTCGGCGTGCCCATTCTTTACCTGCCTTATGTCACCCATCCAGTGGACACCAATAACCGGGAAAGCGGTCTGCTGCTGCCCGTTTTCGGTACTTCTTCGACCAAGGGAACGATCCTCGGCGAATCGATCTACTTGGTGATCAACCGCAGCATGGACGCTACCTTTGGCACGCAATACTTCTCCAAGCGCGGTTGGTCGCCCAGCGGCGACTTCCGCTATCGCGGGCGGGGAGAGGATTTTGTGAACGCGCGCTTTACGGCTCTCTTCGACCGGGGACTGGCTCCCGACTATCTCAACCAGGGAGGCCAGGACATAGTCTTTAGCGGCCGTCGCGACTTCGATCTGGATGAGCACCTGCGTGCCGTAGCCACCGGCGAATATCTGAGCTCCTATGTCTACCGCGAGGCATTTGCCGAGTCCTTCGCGCTGGCTGTCGCGTCGCAGGTTACATCTTCGGTATTCCTCACCCACAACTCTGCGGGACGCTCGATGAGCTTGGACTTCGACCGCTATCAGAACTTCGAAGGCATTACCCAGGTGGGCAACACCTACGTCACGCCCCAGATTCGCATTCTGCATGTGCCCAGTCTTGACTTCGACAGCATCGAGCGATCGATTCCCCAGGCACCGGCGCGCTGGAGCGTGGATACATCCGCAGCGGGATTGAGCCGCAGTGAGCCAGGCTACAAAACAGGGAACATCGGCCGCTTTGATCTTTACCCACACCTCGAGCTGCCAATCCACTTCGACGGCTGGACGCTGCGCCCCGAAGTAGCTGCGCGAGAAACCTACTACACCGAAAGCCAGATTCCCAGCAGCACGACCCCCTCGCAGGGGAATGGGAGCGTCAATCGCTCCGACCTGGAGGCCAGTTTCGAGCTGCGGCCTCCGGTGTTGGTCCGGGATTTCAAGGCGCCCGCGCTGGAGCGTCTTTTCGGCGGCGACCTACGCCACACCATTGAGCCTGAGTTGCACTATCGCTTTGTGGGCGGGATCAATAATTTCTCTTCCATTCCCCGCTTTGACGCCATCGACGTGGAGAGCAACACCAGCGAGTTGGAGTACTCCCTTACACAGAGACTCTTCTTCAAACACGTGCATCCCAAGCCATGCAGCAGCGGGGTCGTGCCAGCGGCCATTAACGGGATCATCACTTTGCCCTATGACTACACCGAATGCGGCGGCGATAGCGATGCGTGGATCACCTGGAAGCTGGCGGCAAAATACTTCTTCGAACCGTACTTCGGAGGCGCCGCGGTTCCCCTCCGGCGCAACGTGCTTACCTCCACGCTGGACCTCACCGGCGTAGCTTTTCTCGATGGTCCCCGTAACACGTCCCCGTTGATCTCCCGCTTCGATATCCGCACCAGCGAACACATGGATCTGGAATGGGATGCGGACTACGATTTCAAGAGCCACCGGCTGGACGCTAGCAACGTGTTTGTCGATTACCGGCGAGCGGGCGTGTTTGGGAGCCTGGGGTATTCCACTCTTCAGACCCTGAATGCCTCGTTCACTTCCAACCTGGCCAGCCAGGTCACGAAGTACAACCAGATCCGTTTGCTGCTGGGATATGGATCTCCCACCAAGCGCGGGTTGAGCGCCGCCGCGAACGCCGGCTATGACCTTGTGCAGGATGCGTTGCAGTACGGGGGCATCCAGACCTCCTACAACTGGGATTGCTGTGGGCTTGCCGTCGAATACCGGCGCCTGGCCCTGGGTTCGGTGCGCAATGAGAACCAATACAGCTTCAACTTCACGCTGGCCGGGGTAGGCGCCGCGGGCAATTTGAAGCATTCTGAACGAATCTTCTGAATCCCCCCGGAAGCGACACGATTCCAGGAGAAATGCTCTAATGGAGTATGGAAAGGTGGTCTTCTTGTCTGTACGCCGTACCCTGGTTTGGTGCCTGCTAGTTACTCTGTCTGCAGGTTGCAAGGCGCAGAGTTCCCCCAGTAGCACAGTAAATAACGCTTCTCCCGTCCCCATCCCGCAGCTGAACCGGAGAATAGAAGTCCTGGTGCGCTCGCAATTTGAAGTGCCCCCGAATGTCGACGTGGCGATCGGAGCGACCAGCAAAAGCGAGTTTCCGGGGTTCGAAAACCTTCCCATCACTTTCTCTTCTAAGGGCAAGCAAACGGTGGTGAATTTTCTTCTCTCCAGCGACGGCAACACGGTTGCACGGCTGGAGAGGTTCGACATCAGTCATAGTCCATCGGAAATGATCTCGACCCAGAACCGCCCTTTGCGTGGGACCCAGGATGCCAAAGTCACGATCGTCAATTTCGACGACCTGGAGTGCCCTTACTGCGCTCGCATGCATGAGCAGCTTTTCCCGGCAACGCTTGACCGCTACAAGGGCCTGATCAGGTTTTATTACAAGGATTATCCGCTGGTAGAAATCCATCCCTGGGCCATGCATGCGGCGGTAGACGCTAACTGCCTGGCAGACCAGAGCGGGGAATCTTACTGGAGGTTTGTGGATTATGTGCACACCCACGGGGACGAGGTCACCGGTCCGGCACATGACAGCCAAGTGGCGTTTAAGACGCTGGACAAGCTAACGCGTGAGGAGGGCCAGCGGTCCAAGCTGGATGGGGCGAAACTCGACGTGTGCATCGCCAAACAAGATGAGGCAGCGGTGCGCGCTTCGATGAAGCAGGGCGACAGCCTGGGGGTGAACGGTACGCCGACATTGTTCATCAACGGCGAGCGCATAGCTGGGGCGCTGCCGCAAGCAGAGGTTTGGACTGCCATCGACCGGGCGCTGCGAGAATCCGGTGTGCAGCCGCCGCCCCAGGTAGCGGAAACGCCGAAGACACCTGCTCCGCCGTCCCCCAAGTAAAAACATGCAAGCGCGAGGAGAAAGACCCTTGGAAACTTTTCTGGAACCGATCCGGATGCGCACACTTTTTGCTTGCGCCTCGATAAGCATCCTGCTGGCGACCGGTGCTGTCGGGTGTAAGAAGAGCTACGGGCCCGATGTGGTAGCGACGGTCAATGGACAACCGATCCAGCGCTCTGAGGTGGAGAAGCTCTACCTCGCCAACCTGGGAAACAACACGGAACGACCCAGCAGGGAGCAAGCAGAGGCTACGCGGCTCGGCATCCTGAAGTCGCTGATTGACGATGAGATTGTGCAGCAAGCGGCGAAAAAGATGAACCTGGTGGCCAGCGATGAAGAGGTGGACGCCAAGCAGGCGGAAATGAAGGCACCTTACACCCAGGAAGAATGGGATAAGAAGCTGCAGGCCTCGGGTTTGTCCTTAGAAGAACTGCGGGTGCAGATACGGCGCAACCTGACTGCTGAAAAGCTCTTGAACAAGGAAGTGAACTCGCGGATTAACATTACCGACGCAGACGTCTCAAATTTCTATAACTCCAACAAGACCCAGTTCAACTTCATCGAGCCGAAGTATGACATCGCTGACATCGTGGTGACTTCGCAGCCAACGAAGATGCAGCCAGGCGCCAATTTACAGAACAGCAAGGCCGGCAGCGACACTGAGGCGCGCAGGAAGATCGAGATGATCCACAATCAGCTGGAAAGCGGACAAGATTTCGCGACCCTGGCCCAAAACCTTTCCGAGAACACCAATGACGCAAATAACGGTGGGAATATGGGCTTCATCCCGGAATCGACCCTTCGCGGCCAGCCTCCGCCGATCTTCGCTGCGATTGCGAAGCTTCAGCCGGGGCAGATCACGGACATCATTCCCTTGCTGGCCTCAGGCGCCAAGTCGCCCGCAGGGTACGCGATCTACAAGCTCATCGACAAAGAACCGGCCGGGCAGCGCGAGCTCAATGATCCGCGGGTGCAACAGAACATTCGCCAGCAGTTGCGTGACAGCCGCTCCCAGCTGCTAAGAGCCGCGTATTACGAAGTCATGCGCAACCAGACTCGGGTAGAGAACTTTTTGGCGGAACAGCTTTTCAAGAGTGGCGCCCAGTAGCACCTGTGATTCGGCATTGATTGCAGAAAAGGGTGCTTTTTATGCTCATTATGCTTTTTAAGCCCGTTTTCGATTATTTCTGCTGTTTGGGACGGGAAAGGGTGACATTTGCGTATCCCACCATTCGCAAAGAACGCGAAGGAAGGGGCGGATACCGCGGGAGAAACAGATGCTTTTACCCGCGGCAGGCGCAAGGGGCACCCGGTCGATGGTGTCGGGGATAGAGCCCAAAGCGTCCCGTCAGAAAAGTGGTGTCTGGCGGCCGGGCAAAGGCAAGCCGAAGTGTTGGTAGGCCAGCCGGGTAGCTACCCGCCCTCGTGGAGTGCGATCCAGGAAGCCGATCTGAATTAAGAAAGGCTCGTAGACCTCCTCCAGGGCATCTTCTTCTTCTGCAAGGCTCGCTGCCAGGGTATTGAGGCCTACCGGGCCCCCGTCATATTTCTCGATGATGGTCAGCAGTAATCGCCGGTCGAGGTCATCAAAGCCGTGAGCATCCACCCCGTGGAGCTTTAAGGCAGCTTCCGCAGTTGCGCGATCAATGCTTCCAGTGCCTCGCACCTGGGCATAGTCACGCACCCGGCGCAGAAGCCGGTTGGCAATGCGCGGTGTTCCCCGCGAACGCAGGGCGATCTCCGCGGCTCCGTCCCGATCGATCGGTACGTTCAACACTTCGGCCGAACGCTCTACGATGTAGCGCAATTCATCTTCGGTATAGAACTCCAACCGCAACAGAATTCCAAAGCGCGAGCGCAAGGGCGAAGAGAGCAGCCCCGGGCGCGTGGTGGCGGCAATGAACGTGAACGGTTTGATTTCCATCACATGGGTTCGGGCCGCCGGTCCCTGGCCGATGATGATGTCCAGCTTGTAGTCTTCGAGCGCGGTGTAGAGCTTTTCCTCAAGCACCGGTTGCAAACGATGGATTTCGTCCAGAAACAAAACCTGGCGGTCTCGTAGATTGGTCAGAATCGCGGTCAAATCGCCCTGGATCTGCAGTGCGGGACCCGAGGTCTGCTGAAAGCCTACATCCATCTCGTTGGCAATAATCGTTGCCAGCGTCGTCTTTCCCAAGCCCGGCGGCCCAAACAGCAGCACATGGTCCAACGCCTCGCCGCGGGACTTCGCGGCTTGGAGGGCGATTCCCAACTGCTCTTTCGCCTTCTCCTGGCCGATGAACTCCCCCAGCCACTTGGGTCGCAGCTTCAGTTCGAACGAATTATCGTCTTCTGCCCGATCAGCGGAAACCAGCCGGTCGGCTTCACTTCTGCTAGCAGACATTGGGATCAGATTAGCAGCAAGGGCGTAATCGAGGAAAAGTGCAGGGACGCCGTGCCATCACTCCGGAAACTTCTGTTCGTTTAGCGCGCTACTGTGGAACCAGTCCCGAATTCTGGTTGAACCTTCAGCAGACTTTTGACTAGAGCAAAGTCAGAGCGGAACAAGAGGCAAAGATTGCACGAGAGGTCCGGGTGTATGCAGATTAAAGCAGCCGCCAGCGCAGAGTCGCTAGAATCATTGCATCTATGGTTTCTATTGCGGGCCTGGAACGGCTTCGGATTTTGCGCATTTTCGCAATTTTGCTGGCAACGGCGATTGCCTGCTTCTCCATCATTTATTTTTCCATCCCCATACAGGACACCCAGCAGGCGCAATTCGATGTGATTCTGGTTCTGGGCAGTCCGGCGAATGACGACGGATCGATCGGGCCGGAAGCGAAATCACGGTTGCTCGAAGGAATTCGCCAGTACCGCGCGGGCGTTGCGCCGCGCTTGGTGCTCACCGGAGGCGCGGTCAAGAACGATTTTGTTGAGGCCCAGGTGATGATAGAGTTTGCTCGTTCCCAGGGTGTCCCCACATCCGCGCTGTTTCCGGAAGGCCGATCGCGGAACACTATCCAAAGTGCGTTTTATGCCTACCAGCTGATGCAGGGTCACGACTGGACCTCTGCCCTGGTGGTCTCGTCTCCCTCGCATATTCGCCGCGCCAGCCTGATCTTCAACCACTATCCTCTTGCCTGGCGAATGGATTCAGCGCCCTGGCCACCGGATTTTCCGCTTTATAAGTGGCTCTGGATCTGGACCAGCGAAATCGGCTATACCAGCTACGGCAGAATCTTCGGCTTTCCTAATGCGGGGCAGTACTTGCCGCATACTCACTTCAGCATGCCCCGGCTCTAGAAAGCCCGCCCTTCATGCCCAAGATTTCCGGCTTCCAATTCAACCGTCCGCAACAACTCGCAGCCCTGCTGCTGCTGCTGCTGCTGGCGCAGTGCCTGTGGGTATTCCACCACCAGACGCTCACTTCGCGGGACTACGACTTCGCTCGCTGTGGCCGGGAGATGTGGGAGAAGCCGGACCCTCTGGCCGGCTACTTCACCAGCTGCGGCAACATCCACGATGGCACGCTTGGGTATCGCATCGCCGGGCTCCCTCTCACGCTCGAGCGGGTGCTTGCGGGTCAGGCCGCGGACACCTCGACCTGGGAGATGCGCCACGAACTCGGTTACGTTCTACTGCTGCTGCATAGTGGATTCCTGCTCACCGGAATTGTCCTGGGCGGCGCGCTGTGGTGGGTGACGCGGCGTCTGTTCGGCAACTATGGCGGATTTATCGCGCTGGCTTTGTACTGTTTTTCTCCCGCCGTGATCCACGCTTGTACCTACCCGAACAATGAGATTCTTACCGCGTTTGGACTGTTTGCCTCCCTCTACACCGCGATGGGCGTTGCGCATGCGATGCAAGGGCCGCCACCTAAGTGGCGCTCACGCATTGTGCTCCTTACCCTGGTGTTCGGGTTTACGGCGGCGTCGCACGTGGCCGCTTTTCTGCTGGCCCTGTTGTTGTCGATTGGCTTCATGGCATACCTGGCGGTAGGCCGGCGCGCGTACATTATTCCCATCATGCTGGCGGCCAGTGTGGGAACCTTGCTGCTGGTCTTCGCTTGCTATGATTTCAGCCCGGATGCCTTCAGCTATTTCTTCCGCAGCGGCGCGGGGCGCATCTGGTTTTCCCTTCAGCCCGCTCGTCACTGGTTTCTTAGCCTACCGAATGCCGCCATCACCGTGGCTGCGGCAACCTGTCTGCTTCTCTATCTGCCGACGCACCGATCGCGTTATTTCGGCAACACTGTCCCACTGTTCTTGGCCCTGCTGTTCTTTACCCTGATCACTCCTGGCATTTCGAGCGAACCGACGCTGTGGGGGCTTCCTTTTCTACTCACTTTCATTGCCGGAGTGTTTGCGGATTTCCTTGAAACCCGCTACCGGCGCGTGTTTTTGGCGCTTGCCGGCTGCCTGTTGGCACTGGAGGCAGCGATGAGCATTGTTTCCCTGTTATAAGTCACACAAATTATTCAAAGAAAAAGACTTAGAGTGGCTCCGGCGCCTTGCTGGGCGCGGGAGAAACACGTATCATCTAAGTAGCCCTCGACCGCAGATTTCATCCCGTCCAAGGCCCACCTTCTTATGGCAGACGATCAGAATCCGCAACTCCCTCTAGGTCCCAACGGCAGCGACGGCAACCCGCCAGACGGCCCGGGAACTCGCCTCATCCCCATCAACATTGAAGACGAGATGAAGCGGTCGTACCTCGACTACTCGATGTCGGTCATCATCGGCCGCGCGCTTCCTGACATTCGAGACGGTTTCAAGCCGGTCCATCGCAGAATTCTCTACACCATGCACGAGATGGGCCTGGAATATAACAAGAAGTACGCGAAGTGCGCCAAGGTGGTCGGCCAGGCCATGGGTGTGTATCACCCACACGGCGACTCAGCCATCTACGACACCATGGTGCGGCTCGCGCAGCCTTTCAGCATGCGTTATCCCATGGTGGATGGCCAGGGTAACTTCGGCTCGGTTGATGGCGACCCACCAGCGGCCATGCGTTACACCGAAGCCCGCATGACGCGCATCGCCGGGCAGATGTTGGCCGACATCGATCAGGATACGGTCGACTTTGTCCCCAATTACGACGAGAGCACCATGGAACCGACGGTGCTGCCAACGCGCGTTCCCAACCTGATCGTCAATGGTTCGAATGGCATTGCGGTGGGCATGGCGACCAATATCCCACCTCACAATCTGAACGAAGTGATCAGCGCCACCATCGAGCTGGTCAAGAATCCGCAGGCCGGCCTGGCCGAAGTTTTACAGCACGTGCAGGGTCCGGACTTTCCCACCGGCGGCTTCATTTACGGCCGCGGCGGGATTGCTCAGGCTTACAAGACTGGGCGCGGGCGCTTCCTGATGCGCGCCAAGGCGGCGATCGAACAACTAAAGGGTGGCCGCCAGGCCATTATCGTCACCGAAATTCCCTACCAGGTCAACAAATCGAAACTGATCGAGCGCATCGCCGAACTGGTCAACGAGAAGGTCATCACCGACATTTCCGAGGACGACTTCCGCGACGAGAGTGACCGCGACGGAATGCGCATTGTCATCGGACTTAAGCGGGGCGCCGAAGCGCAGATAGTTTTGAACCAGCTCTACAAGCACACCCAGATGCAGGAGAGTTTTTCCATGATTTTCCTCGCGGTGGTCAATGGCCAGCCGCGAGAACTCGCTCTGCATGACGCCATCCGCCACTTCATTAATCATCGCGTGGATGTCGTTCGCCGGCGCACGGCGTTCCTGCTCAAAAAGGCTCGCGAGCGCGAACACATTCTCGAGGGCTTGAAGATAGCGCTGGATAACATCGAACAGGTCATTCGCATTATCCGTGCTTCCGGATCGCGCGCAGAAGCACGAGAGAATCTGCGCCGCTTTTCGCTTTCCAAAGATATCGTGATCAGGCTTGACACCGGAATCGTCACTGGTCCGGAGCGCGAGCCCGGCCTGACCTACCGGCAGATTGACGCTATTCTCGAATTGCAGCTGTATCGCCTGACCCAGCTTTCCACCGACGAAATTCTCAAGGAACTGGTCGACGTACGCGAGCGCATTGCCGAGTACGAAGCCATTCTAGCGTCGGAGCCGAAGCTGCGAGCGGTCATCATCAAGGAGCTGGAGGCAGCGCGCAAGGAGTTCGGCGATGAACGCCGCACCCAGATCCTGGACGAGACAGCCGAGCTGCAACTGGAAGACCTGATTGCGGACGAACAGGTCGCCGTCACTGTTTCCCATTCCGGTTATCTGAAGCGTACGCCGATCTCCATCTACCGCCAGCAACGGCGTGGTGGAACCGGCCGGTTGGGCATGAAGACGCGGGAAGAGGACTTCGTTTCCCAGCTGATTGTCGACTCCACACACGCGTATCTGCTTTGCTTCACCAACACCGGGCGCGTCTACTGGCTCAAGGTGTACGAAATTCCCGATATCGGGGCTGCAGGCAAGGGCAAGTCCATGGCCAGCCTGCTGAACCTGCAACCGGGTGAGAACGTACGCACCATCCTGCCGGTTCGCAATCTGGAAGAAGAGGGCAAGTTCATTTTCTTTGCTACCCGCAAGGGGACAGTAAAGAAGACTCCGCTCAAGGACTTCAGTAATGTGATGGCTCGCGGCATCATTGCCATCGGCATCGATGACGATGATGAATTGATCGGCGCCTGCCGTACGGATGGCAACCAGATCATTTTCCTCGCGACCCACCTGGGTATGGCGATTCGCTTCGGCGAAAACGACGTCCGCTCCATGGGCCGTCCTGCTTATGGCGTCCGGGGAATCGATCTGGGCAAGGGCGACTACCTGGTCGGCCTGGCCGCTACCCCACTCGAGCGCAAAAAGAATGGCGCCGGTGAGCATTCGCCCTCGCTGATCCTCTCCATCACCGAGCAGGGCTATGGTAAGCGCACGGATGTGGACGAGTACCGGTTGCAGACTCGTGGCGGCCGCGGCGTCATCAACGTGAAGACCACTACTCGCAACGGCAAGGTGAGCGCAATCCTGCTGGTAGATGACAGCTCTGAGCTGATGGTGATCAGTCAATACGGCAAGATCATCCGCATCGATACCAAGACCATCCGTGCTGCGGGGCGGTCAACCCAGGGCGTTCGGCTGCTGCATCTTGAGGAAGAAGACAAGGTGGCGGCGGCGGTCGTCATTCCGCCGGAAGAAGCGAAGACTGAACCGGAAAACGGAACGCTGCTGCAATAGCGCAAAATAAAATGAGGGGTACCGCGGGCACGGTACCCCTCTCCAAGGCAGACTGACAGTCCTGCAAACTTAGAAGCCCCTGGTGGCAACCGTCCTCGGCTGTTTGGTCGAGGCAGAATCATCGGTTGTCGGGTGCGAATTGCCACAATTATCGACCTGGTTACGGCCGTACTGGGGCTGCAGATAAAGAACGTATTGCTGGCCTACATACATGGCGAAGAAGCGAGGGCTGTTTTCGCTGAACACGGTCACCTCGGTATTGGTCTTCGCCTTACCGCGGATTTTGGAGTCGATGCGAACCGTATAGTTCACGCCATCCAGAAAATCCCACGATTCCGGAACTGGTTGCGCTGCCGTTACCGTACCCACAACGACGGCAGATGCCATACGCATCTCCTTGCGTTCGCTGACACGTTCGGTCTTGCATTGGGCGAAACCATGGGCAACACTCAGGCAGACAATAACTGCAATAACAAGCTTTTTCACAAACCCTCCTTAAGGGGCTACAACTAAAAGTTTTGCGGTACCACGTAAGTTGTATGTGTACTGCTTAAGTGGTAGATTGCCGTGTCTAACGGGGGATGGCAATTGGATTGTTTTGAAACGCCCTTACTTCGGAGGGACATTGCTGGGCGAAGGTAATGGAGGGTTGGGGGGAAACGGGTAAGTTGCTGCTTTTGCAATATATGCCACCGAGGAGGTGGCGAATGGGGTGATCGCGGAAGGGGATGGAGGGGAAGACCCGGATAGTACTTAGGTTTGCACCAGGGTACTGAGATTTCCTATTAAGGAACTGTCACAGCGTCTTGTTGGTGGGATTCGGCCTGGAAGGTGGACGCGATGAGCTACTTCTTGAATGGTACGGGCTTCATAGGCTGCGGTTTTCCCGGTACTCACAGTGGAATTACTGCTTGCGGAGACGGCGGTCTCGGTTAGTCGTTGGCGTTGCCGTGGACTAGCTGCCTGATGACGCTGCTCCCCTCGTCTACAGGACCGGAGTTGCCACACGTGTTGATCATCCAGTGGGTGTAGTTGTTGGTGAGAAAGAGCAGGTATTGTTTGCCGGCTTGCAGGCTCAAGCCATTCTCGGTGTGTTCACTGAAAATGGTGATCTCGCCGGTTTGCTTACCTTTGACCTTTTGATCGATGTGCACCACATATTCGGTGCCGTCCAGGCTGTCCCAGGACTGCGGCACGAGGTGCGAGGACACCACGGTGCCGACGATCACCGCCTGCGAGTCTTTCTTCTCCCGGTCGACGGGTATGGTGCTGGTGCACGCCGCAAAGGAAGCCGCCGCGGAAAACACACAAACTAACCCTGTGGCAATTCGCTTCAATCTGCCTCGCTTCACCGCTCAACTGATTAATGATCCCACGATTGGAGCGCGATTTTCCCGTTTTAAACCACTCCCGAACCAAGAGATTCATCTCGCATCCCACGAAAGTGGCAGAGCGGCTCTATTGCTGCCAGCGGCGGAAAATGAGCGCACCGTTCGTTCCCCCAAAACCAAAGGAGTTGGAGAGCGCCACATTCAATGGGGCGGTTTGGGGCTCGTTGGCGGTGTAGTTGAGATCGCAGACTGGATCGGGGTCGTCAAGATTGGTGGTGGGAGGAACGATCTGGCGTTGCAGGGCCATGATGGTGATGCCGGCCTCCAGTCCGCCGGCGCCGCCCAGCAGATGGCCAGTCATCGACTTGGTCGAGCTTACCCTGAGTTTGCCGCTGGTCGCGTGTTCTTTGAACAGGTGCTTGATTGCCGCAGTTTCCAGCGCATCTCCCAACGGAGTGGAGGTGGCATGGGCATTGACATAGTCCACGTCAGCAGGCTCCAGTTTGGCGCTACGCAGGGCATTCTTCATCGCTCGAAGACAACCTTC
>CAZSUK010000548.1:0-6051 GCA_964609355.1 uncultured Acidobacteriaceae bacterium | reverse complement strand
AACTCTTCGCGGAACGGCACGTAGGAATCGTGATCCTTCAGCAAGGCGCGCAGAATGTTGCCCAGCTGCACGATCATCTCCCGCGCCATCTCCGGCCGGAAGCGGACCAGCGAGGCAATCGAATTCAGGGTGTTGAACAGAAAGTGGGGATTGATCTGGCGCTGCAGGGCGTCGAAGCGGGCCTCCAGCACCAGCCTCTTCTGCTCCTTCAGCTTGATTTCAATGCGGCTCGAATTCCAGATTTTCAGGGGGATGGCCACGACGACCGCGGCGCAAACGCAGATGCATACCTTGACTGCGAAGCTGGACGAATCAAGGCTAAACAACCGTCCCGGATAAAGCCGCGCCAGCCACATACGGACCATCTGCATCCCGAGAATCAGCATCAGCAGCAGGACCTGGCGATCGAAGCGCGGTTTGCGCAGGTTTCGCCGCACCCAACGATAGATACTCAGATCGACGAAAGGGGAAAATGACCAGACTTCTTCTGGCTCCACGGCCTGCCCGTATAAGCCGGAAATTACGGCGACGGTGAGAAAGAAGGGCAGGGTCAGATATTCGCCATGCAACATGGCGGGCAGCGAGAGCACCGCTCCGCCCAAGAGCGCGGCAAACGGTCCCAACAAGATGCCAAGAATGATGACGGTTTCGAAAGCAACGTCGGCCGCAGAGAAGTTGCGAACGGTCAAGCGAATCCAGACGCCAAGGGTGAGGGGGACGCAGAGAAAGGCCAGCAGACCAATCGTCTGACCGGTGGTGCGTCGCTCGGCAAACAAGAGCCGCTGAAAAGTCAACGCTCTGGCAGTCACCGCCGAAACCGCAGCGATGACGCCCAGTTTGATCAGCAGGGTGATGAGGACGAGCTTGGGCTCATTCACACTCCTACTTTACGCTGGCTGGACACGAGGCTGGTAGAGAGGTCTAATTGAGCTATGCCATTGGAAGATGTGAAGAAAGTGGCGGATGCGGATTTTCCCACCCGCTGGGGTCATTTCCGCATCCTGGGCTTCGAGGGTACGAGGATTGACCCGGAACCCTGCAGCCCGGGAACCGCTGCAGTACATAAGAAGACGGAAGGCGCGATAGCGCTGGTATTGGGCGACATTCACAACGGTCCGCCGGTGGTGCGCATTCATTCCCAGTGCCTTACCGGCGACGTGTTTGGTTCGTTGCGCTGCGACTGCCGTCTGCAACTGGAACTGGCGTTGCGGACCATTGCCGAAGCCGGCACCGGCATACTGCTTTATGAGCAGCAGGAGGGCCGAGGGATTGGGCTGATGGCCAAATTACGCGCGTATGAACTTCAGGACCAGGGACTGGATACGGTCGAAGCCAACCTTAAACTGGGTTTCAAGCCCGATTGCCGGGAGTTTGAATTGCCCGGGGAAATTTTGAAGTTACTCGGCGTCAAGTCCGTACGGCTCATTACCAATAACCCGGAGAAGGTAGAGGCGCTGGAATCGATTGGGATTCGGGTGGTGGAACGGATTTCTGCCGAGGTTGAGCCACTTCTCACCTTCGAGCGGTATGTTCAGGTCAAGCAGGAGAAGATGGGTCACATCGCAGACCGCGCTGTGCCAGAATCACCTTCGCGGTTGTAATCGCCTGGCCCACGTGGCGCTGGGTGTGCTCTGCGGCGTGGATAAGCAGTCCGGCCAGGGTTGTGGGTAGACCTTTGCGGCCGATCTTGATTGGCTTGTCGAGCGGCTGGCGGATGATCGCGTCCAGGCGTTGGCGGGTGCTCTCCAGGCTTTCCGTTAATTCTTTGAAGATGGTTTGGCGGGTCCCGGATGGGTCCATTTCTGCGGGCAGGGCCTGCAGTTGTTGTGGAGTGAGTGGGACGCCTTCGGCGTAGCAGCAAAAGCGGTCGAGGCTGCGGGCGATGTGACGCAGTTGGAATGCGACCGAGGGTAGCTGGAAGGGCCGCGCGTGGAGTTCCTGGTCGTCGAGGGTGCCACACCATTTGGTTGTGTCTTCCTCAGCCATTTGCAGTGAATGCATTAAGGCCCGCTGTACCACCGGTAGATCGGTCAGCGTACCGCTCAGCCACGGTTCCATCGCGACTTCCTCCGAAAAATCTTGCCCGACCCACGGGTCTTGCCCCGAAACTCCCCACACCCAACTAACATCCTAAGGTCAACATCTGTCAGTCCCACATCTCGCGAAAAACGAGCGAGATGTGGGGCACCCACGTTCGTTACTGGGGAAAATCGCCAAATTCGCTGCGGGGCAAAAACGTCGGGTACTACATTTCGATTAGAGGCCGTGGGCCTGGCGGAATTCTTTTACTACTTGCGCTGGATCGCGATGCTCCCCATCCACTGCTTCATTCATCGTCTGCATTTCCTCGGCGGTGATCTTGTTTGCCAGACCGGCAAACGCGGCTCTTAGCTGCGGCCAGCGATCAAGAGCCTCTTGCCTTACAAGCGGAACGGCCTGATACGGCGGAAAGTAGTGCTTATCATCCTGCAGCACCGCCAGATGAAATGCCTTGATGGGACCATCCGTGGAGTTACCGGCTATGATGTCCACCTGCCGCCCATTCAGCGCCCGGTAGAGCAAACCTAGATCCATCAGCCGGGGCGAACCTGCGAACTTCAAACCATAGGCCTGCTGCAGGCCCGGTAAGCCATCCGGCCGCTGTTCAAACTCGTAGCCCACACCCAGCTTCCATTGCGGGCTGTATTGCGCTGCCTGACTCAGGGTGGTGATGTGAAGGTCCTGCGCTTCCTGGCCTCGAACGACCATGGCAAACGTGTTCTCGAATCCCAGCGGCTCTGTGACGACCACCTGGTAGCGCTGCTGGTACAGCTGACGAACCGTACTGAGCACATGCTGCGGATCCTTATCCACTGGCTGCTTCAGGATGGCAGTCAAGGCCGTGCCGGTGTATTCGACGTAAGAATCAATGCGTCCGGCAATCAATGCCTGGTTGCAGATGTAGCTGCCGGCAAGATAAAACCGCCGCTCCACCTTCAGGCCAGTCACGGCCTCGATGTGCTGGGCCAGTAATTCGCCAAGCACTACCTGCTCGGTAAAATTCTTGGCCCCGATCACCGGGTAATTGGGACGCGGCGGCGCGCACGCAGCTAACGCCAGCAGCAACAGACTGGCCACAATCCGAATCATCGGCTGGGCCCCGGCACCTTCAGCCGCTTCTCCACCCATCCCAGACCGGCGTCCGCTGCAATTGCCAAGAGAGCCGCCGGGATCGCTCCCGCCAGTACCAGCCGGTTATCGACCGAAGCCACACCGCGAAAGATAAATTCGCCCAAACCGCCGGCGCCTACGGCCGCGGCAATCGTTGCAATACCCACTGCCAGCACAGTAGCGGTGCGCAGCCCGGCCAGGATAAAGCCCGCCGCCAGCGGCAACTCCACCTTGCGCAGCCTCTGCCCATCGGTCATACCCAAAGCCTTGGCCACTTCGAGCACCGTAGGATCTACCCCCTCAATGCCGGCGTAGGTATTGCGCACGATGGGCAACAGCGCATATGCCGTGAGCGCTGCAATGGCAATGCGGGCGGCACGATCGCCGAGCCAGGGCAAGGGCAACAGAAAGCCGAACAACGCCAGGCTGGGTATCGTCTGGATGATATTCACCACCCCCAACACCGGCTTCGCCCATCGCGGATGGCGCGTCAGCCATATGCCGGTGGGAACCCCGATGGCCGCTGCCAGCAACATGGCCGACCCGGTCAGCCACAGATGCTCCAGGGTAAGTTCCACGATTTCCGACCAGTGTTGGGCTAGGAAGCCGGACATGGGGTACCCCGATGCACGGCGCGCACATAGCTCTGCACCGCGGGAATTTGCGAGGTCAGAAATTCATTTGCCGGCAGATTGGCCACCAGGTTGCCGCCTTCCATCAACACGATGTGCGAGGCGAGGTAGAGGGCCTCGTCGAGATCGTGGGTCACCAGCAACACCGTCTTGTTCAGCCGCTGCAGCAAGGCGCGCAGCATATCCTGCATTTCCGCCCGGGTGAGCGGATCCAGGGCTCCGAAGGGCTCATCCATCAGCAGAAATTTGGGTTCGGCCGCCAGCGCGCGCGCCAGCCCGACACGTTGGCGCTGTCCGCCAGAAAGCTGATAGGGCAAGCGGCGAGCGAATGTCGCGTAGTCCAAATCCACCTGGGCGAACAATTGCCGTGCACGCTCGGCGATCTCCTGCTTAGGCCTGGATTCGATCTCAAGCACAGCACCGACGTTGCGTTCGGCGTCGAAGTGAGGAAAGAGGCCGGTCTCCTGGATCACATAACCAATCGACCGCCGCAACGCGATGGGATCCCAGTCGATCGTGGCCTTGCCCTCGACCATGACCCGGCCCGCGGTCGGCTCGATCAGACGGTTCACCGTCCGCAGGAGGGTGGTCTTCCCGGAACCGCTGCGGCCCAGCAGCGCAGTGGTAGAACCACTCCCTATCGTCAGGTCAACATGGTCCAGGATTACGCGGCCATCGGGCGTTGTCAGCTCGACTTGCTCGAAAGCAATGGCCGCGCCGGTCAAGAGGCGGACGGGTCGACGGGCGGGTCGACGACGACCCCGTCGAGTTTGAGAGGTGGGGCGCCTTTGACCCGCACCATGGTGATCTTGGTGAAACCTTCTTTGAAACTGGGGGGGCGCAGACGCTCAGCCATCTTGCGCATCACGTCGTCGCTCACCGTGCGCTCGCGCCGGCTATTGCGCTCCATGCATACTTCAAGTGGAACATCAAAAAAGACGGCTTGAGCCTCATAGCCAAAGCTCTTGGCCATTTTGATCCATTGCCGCCGCTCGTGGGCGGAGAGATTGGTCGCGTCCACGTAATTCCACGGCATCTTGGCGATCAGGCGCGCACGCAGCAGCGATCGCAATGTGGAAAACACCAGCCCCTGGTAGCGCTGTTCGGTGATGTCATCGAACAGAATGCTCCGCAACATGTCGCTCGAGAGCGGAGTGACGCCGCGGCGTTTGAACCACGTGGTTTTACCCGAGCCTGGCAAACCAATGGCCAGGACCACGTAACCTTTTAGATCCTTCTGCGTGGTTTGGGCCATCTCCGGCGGAGGGATGGAGGGCGATTCAGGTTGCGTCTCGACCACCAGCTTGCCTGCTCCCGGCGTGGTATCCGGCGCGTGCACCTGCGGCGCCACAGGATCGCCGACGGGCTCATCCACGGCCATCGATGACTCTGGCGCCGAGGCCGGTTTCTCTGCCAACTCCAGGTCCTCTTCTGGCTTCACGGTGATGGCTTCAGCCGCTGCGGCGGATGCCTTTCTTCCCTGGTCTTCTTTCCGTTGATCCGGTGGATACATCGGTTGTAGCGGCGTCGGCTGGTTGGCTGGAATCTCCTGTCCGATTTTGCCTGTTGATTCCGAGTCGTTCACTCCGCGCTTGCCACGTCGTCTCATTCGGGCGCGCATCCATAAGCGCATGTTGAGGATGTAACACAAGTTCTGCCACCGCAGCAAATTCCCCGTCCCATTCCCCTACACGGCTCTTTGGTACACTCAAATTTCGTGCAATCATCCATTTCCACGCTGTAAGAACCTCACCCACGTTCAAGGAGATCCCAAAGTATATGGCTGTAAAGGTTGGCATCAATGGCTTTGGCCGTATAGGCCGCAACGTGTTCCGGGCCGCGCTCGGCAATCCCGATATCGAATTCGTGGCCGTCAACGATCTGACCAGCCCGGCAACGCTGGCCCATCTGCTCAAGTACGATTCCATTTTAGGAAACCTGCACCACACCATCACCGCCGGCGACGATTTCATCTCCGTTGACGGCAAGAAGTTGAAGGTGTTCGCCGAACGCGATCCCGCAAAGCTGGACTGGTCTTCCACCGGCGCCCAGATCGTGATCGAGTCCACTGGCCATTTCACCGATGCGACCAAGGCCAAAGCCCATCTGCAAGGCACGGTGAAGAAGGTTATCATCTCCGCGCCCGCAACCAACGAAGACCTGACCATCGTGCTCGGGGTGAACGACAAGAAATATGACCCCAAGACTCATCACGTCATTTCCAATGCTTCCTGCACCACCAATTGCCTGGCGCCGTTAGCCAAGGTTC
>CAZSUK010000547.1:0-8804 GCA_964609355.1 uncultured Acidobacteriaceae bacterium | reverse complement strand
CCCCCGAGATTGCCACCGAAAATGTTGTAGTTCAGCTTCAGCCTGGGGGTGATTGGATCGGTTTGCTTGTTGAGATAGCTATTGGCGTCGAATACCGTGTTGCGGTTGAACTCAAAAAGCTCGCCGTGAAATTTCTGGGTGCCACTCTTGAGGCCAAGGCTGATGGTGGCGCCGGAGGAGATACCGTAGTCCGGCGGATAGTTACTGGCCAGCGTTTCAAATTGCGCAATGGCATCCTGTGAGGGCATGATGCTCATGCCGCCCGCGCCACCACGATCATCCGCCTCGCCGCCATCAATCAGCCAGATGTTGTGGCTCTGGCGGAGGCCGTTTACGCTGATGGTGAAGTTCGCCGCGACCGACGTTGGAGTGTTGCTGTCCGGCAGCGCCGAACTGACGCCCATGCCTAAGGCGGCTAACGCTGCGAAGTTGCGATTTTCTGTCGCGATTTCGCTGATCTGGTCGGCATTGATCAACGTGCTGACCACGTTCGAGTCGCTCTGTACCTGCAACGCAGTTGCCTGTACTGTCACCGTCTGCCCGACGGTGCCAACCGTGAGTTTGATATCGGCTTTGTGTACCTCAGAAATATTCAGGCTGATCCCAGTTTGCCGATACGTCTCAAAGCCCGGTGCAGAGACTGAGAGACTGTAGGTACCTACGTTCAGGCCGGGGATGGTAAACAGGCCGCTGCCGTTCGTCTCAGCCTTGGTTACAAAACCGGTGCCGTCCTGAGTAAGAGTTATCTGTGCGCCGGTCACCGCCGCGCCCACTTGATCAACCACCGATCCGTCGATCTGGGAGTTCTGCTGTGCATGCAAGCTTAAACAGCAAAAGAGCAGCAAGAAGGGAAGTAGGACGTGCACGCGCAAGCTGGTCACATTCCCCCACACCGCAGGACGCATCCAGAATGCTCCGAGGCTTTTTACATCGATGAAAGGGAAGTGGTTGGGTTGCAGGGCGTCACAATACCTCAACTCCTGATTGCGTCTCATAATTCCTCCAAAACGTCGATCTGATACTGAGTTTTATGTCTTGACTGCCATTTGGGCAGTTTTAATCGCTTTTTTCGTGCGTCTTAATAATTCGCCTAAGTTACGAGCTGCACCAAGTACGGAAACTATCGATGGCATGACTCCGCCAATGACAAAACAGGTACCTTTGGTACAAACTCCCTCCTGGGTACCTAATTACCTGCCGCTCGCTCGAACCCTCACCTACAGCTGATCGCGATCGCGGGAGGTAGTACCCAAACGACCTCCTGTTCACAAATCCCCAACCCAGGCATCAGTTGTCGCGATCCCCAAGCAGCGATCCCGGGTCTGAATGCCGGATAGCGGTCTACAGAAACGTTTTTCTAGAAGCGACCCAGAGTAAACGGCAACGATCCAACCACTGTCAAGCGAATTCTTTGTAGTCGTGAATTAAGCAGGCCGCCCGGTGCAGTAAATGGATCCAGCAGAAGGCAGGGTAGAAGAACCCGGCGCAGCTTTGTTCTTAAGGAGATAGCAGGAAACCGCAGGCACAAAGGGATGGTCCAGGTACTTGAGCATTAACCTATAACCTGCATTAACGGGAATTCATGTTGCTAAGTCAGCTGCCTGAGGACCATCCTGGCAGTGGACATGAGCTATCGCATCCGTAGTTACTCAAGCCTAACTTTTCAGGCACCATGGAGAATCACTGCAGGGGCCGCCCGCACTGGGAGAAGGGCTGCGATACAAAAATCGGGGGCGCCTCAGGTCCGGTTGTACAAGCAAGCGCCATCGATAACAAAGACCACGGTTGATTCCATTACGGAATATATTTCCAGTGGACCGGCATCCGCGTCGACCTTGTCTTCGGATCGAACTCGCGGCTCCGTGCACTTGCGGAGGTCTATGCATCCGACGACCGAAAGAGAAGTTTGCGCAGGACTTCGTGGCTGCAATGGAACAAGGTGATGAGCCTTGATCGCTACGATCTGCCTAAGCACTGAGCTGCTCAAGTCACTGGCCTGGCAGGTCAACTTCTTGCTTGAGGGACAAGGATTGAGAAGAGCCGCCAACGGCAAACGAATAGCGCCCGGGCAGCACGCGCATATGATTCTCTTGCTCGTCGTAGATGGTGAGGAAAAGAGGATCGACATCGATGGTGACTTCGCGGCCCTCGCCAGGAGCCAGTATCAACTTTTCGTAGCCTACAAGACGCTTCGGCGGTTCCTTTGCAGCTGAGGGCAACATGGCGTACAACTCGGCAACCTCGGCCCCGGACTTGGCGCCTGTGTTCTTCACAGTGAAGCGAACCTGCGGCTTTGTCCCTCCGTCAATATGCAAGCCAGAGTAAGCGAAAGTCGTGTAGGAGAGTCCGAAACCAAACGGAAACAGCACCGGTTTTTCTTCGGCATCGTACCACTTGTAGCCTACCTTCAGACCCTCATCGTAGTTCACCGAATAACTGGAATGGGCATTACCGCCCGCACTCACGGCGGCCGAGCCCGCGCCACTGTCTTCGGCTGGCAACGGAGGAATCACCGGGTGCGGCAAATCCGCATCACGGAGTGGGAAGGTCGCGGCCAGCTTGCCTGATGGGTTTACGGCGCCGGTAAGCACACGGGCCAAGGCCGTTGCGCCGCGAGCGCCGCTATACCAGGCCTCGACAATACCCTGGACCTTTCCGGCCCAGGGCATCAGAGCGGCTGTGCCGGTTTCGAGAACGACAATGGTACGCGGGTTCGCTGCTGCGACGGCCTCCACCAAGGCGTCCTGATTATCCGGAAGGGCAAGAGATGGCAAATCCATTCCCTCCATCTCCCATTGCTGCACGAAGACGATCGCAATATCGCTTTGCCTGGCAAGGGAGGCGGCCGCGCTCAGGTCATCCCCGGAGGCGAACTCGACCTTAGTGTTGGGAAGCGTGGCCCGCAGCTGCTTCAGCGGAGAAGTAGGGAAGTAGACGTGCGAGTGGGTTGCATAGCTAATGGCGCCTTCAGTCGGGTTGATGGCGTTGCCCCCTGGAGGATCTACCTGGGCGGACCCGCCGCCCGAAAGCATTCCCACGTCAGCGTGTGCGCCCACCATCGCTATAGAGCGTGTGTGGGCTGCATCCAAAGGCAAGATGGAATGCTCGTTTTTGAGCAGAACGATGGAGCCCTCTTCAATTTGCTGGGTGACTTCAAGATGGCCTTCCACGTCGATTACTCTTCGGTTCACGGGATAATCCATGACGCCGTCATCGAAGTAGGAGCGCAGCATACGGCGGGCGTGATCGTCGATCTCAGCCAGAGACACCTTTTTCTGCTCGACGGCGGCCTTCAGCGCGGGCCCGAAGAAGTCGTCCATCGGCTCCTCATGGTCCAGCCCGGCGTGAGAGGCCTGTACAGTGGAGTGGGTTCCGCCCCAGTCGGAGTCGACAAACCCGGGGAAGGCCCACTCTCCTTTGAGAACCTCACGCAGCAGATAGTCGTTTTCGCAAGCGTACTGGCCGTTGAGGCGGTTATACGAACACATCACCGCACCTGGCTTGGCATCACGAATCCCGATCTGGAAAGCAAACAAATCTGACTCGCGCATCGCCCGCTTCGATATGATGACGTTTACGATGTCTCTTCCCGTCTCCTGATCGTTGACCGCGTAGTGTTTGATGTCGGAGATGACGTGTTCGGCTTTCTCAGCTGCCATGAGCTGGCCGACAAGGGTTCCAGCCAGCACGGGGTCTTCCCCGAGATACTCGAAGGTGCGGCCATCTCGCGGTTCCCGGGTGAGGTTGATGCCGCCACCAAGGGACATGTTGAAGCCCTGCGCTCGAAGCTCATTTGCAATCAGCGAGCCGTAGGCATACGCGGCATGTCGATCCCAGCTCGAAGCAGCCGCAAGATTGCTGGGCAAGGCCGTTGCATAGCGGCCCATCGCGCCGGCAGCTCGCACGCCGTAGGCAGCGTCGGAGATATCCACGGCCGGGATACCAAGCCGCGGTATGGGGTTGATGTAGCCGGCGCCTCCATTGGAGTCCCGGGTAAGGGGGCGCTGCCATTGAGGCTCACGGGCCATTCCATTGCCATGCAGAAGCGACAGTTTTTCGTCCAGCGTCATCTGCTGCAACAGGAGATTGGCCCGTGCATCGGGGGAGAGACTGCGATCCATCCACGGTTTCGTGGCCGCATCTTGGGTTAATTGAGCACCCTGCTGTGCCCTGGTTGTTGTTGAACCCGCGCCCAAAACGAAACTTAGTAGGGCGGCCGATATAACACTTGCTGGCAGGCTTCCGGGCCGAATCATCGAGCATCTCCACCGGTGGCTCTGTAACCGCAGCGGAGCATGATCCGAGAGATACCGGACAAGCCGATCAGCTATCGCGGTTTATCGCTTAGGACCGAGCAACGCTGCTGTTGCATAGTAGCAGGCACAGAGGCATGAGCCTCTGTACCTGGCCAAGTTACACCTAGAAGATAAATTTGGCGCCGAACTGCAACACACGTGGATCGGAGGTGCTGGTCACCTGACCGAAGTTGCCATCGTTGCTTCCGCCATCCACCTGGTTGAACTCAGTGTGGTTGAAGGTGTTGAACGACTCTGCACGGAGCTGGAAATGCATCGCCTCGTGGATAGGGATCTCCTTGAACAGGGCAATGTTCCAGTTAAAGAGCCCAGGAGCTGTGACGACGTCCTTACTGGCATTGCCGAACCCCGTCCCGCCCGCACCTGCTGCGGTCCAGGGCGCTGCAGGCGCCGCAAATGAGCTCTGACTGAACCACTGTTTCTGCGTCTTCGGATGGGAAATCGGGGCGACCACGTCGGGGCGGTTGGTTGTGTTACCGCCAGCCCCTACAACATCCGGACCGTTGTAGTTAAGCTGTGACCCAGCCCCCGCGAGGGGCGATCCAGACTCGGCGACAGTGACCCCGGATATCTGCCAGCCCCCGGCAACTGTCCGTTCCAGCAAACTACCGGAGTGTTGGAAGAATGGAAGATCGTAGACGTAGTTCGCCGAGAAGATGTGGCGGCGGTCAAACGCACCCGAACCACGATCGTAGCGGAGGTCGTAGGGATTTGAGGCAGTTTGAAGATCCTGACTCTGCTGCTGCCCGTCGATCTCGTGCGACCAGGTATAGGCAATCTGCAAAGACAAACCGTGTCTCTTTTCCATGCGCAGCGCAGTCTGCAACGAGTGGTAGTTGGAATTCACCTCATTTGACGATTGAAGTATGTTGGCGAACCCCAGGTATGGCCGGTATAAGTTTGCGTTGGCGCCCTGTGCCACTAACTGGTGGTTGCACGGCGGGTTTGCCGGGCTAGGAGAACAGGCGGAGAAGTCGGAGAACGCCAGGTCGTTCTGCTCTACCCTGGTGTTTTGGCTCCATGCGCCGGTGCCGACATACTGCAAGCCCCAAACCAGAGACGGAGCCAGCTCCCGCTGCATGCCTAGACTATATTGGGCGGTGGCCGGGTTGGGATAATAGTTGGCAATGGAGTTAACGCCCGCCGGTGCCGCGGGTAATTGTGTCGGAGGCGTGACTACCCCCTGCCAATTGGTCGTGGGACTGGAAAACCGGACGTTGCTGGCTGAAGGTTGGTAAGAGAACGGGGGATTGGTATCTGCGTCGTAGATGTCGTTCCCCTGAACGCGCTCATAGAAGATTCCTACACCACCCCGCAAGACAGTCTTTCCGTTGCCAAACAGGTCGTAGGCAAAGCCCAGACGCGGCTGCCAGGTGAAATAGCTGTTCTTGACCATTCCACGGGGAATGCCGTTCACACCTGCAAGCCCAATGCCATTCAGGTAAAAAGGCGCGCTTATCCCTGCGGGTTGAGCGAATCCAGGACCCGTGGGGCTCAAATTGCCGGTACTAGCATTGGGCGCCTGCTCATTCGCAGGGTTGAAGAGGTTCGGGAAGAAGTCAGCAACCTGGTTGTTCTTCTCGTAGACTCGCGGCATTCCGTCATAGCGAATGCCCAGGTTGAGTGTCAGCCGCGGCATGACGTGCCAATTGTCCATGGCATAGCCGGAATAAGTATTGTTCAGCCAATGATTTGTCTTGAGATCGTTCAACTGCTGGTACTGGCTGGCGTAGCCGAGCAGGAAATTGATATAGGGATCCTGCGAAGCAACGCCGGTGCCGCCGTTGAACGTGTAATCGCCTTGTGTATCGGCTTGTTGTTGCTGATTCTTATCTGACCGCATGTAGGAGAAGCCGAACTTCAGACCATGCCTGCCCCTCGTCCATGAAAAGTCGTCACGCAGTTGGTAGTTCAGGTACGAATTATGCCAGGGCCAATAGTTAGTTCCCCAGGTCGTGTTGAGCTGACCATTCTGGAATTTCACCTGCGGCAGGCGGTTGAGATCGTTGTTTCCGGTGAAGAAGCTGCCCGCATTCCAACCGGAAGGCTCCGCAAAGATGCCCTGGGGGGTAGTCGTAATGGTGTTCCCGTTTACGCAGAGGCAAACCTCATTGAGCATGGTGGGCGAAATCGACTCGCTCAACTTGACAACGGCAGCCCATGACGGGTTGGCGAAGATGTTGCCGACCGTGGTGTAGGTAGTGCCGCTCCAGAGCGGGGGGAAGTACGTTTGCGACATCTGGTCATGGATGTAGCTTCCCATCAGGTGGAACTTATCGTTGATGTTGTGGTCGATGCGAACCGTGTCTTCGCGGACGTCGGTCGGCTGCTTCGGCGAGGCAATAAACTGTGGGGAGTTTCCGGTCGGGTCGACGTTCGGTTTGGGGATGGCGCCTGTGTTCATGAAGAGCACGGCATTCGGATCGAGCGAGGAAGCTGGGATGACGTATGTATTTCCCGCCCCCGAGGGAGCGGCACCGCCCACGGTCGGGAATGGCGTACCCGTGGCCGGGTTAATCAGAGCAAGACATTTTGGAGCGCAATTCCACTGCGTGTAGGTAAAATTCGCCCCGGCAGTTGGGAAGTCTTCAGTCGGGATTGTGTTTTGGGCAGAGGCGTTCGCACCCTGGATGAACTTGCGCCACTCTTCCGACCAGAAGAAGAAGGTCTTATTCCTGGCGCTGTTATAAAGGTGCGGGATGATCACCGGGCCGCCAATATCACCACCGTAGATGTTCAAGCGCAGCTCAGGGCTGGGGGTATTTGCCTGCTTGTTGAAGTAGTAGCCGGCATCCAGATCGTCGTTGCGGACAAACTCCCACAGGCCGCCGTGGAAGGCTTTGGTGCCGCTTTTGAGCTGCATCACGATGGTGCCGCCCGAATTAATGCCATAATCCGGCGGGTAGTTGCTGGCCAGTACCTGGAACTCGGCAATCACGTCAGGAGCCGGCAATACGTCCAGCTTGCCGCCCGAGCCGCGGTCATACACTTCGCCGCCGTCGATGAGCCAGTTATTGTGATTCGGATTTGTGCCGTTGAAGCTAAGGTTGGCATTACTGCCTTGCGCGGTAACACCGTTAAAAGACGGCAGGTTGCCGGAAACCCCCGTTCCCAGAGAGACCAGGGAGGTTACATTGCGGCCATTCGTGGCCAGCTGCAACATCTGTTGCCCCGAGATCAGGGAACTCACTTCATTTGACTCAGACTGGACCTGCAGGGCGTTCGACTGTACGACCACCTCCTGGGTTTGGGCGCCCACCGCCAAGGCGATATCTTCCCTGAGCGTATCTCCCACATGCAGCACGATTCCGTCTTTCCTGTAGGCTTGGAAGCCGGTGGAGCTCGCCGTAAGGTTGTAATCGCCGTTGTCCAATCCAGGGAAGTCGAAAATGCCGGCGCCATTGGTTTTAGTGGCTTTCGAACTACCGGTTTCGACTGAAGTGATCTTCACATCGACGTTGGGAACCACAGCGCCCGTTGGATCAGTGACCGCTCCTGTGATCTCACCGGCAGCTTGCGCATGAGCGACCCTGAGCGAGGCGGCAAAGATGGTGATCAGTAGCAGTGCGAGAGAAAGCGCGAAACGCAGTTTGATGAAAGGCAAGGCTTGAAGGTGGCTAGGCGAGGAACTGGTAGGACAGTGGTTTCTGCTCATATGGTCTCCCTAAAGGTCGTTCCGCGTTCTATTTTTTACGGGCTCGTGCTGGCATTCAGCTCCACCAAAAGGTGGAGTTGGTAACCGACGAGCAAACTAGGTGAGCAACAGTGTCTTTGGACAGGGTATTTCTGGTATTAGCGGGAGGTAAAAACCACAACACCTTATGATTCGGATACTTGACTGCCAGGTAAATATCGGTAAAGAGCTGTTGTCAGCCCCGCGAGCGCTGGCATACACTGTTGCACGTCATGGATGTACATGCTGCATGGGTTCCGAAAACTGAGGAAGAGAAAGATCAGGTCAGACGCCAAATGGAGCGTCTGCTGGAAACAGCCCATTTCAAGAACAGCCGGCGGTATCCGGCGCTGTTCAGGTTCATCGTTGAGGAGACGCTGGAGGGCAGAGGCGAGTTCCTGAAAGAGCGCCTGCTGGGGGTACGGGTATTCAACCGGCCTCCGGATTACGACACCGCCGATGATCCAATTGCCCGGGTCACGATTGCGGAAATCCGGAAACGGATCGCGCAGTACTATCACGAAGAAGCACACGAGTCGGAAATGCGGATCGAGTTGACTTCAGGCCGTTATGAGCCTGAATTCTACCCTCGCAAAACCAAAGCGGCGGCTCCGGTCGAATCCTCAACACCAGTCGCACTTGCGGCCCCGGTCACCGACACCCCGGCCGCTGCTCCGCCACAGAAGCCCGGCAAACCCTGGCTGTCTCCTCTCCCTTACTGGGTATTCGCCACTGCGGTGCTTCTTGTTGGCCTGGTAGCCGCCTTTTTGTGGCGCTTCGACCCGCCTTCTGCCCTCGAACAGTTCTGGAATCCG
>CAZSUK010000546.1:0-6085 GCA_964609355.1 uncultured Acidobacteriaceae bacterium | reverse complement strand
TTCCGCACGTCAAAGATAGCCTTCTTTAGTTGGGGAATCCTGGTGATGGTTTTGGGGGTGTAAGCCCGCGGCTTCAAGTCGCGCAGGTATGCGTCAAGATCGGGGTCAGGCAACGCTGCGAGCAGCACCCGCCCCATCGAGGTACAAAATGCGGGCAGGCGGCTGCCAACGGAGAGACCCGCGGCAAGTACCCGGCTGGCCGCTGATCGCGCAACATACACAATCTCCCCCGCGTCGAGCATGCTCATCGAAGACGATTCGTGCAGCTGCTCCGTGATGCGCTCGAGCACCGGACGGGCTGCTTCGACAACCGATGAGGAGGACAGATAGGAGAAGCCAAGGCGCAAAACCTGGGTCTTAAGGCGATAGACCTGTCGCGAGCGCTCAACGTAGCCGAGCAATTGCAGTGTTAACAGAAGGCGGCGGATGGATGCTCGCGAAAGACCGGTGGCGCGGGATATCTCGATGATGCTCCGGCCCTCGTGATGACCTTCAAAGCTCTCGATCACCCGCAGTCCTCTCGCGAGCGAAAGAACGAAATCGGGATTCCCGGCCTGGGCGGCAAACTCGTCGTGCGGAACGGCTTGTGCCGGGGAGGTTACGGATTTAGTCGCCCTCATTCAGCGCCCCCTGTTAGGCGGGCGATTATCGCACATGTTGTACACCATCGCATATTTACGTAATAATGCCGGAGTCGTTCCATGGAGGTCAAATGGCAGAGTGGGTCACTTTGGCGGAAGCGATTGCAGCCAACGTGCACGACGGCGCGACCGTCGCCCTGGAGGGGTTCACCCACCTCATCCCCTTTGCGGCCGGCCATGAGATCATTCGCCAGCAGCGTCGTAATCTGTCCCTTGTACGGATGACGCCGGACCTTATCTACGACCAGTTGATCGGCGCCGGCTGCGCCGCGAAACTCACGTTTTCCTGGGGTGGCAACCCCGGCGTCGGATCATTGCACCGCTTTCGCGACGCAGTGGAGAATGGCTGGCCCGGGCCGCTCGAGATCGAGGAACGCAGCCACAGCGATTTAGCAAATGCGTACGTCGCGGGAGCGGCAAACTTGCCGTTCGCGGTTCTGCGCGGGTATACAGGATCTGACTTGCCGCGCGTGAACGATAAAATACGCAGTGTGACCTGCCCTTTTACGGGTGAAGTGCTGGCAGCAACGCCTTCGGTCCGCCCCGACGTTACCGTGATTCATGCTCAGAAAGCCGATTGGAAAGGGAATGTTCTCTTGTGGGGCATCCTGGGCGTGCAGAAAGAAGCCGCGCTGGCAGCAAAGCGCGCAATTGTCACCGTAGAGGAGCGCGTCCGTGAACTCGATGCTCCGCCCAATGCCTGCATTCTACCGAGTTGGGTGGTAACTGCAGTTTGTGAGGTGCCGCGTGGCGCGACTCCCTCGTATGCACACGGGTATTACGATCGCGATAATGTATTTTATCGAGCTTGGGATCCGATCTCGCGCGATCGAGATTGCTTCAACGCGTGGATCAAAGAGAACATACTTGAAACAGAAGACTTCGCCGAGTATCTGCAGGCGGTGTCGCAGTGAGCGTTGCCTACACGTCCGACGAGATGATGACGGTGGCAGCGGCGCGCATGCTGCGTAATGGTGCGGTGTGCTTTGTCGGTATTGGACTTCCGTCGACAGCCGCCAACCTGGCGCGCCTGACGCATGCTCCCGACGCGGTGCTCGTGTATGAGTCCGGGCCGATTGGAGCGAAGCCACCGGTGCTGCCCTTGTCGATCGGCGATGGCAACCTGGCGGAAACGGCGGATACAGTGGTGTCGACTCCGGAGATCTTCCGCTATTGGCTGCAAGGCGGGCGCATCGACGTGGGCTTTCTGGGCGCTGCCCAGTTAGACCGGTTTGCAAATATCAACACCACCGTTGTGGGTTCGTACAAGAGTCCAAAGGTGCGCCTGCCGGGAGCAGGCGGGGCACCCGAGATCAGCTCCTCTGCAAAGGAGGTGTTGATCATCGTCAAACAGACGAAACGTACGTTCGTTGAGAAACTCGACTTCGTGACCTCGGTGGGTTTTCTTACCGGAGGCAACTCGAGGGAGTTGGCCGGACTTCCGGGAAACGGCCCGGCGGCAGTGATTACGGATCTGTGTATCCTCCGGCCCCATCCGGTGTCGCGCGAACTGGAGGTGACGAGCGTCCATCCCGGAGTGAATCGGGAGTCGATTTTGAAGAGCACAGGCTGGGAGATCCGCTTTTCGGACAGCTGCAGTGAAACAGCGGGACCCAACCCCCTAGAACTGCAAACGTTGCGCGACCTCAAGCAACGAACCGCCGCGGCGCACGGCGTAGAGGGAGACGCCGCATGAGACCCGTATTCATTTGCGATGGGGTGCGAACACCCATCGGCCGATACGGTGGTGCGCTGGCACAGGTGCGTACCGACGACCTGGCGGCGGTTCCCATCCGCGAACTCGTAAGGCGCTGCCCTGGGGTGGACTGGAGTGCGGTGGACGAAGTGATGCTTGGTTGCGCGAACCAAGCCGGAGAGGATAATCGCAACGTGGCGCGGATGGCTCTGCTGCTTGCTGGTCTACCCGAAAGCGTTCCGGGAAACACCATCAACCGGCTGTGCGGTTCAGGCATGGACGCAGTCGGAACCGCGGCGCGCGCGATCGCCGCCGGGGAGGCGGAACTTGTCATTGCGGGTGGTGTGGAGTCGATGTCGCGCGCACCGTTTGTGATGGGCAAAGCGAAGGCCGCATTTGATCGTTCCGCGGAGATCTACGACACGACGATCGGCTGGCGGTTTGTGAATCCCAGGATGCGAGAGCTCTATGGAACCGACTCTATGCCGGAAACCGGAGAGAACGTTGCCCGCGATTGCGGTGTGGAACGCGTCGCACAGGATGCGTTTGCATGGCGAAGCCAGATGCGGACAGCTCGCGCGGTGGACAGTGGATTTTTTGCCGAGGAAATTGTTCCCGTGGAGATAGCGGGGAAAGATAAGACCATCATCGCGCGTGATGAGCATCCCCGGCCGGATACAACTCCGGACAAGCTCGCTACGCTGAAACCTCTGTTCCCCGGCGGCACAGTAACGGCAGGCAATGCGTCGGGCGTCAACGATGGAGCCGCTGCGCTGATCATTGCTTCAGAAGACGCAGTCGCACACCATAGCCTGCGACCACGTGCACGGATCCTGCGAATGGCAACAGCAGGGGTTGCACCACGGGTGATGGGTATCGGGCCGGTACCCGCGACTCAGAAGCTCATGACGCGCATGAAGCAAAAGATCAGCGACTTCGATTGGATTCAACTCAATGAAGCGTTCGCCAGCCAATCGCTCGCTTGCCTGAGGCAGTTGGGCTTGCCGGACGATGCTGAGCATGTAAATGCAACGGGAGGGGCTATCGCGCTCGGCCATCCTCTCGGAATGAGCGGCGCCCGGCTGGTGCTTACAGCGGCGCACCAGTTGGAGAAGTTTGGCGGCAAGCTCGCTCTCGCAACGATGTGTATCGGAGTGGGGCAGGGCATCGCATTGGCGATGGAACGCGTTTGAGGAGGAACTTTGATTGATCTGCGCACAGTTGCAACCGCAATACCCGGCACACAGCCCGACTTTCACTTCCCGCCGTACTTGTCGTCTATTGCGCGTTCGCCACGCATGCCGTTGGTCCTGCTTCCCGAGACGCTAACAGAGAAGACGGGGCCGGTTTTTGGGCACGGATTGATTCGTCAGCACGATCACGATTTGACGGCGCAGCATGAACGGGAGCCGCTCGGAGAACGCATTTTTGTGCACGGGCGTGTGCTTGACGAAGACGGGCAGCCGGTGCGCGGTGCGCTGGTCGAGGTGTGGCAGGCAAATGCGGCGGGCCGTTATCTGCACAAGGTAGACAATCATGACGCACCGCTCGATCCCAACTTCTCTGGTGCGGGGCGGATGCTTACCGATGAAGACGGCCGGTATTGCTTCAAGACCATCAAGCCGGGTGCGTATCCCTGGGGCAATCATCACAACGCGTGGCGGCCTGCGCATATTCACTTCTCGCTCTTTGGAGCTGGGATCCTGTCGCGCCTGGTGACGCAGATGTATTTTCCCGGCGATCCGCTACAGCCGTTGGACCCCATCTTCAACAGCATTCCGGATGAGGAGGCACGCCGACGGATGATCTCGCGCCTCGATATGGAGCGCTCGGAACCGAGCTACGCCCTTGCCTACGCCTGGGACATCGTGCTGCGTGGCCATGGCGAAACTCCTTTCGAGGAGGCCAGGAGATGACGGATGATAGCAGGCTGATCCCAGCCGGTTCGCAGACAGTGGGGCCGTTCTTTTGTATCGGGCTCGACTATCTGATCGATCGGGCTCCTGTACTCGACGCGGATATGGCCGGAAGAATCGAAATTCGCGGGCGAGTGCTGGACCGGGATGGCACTCCGGTGCCGGATGCGGTGCTTGAATTCTGGACGCCAAGCATCACAGTTTCCACATCAGACCAGGATCCATTCCCTTCCGGGTTTCGGCGCGCAGCAACGGACATCAACGGGAACTTTGCGGTGGCGGCTTTGAGGCCGGCAGCGGTGCCACTGGAGGATGGACGGATGCAGGCTCCTCATATGCTGGTGCTGGTATTTGCCCGTGGCCTGCTTCGCCATCTGCTCACGCGTGTGTACTTCGAGAAGGAGCCCGGCAATACGGCCGATATGGTGCTGCAGCAAGTTCCAGCAGAGCGTCGAGCCACCCTCCTTGCTCGACTCGACAATCATCGGACGAATTCGTACCGATGGGACCTCCGTCTGCAGGGCCAGGATGAGACTGTGTTCTTCGCATGGTAGAAGAGATACATCCTCAATGAGCAACGGCCTGAACTCGTTTCTCTTTTCCACGCCGGAGATGACTCGCGTCTTTTCTAACGAGGCGCAACTCCGTGCCATGATGCGGTTCGAATGGGCCCTCACCCGCGCGCTCGAGAACCACGGCCTCGCCGAGACTGGCTCGGGCAAGGTGCTGGAATCGCTGCTTGACACGAACTTCGTCGACGCCGCGCTGCTCGTAAAAGACGCGAGGGCGGCGGGGAATATCGCCATACCGTTTGTCAAGCAGTTCACCGCTAAAGTGAAAGCAGGCAGCGAAGTGGCGGCGCGCTCGATTCATTTGGGCGCAACCAGCCAGGATGTTCTCGATTCGGCGCTGGTCCTGCAAATTCGAGAGGCCCTCCAGCTACTCGATGTGGCGATCGAACAACTGGAGGGTGCCCTAATCAATCAGGTGCGGGAGCACCGGCACACCGTGCTGATGGGCAGAACATGGCTGCAGGCAGGACCACCGACGACACTTGGTCTAAAGTTGGCCGGCTCGCTCGCCGCGCTGCGCCGGGATCATGATCGAATCCGTTCAGCAGCGGTAAGGACGCTGGTCGTCGAATTCGGGGGAGCGGTGGGCACACTGGCAGCGTTGGGAACGACCGGCGGGGCGGTGTCTGCGGAACTGGCGCGAATTCTTCAATTGAAGGAACCCCCGCTGCCTTGGCACACACATCGAGACAACCTGGTTGAGATGGTACAGGTGCTCGCGATTTTGACAGGAACACTGGCAAAATTCGCCAGAGACATTGCTCTCCTGATGCAGTCCGAAGTAGGGGAGGCGGCAGAGGCCCAAAGCGAGGGACGCGGCAGCTCTTCCACGATGCCGAACAAACATAACCCCGTGGCTTGTGCCGCAGTGATTGCGACGAATGCCAGGATGCCGGGACTTGCGTCCACCATGCTGCACGCGATGTCGCAGGAACACGAGCGTGGTCTTGGGCTATGGCAGGCGGAGTGGGACACGGTGCCGGAAGCATTCCGACTAACTGCGGCGGCGCTTGCCTATTCGACTGAGATTGCACAAGGTTTGCAAGTGGATGCCGTGCGGATGATGTCAAACCTGAACAGCCTGCTCGGCTTGCCCCTTTCCGAGGCAGTGAACGCTGCTCTCGCGCCCAAGGTGGGGAGGGCGACGGCACATGACCTTTTACGCACAGCAGCCGAGCGTGCCGCGGCGGAGAAACGGACCCTCGCTGACATTCTGAAGCAATTGCCGCAAGTCACCGCGCACCTGACAGAGGTAGAGAT
>CAZSUK010000545.1:0-3004 GCA_964609355.1 uncultured Acidobacteriaceae bacterium | reverse complement strand
TGCTCCGCAGGGAAAGCCAGTCAACAATGGCGACATGACGGCTACCCTTGACACACGCGCTGAATGGCAGCAAATGTATCGTGAGACCTGGCACATCGAACGGGACTTCTTTTACGATCCGCACCTGCATGGACTTGACCTGCAGAAGATCGAAGCGAAATACAAGCCCTATTTGGATGGGTTAGCCTCGCGAGACGAATTTACCTATCTGTCGAACGAAATGCTGGGTGAGATTCAAGTGGGTCACATGTTCGTCCACGGTCCACAGGAAGGAAAGGATGCGCCCAAGCCCGGCCTGTTGGGAGCGGACTACGTGGTCGACAACAACCGTTACAAGTTCGCAAAAATCTACAATGGCCAGAACTGGACGCCTTCGCTCACGGCGCCGCTGACTGTACCAGGCATCAATATTGTGGAAGGCGAGTATTTGCTCGCGGTTAACGGACGCGACCTGCACGCAACCGACAACCTGGACAGCTTTTTCGACGGTACTGCGGGTAAGCAGACCGTGGTACGGGTTGGGACCAAGCCGGATGGCAGCGATGGGCGCGACGTCACGGTAGTGCCGGCTGATTCCGAGCACGGTCTGCGCAACATCGACTGGATCGAGTCAAACCGGCGCAAGGTCGATCAACTTTCCGGCGGTAAGGTGGCCTACATCTACATGCCGAACACCGGGGGCGCAGGGTATTCCAACTTCAATCGCTATTTTTACGCCCAGCTCGATAAGGAGGGCGTGGTGCTCGACGAGCGTTACAACGAGGGTGGCCTGATCGCGGATTACGTGGTGAATGTGCTCAGCCAGAAGATCCTCAGTGGTGCGATCGAGCGTGACGGGAAACCGGTTCATGATCCGCAGGGCGCCATTTTTGGAGCCAAGGCGATGATCATCAACCAATCGGCTGGCTCTGGCGGCGATGCGATGCCCTGGTATTTTCGCAAGGCTAACCTGGGCACGCTGGTGGGGGTAAAAACCTGGGGCGGCCTGGTGGGCATCGGCGGGTATCCAACGCTGATCGATGGAGGCTCAGTCACGGCGCCTCGCTACGCGATCTATGGTCTGAATGGGCAGTGGGAGGTGGAGGGTCACGGTATCCCGCCCGATGTGGAAGTGGAGGAGTTGCCGAAGGATGTGGCCGCGGGTCATGACATGCAACTGGAGCGCGCAGTAGCGATCGTGATGGAGCAGTTGAAGGAGCATCCTGTGACTGCACCGCCCATTCCGTCCTACCCCAATTACCACGAGCAGGACGATCTGGGCCATCGTTGAGCTGCGATGGCAAAACAGAGTGCAGGGCTGTTGATGTATCGGTCACGCGATGGTCAGTTGGAAGTCTTTCTGGTTCATCCGGGAGGGCCGTTCTGGGCCAAAAAAGATCTGGGCGCCTGGTCCATTTCTAAAGGCGAGTACGCAGCGGGCGAGGCTGCTTTAGAAGCCGCGAAGAGGGAATTTCAGGAGGAGACGGGCTTCGCCGCGCAAGGAGATTTTTTGAGTCTCGGCCAGGTGCAGCAGGCCGGGGGTAAGGTTGTCACCGCTTGGGCATTTGAAGGCGATTGCGACCCCAGCCAACTGATCAGCAATCGTTGTGAGATAGAGTGGCCGCCGCGCTCCGGCCGCAAGATGGAAATTGCCGAAGTAGATCGTGGGGATTGGTTTTCGATCGCAGAAGCGAAAGAACGCATTTTGAAAAGTCAGGCGCCGTTGCTCGAAAGGCTGTCTCAGTTGCTGCGGACACCCGGATTTCCTACTGAACGCTGCTAGCAAGGAACGAGTGTGCGGTTTTCCTTAAGAAAACCGGATAATGTTGATCAACGCCACGGATCTCGACAGGAAATCCGGGCCGGCGGATTAACCATGCGGCTTTTTGTGGGGATTCCACTTGCGGCTGAGGTGATCGAGGAGCTCTCAGCGGTGTCGATGCGGCTCCAAGCGAGCGAGGACGGTTTGCGCTGGAGCGCGCCTGAATCATGGCACATCACGCTGCAGTTTCTGGGCAACACACCGGAATACGAATGCATTGTCACGCGACTTAGGGAGTTGCGCTCGCCGCCGGTGCCGGTGCAGTTGGAAGACCTGGGTTTCTTCGAGCGCGCAGGGGTTTTCTTCGCCGGTGTCAGGCTCACCCCAGCATTGGAAGCGCTGCAGCAGCGTGTGACTGCTGCTACTGGACTTTGTGGGTTTGTCCCGGAAACTCGTCCCTATCATCCTCACATAACGCTGGCGCGGAGCAAGAGCAAGGGAGTGAAGGCGCTTCGCGCTCTGAAAGGCAGGATTCACCGCGAGCCGAAATTCAGTGGTTTTGTTGCGGAAGAGTTCGTTCTTTATGAAAGCGTGCCGGGAGCAAAGGGGTCACACTACGAGGTCCGCGAGCGATTTCCACTCTCTGCTGCGCGGTCTTAGTCGGCAGCGAAGTCATCTTTTCTTCGAAAGCGGTTCCACGGCCACGGACCTTTCGGGTGGTCGGGTCGATAGACGATGGCACCCGGCACCTGCAGATCAATTTGCGTGCCACCCTCTTTGCTGCGGCCCACGCGCAGCTCGCTGCGCAACTTTGCGGCACGCTCGCGCATGCCCTGCAAGCCCCAATGACCGCTGCGATAACCAGCCTTCAGTACCGTCTCATCGATGCCGGCTCCATCATCGCTCACGCACACATGCAGAGCAGTGGCATGGTACGATAGCTGCGCTTCGATGTGACTTCCGCCCGAGTGGGTGAAGGCGTTGGTCAGCGCTTCACGGCCGATCAGCAAAATCTCCTCTTGCACAATCGCATCCAGAAGCCGCGGGCGGCCTTGCACCGTGACCTGAAAATGCGCAGGATGAATGGAGCGAAGCTGTTGACCCACCTGCGCCAGTGCGTCCGCGAGGCTGACGCGTGGCGCATGCCGCCCACGAAGATTCAACACCCGTTCGCGTCCTTCCTGCATGACCTTGTCTGCTTCTTGCAGGGCTTCGTCGAGCGCCTCGCGAGCAGGGTCCCCAGCGGGCAGGTGGCTGGCCGCG
>CAZSUK010000544.1:0-5899 GCA_964609355.1 uncultured Acidobacteriaceae bacterium | reverse complement strand
AATCTGCCTGGCCGCAAGCTCGTGGTGCAAACCCTGGAGACATTCGCCAAGGGCGGCGAGCCTGCGTTCGTGGAAACTCTGGACGCGGTCGAAGTTGGCCAGAAGGCCGGTATGCCGATTACGCCCATCATGATCTATGGCAATGACGTCAGTCACGTCGTGACCGAAGAAGGAATAGCTTACCTCTACAAGACGGACGGAATCGAAGAACGACGGCGCGCCTTGGCTGCGGTTGCAGGGGTCAGTCCCATCGGGCTGAAAGCGAAGCCACAAGAGACGGCCGAACTGCGACGCCGGGGCGTGATCGCGTTCCCAGAAGACGTCGGAGTCCGGCGCCTGCAGGCAACTCGCTCCCTGCTTGCAGCCAGAAGCATGGAAGATCTGGTTGCCTGGTCGGGTGGACTCTACCAGCCACCTGCGCAGTTCAGGAGTTGGTGATGGGCCACCTTATTCCAATCACTCATCCCGCTTTCGAGACCTCGCTGTTTCGGCCAGGGCCATTGCAAGGAGAAGCCCAGGTCTCAAAAACGAGACCTGGGCCACCCACTCCCACTCAAAGTCCCGAGCAACTTGCAAGGCTCGCCTGGCAGGCGTTGGTCGCAGAAGCGGAGCTTACACCGAAGCCAGGCCTGGTTGACCGGCGAGGATCAGGATCTCACACGGACCTGTCACTCGATCGGATGCGCCGCTCGGCCAGAACGATTGCGCCCTACTTTGCAAAGATGGCTTTTGCTGCGGCAGTCGCACCGATGGATAAGGAGTTGCGGGCAACGGTGGCGGCTATCGGCAGAGAAGCAGAAGCAGCCATGCTGCGTACAACCGCCGGCAGCAATGCACACAAGGGAGCAATCTGGTTGCTGGGTCTGCTGGTCTGTGCAGCAAGCGAATCCGCGGATCTGCAGTCAGAAAACATTGCTCGAAACGCCGGCTATCTCGCTCGGCTGCCAGACCACGCCCGGCCGCAGATCGTATCCCACGGAGAGCTGGTACGCAATCGCTATGGAGCAACCGGAGCTCGCGGCGAAGCATGTGCGAACTTCCCTCATGTGATTGGAGTTGGACTCCCGGCATTGACGGAGGCGCGCAGGACCGGCCGCACGGAGCGGGATAGCCGGTTGCTCGCGCTCCTCCAGATCATGTCGCACCTTGACGATACCTGTGTCCTCTACCGGGGAGGCACAGAAGCGCAGGAGCTCGTTCACAGGGGCTCGGCGCAGGTCCTTGCGGTCGGAGGTCCCGGTACTCCTGAGGGAAATGCGGCATTGCGAGATCTCGATCGTGAGCTCGTTCGGCGGCAAATCTCACCCGGCGGAAGCGCGGACCTGCTCGCCGCGACGCTCTTCCTGGATGCGCTGCAGCATGGCCAAAACGAAGTGGAGAAGGACAACAGTCTGTTGGAGGAAGCAAATGGAGCAAATTAAGTTCGATTATCCGGCAGCGAAACGCCATATTCTCAAGAAGGCGCATGTGGGAGTCGTAGGGTCCGGCGATATGGAAGTTCTTCTCGAACCGTCCCCGGCCGAAGGCGCACATGTATTCATTACAACCAGCGTCGATGGCTTCCGCGATACATGGAAGGCTGTGTTTGATCGCTTCTTCTCAAAATTCGACGGCTCTGTACGAATCGACATCAACGATGCGGGCGCCACACCAGGAAGCGTCTTGCTTCGCCTGGAACAGGCAGTGGAGGTGATTGAGCAATGAGCCAGACGAGCATCATCCAGGATTTCATCAATCGAAAAAGTTTTATCGAGCTTGACGGCCGGGCGCGCGCCCAGAGCCTCTTTGACGAGGGAACGTGGAAAGAGCTTACCGGGCCGTTCGATCGCATCGAGTCCCCTTGGCTGCCGATGCAAGGTATCACGCCGCAGTCGGATGACGGCTGCATTGTCATCAAGGGAAAGATTGGCGGTTCACCGGCGGTTGCCATTGCGTTCGAAGGTGCATTCCAGGGCGGCAGCGTCGGCGAAGTGTCCGGAGCAAAGATGACCGCGGCGCTCGATCTGGCCACGAAGGATTCTGAGGCCGGGAAGCCAACGGCGGCAATCCTCTTGCTGGAGACGGGCGGAGTACGCCTCCAGGAAGCCAATCTCGGCCTTGCCGCCGTTGCGGAAGTGATCTCGTCGATCCTTGCGCTCCGGCAGCACGCGCCAGTCATCACGATTGTGGCGGGCACCGTAGGTTGCTTCGGCGGAATGTCGCTGGCCGCCGGTGTCTCCAGTTACACGATCATGACGCGTGAGGCTCGCCTCGGTCTCAACGGACCGGAGGTCATCGAACAGGAATCTGGCATCGACGAGTTCGACGCTTCCGACAGAGCTCTCATCTGGGCCATTCATGGTGGCGCGCAGCGCGTTGGAATGGGACTCGCGGATGCTCTGGTCGAAGATGACGCTAATAAGATTGCGGCCGCCGTTCGCGGCTATGTACTCGCCGGCCTGCCGGCAATGCACCGCAGCCAGCAGGTGGATCTTTATCGGGATCGCATCGCTGCCCTGGATACGTCCAAACAGATCGATCCAGCAACCTTACGACAGCAGTGGGGCACAGGAGGTGGGCGATGAGCATGCACGTAGGATTGCGCGGCAGGGCCTGGTTCAAGGCTCTCGCGGGAACCGATACGGCGGAGGCTGGGGATCCTAACTCCGTTTTGGCAACGAACGCGCCGTTGGGCAAGCAGACTGCTCTCTTTCTTTGTGTGGTGCCCAATCCGAAGAGCCGCTTCCCGTGCGTCCGCGACGGACAGGTCGGTCTTGAGGAGGCCTATGCACTCGCTACTCACATCCGGAAGGCTATTGCCGAGGACAGCGATAAACCGAAGCATGAAAAACGTCCGATCATTGCGGTCGTTGACGTGAAGAGCCAGGCCTACGGCCGGCGTGAAGAGACCGCGGGAATCTTTTTTGCGGCGGCTGCGGCGGCAGATGCCTACGCCTCTGCCCGTATGGCGGGGCATCCGGTTATCTCCCTGGTTGCCGGACAAGCCTTCTCCGGTGGTTTCCTCACCCATGGATATCAGGCAAACCGGATCCTCGCGTTCGACGACGCAGGCATTGTGATTCACGCCATGCACAAGGAAGCTGCTGCGATCATTACCCGGAGGTCCGTTGCTGAGTTGGAAAAGCTTGGTCATGAGATCGCACCGATGTCCTACGACGTTCGCGACTACGCCAAACTTGGGCTCCTGTTCAAGCTACTGCATGCAGAGGATCCACAGAACCCAACCGCAGCCGAGATTACTGAGGTTAAGCAGGCTCTTGCAGAGGCAATCGACGATGCACGCGCTGGCAAAACCGATTTGAGCAGCCATCTGGAGTCGGACGCGGCCAAGAAAACACGCAAGGCCGGAATCGCCGCCCGGAACGCACTGGAAGCACAGTGGCAAACGGCCTGAGGGAGCTGCGATGACCAGGGTTCTTCTTGACGCCCTGGCTCCCATCTTCGCCGGCCTGCTGCTGGGATACATAGCAGGCCGGCGGGGAATGATGGACAACGTCAATGTGCGGAACCTCATCGTGTTGGTGATGACCTTCGCCATCCCATGCGCTTTGTTCTCGGTGATCAGTCAAACATCCTGGGCGGTCCTCGAAATGCAGATTTCGACCGCCCTTATGATCACCTGGATATTTGCTGCTTTGTACGCGGGTAGCTATTTCTGGGCACGCCGTAGTCTGAAAATGTCCGTCTCCGATGCATCGGTTCTGGCCTTGACGGTCGGCTTTCCAAACTCGGCCGCAGTGGCGCTGCCCTTGTTCGCTACCGCTTATGGTCCAGCCTCGACGGTTACTGCTGCGTTGTCGATTGCCGTCGGTTCGATCACCATCTCTCCACTGACCATCGCACTGCTTGAGGCCGACAAATCGTCCCAGGGGAATGGCATCTCACTGGCAACGATCCTGGGCAGTTTTCCCCGTGCCTTCGCACGCCCGGTGGTGTGGGCGCCGGCGTTGGCGCTGGTCTGGGTGTATTTCGGACTTCATTTGCCTTCTTACGTCAATCGAACGTTGACGACGATGGGCAGTGCAGCGACAGGCTCGGCGCTCGTTCTCACCGGATTGGTGGTCTCGGCGCAGAAGTTCCGCTTCGATAAGAGTGTGTTCTGGACGACCGCGGCCATTCTTCTGATACAACCGCTGTTTGCGCTTGGTATGACCTTGCTCTTTCACATGAACCACGACCAGGTGAGGGACATCACGGTTATCAGCGCCATTCCCGGAGGATTCTTCGGACTGGTTTTCGGAAAAGCCTTCAACGCGACCCCGGACGCGGCTAGCTCTGGTCTGATCGCTTCCTATGGTGCTGGTGCGATCACGCTGGCATCATGGATGCTGGTAATGGCCAAATACTTTTGAGGACTCGGACAAGTGGACAGGATGCCGCGTGTGCACGATTTGCTCTTGCTTCGATCGCGATCAATCACTGCTTCCGATCCCGAGCGGCCGGTCTGGCTCACCACCGCATTGGGACAGGATCCCTGGGTTGTCGTCCGGCGAGGCACCCCTCCAGAGGGAAGCATCGCCGTCGGGGTACGCGGCAGCCTGCGGCACGAACGGTGGGGAGGTTATGTTAGCCCCGCTGATGTTGTCGTAAGAAAAGGTCCTGAACAGCTACGCTCGCGGTTGGGATTGGCATCTCGAAGTTCCCTTCCCGCATTCCAGGCGCTCGCTTTCCTCGAAGACCGTCTCAAGGGGATTGAGTTTGAGTGGGGCCCTGGCGGCAGCGCCGGCTTCGAGCTGGCTTCGGGAAAGGCGGCGGTAAAAGAGGAGAGCGACCTGGACCTGGTATTTTTTGCTTCTGAAAGATTCGATCGAACGAAAGCCCTGCATCTGTGGAAATTGGTTTCGGCTTCACCAGGCAAAGTGGATGCTCTCGTCGAGACTCCGTACAGCGGGTTTTCGCTAGCGGAATACGCGGCGGGACACTCGGAGAAATTTCTCCTCCGGACACGGGTGGGACGATTGCTTGGCCACGACCCGTGGACTGCTCCAACTGGGAGGAACGCCTAGAGTGAACACGGTACTTCTATTCCCGGGACAAGGAGCACAAATACCAGGGATGCTTCATACCCTGGGGAAGCATCCTGCTGTCGAAGAAACTCTCCATGAAATCAGCGAATTATTGGGGTGCGACGTCCGCACCTTCGATTCCCCAGATGAGCTGAAATTGACGGTTCCAGTCCAGCTCGCGCTGCTCGCCGCCGGCGTTGCAACTGCAAGAACGCTGCAGCAAAGCGGGCTTGAAGCGAGTGCTGTGGCGGGGCTTTCCGTCGGGGCGTTCTCGGCGGCAGTTGCCGCTGACGCGATCTCTTTAGCCGATGCCGTCACACTGGTACGTTCGCGCGCAGAGCAAATGGAACATCTGTATCCCGTCGGGTACGGACTTGCCGCGATTGTCGGCCTCAGCGAAAAGCAGGTATCACGCCTTGTGGAGTTGGCTTACACCGACGAAAACCCTGTATTCGTCGCAAACATCAATGCTCCAAGACAGATCGTGATCGCAGGATCCGTCAACGGCATGATGAAAGTTCTCGATGATGCACGATCCCAAGGGGCTCGAAAGACGGAACGTCTGGACGTCTCGGTACCATCCCATTGTTCCCTGATGCAGCCCATCGCCGATTCCCTTCGCGCTCAATTGGGTTTCATGGCGGTGAGCGATCCGAAGGTACCGTATCTTGCCAACGTCACTGGCAGGGCGCTTCGCAGTGCTCAAGCTGTCGCCAACGACCTGGCAGATAACATCGCTCACGGTGTTCGCTGGCATGATGCAACGACTGTGGCCCATGAGCTAGGCTGCGATCTTTACCTCGAAATGCCTCCCGGACACACGCTCAGAGATCTGGCGCTAGAGAACATCGCAAACATCTCTGCCTATTCCATAACAAACGACAACTTTGACC
>CAZSUK010000543.1:0-6005 GCA_964609355.1 uncultured Acidobacteriaceae bacterium | reverse complement strand
AAGGGCCAACGTCTTACCGCACAAACAATCGATCGGCTCGCTGGGCTGGGGACGGCGACCGCTACCGACTACATCATCTGGCACTAAGACTGGCCTCATGCGCAAAGAAGAAATAGCGGTCCCTGGCGGAGGCACAAACGAGAGCACAAACGGCTTCGAGCCTCGCCAGCTCGCGCCGCGTATCGCTCTCCCGCTTGAAAAGGAACCGGCTCTCAATGGGCCTTCGCTTTCTCAGTATCTGTGGGTGGTTAAGCGTCACCGCTGGAAGCTGGTTGCATTTGTAGTTTTTTCCGTGATTGCCACGGTGATTGTGTCGAAACGCCTGACCCCACTCTATGAATCCACAGCGGTCATTGATATCGACCGTCAAACCCCAGCAGCGGTTCTGGGCAATGAGAGCACGTCCGCGGTCAACTCGGCGGACGTAGAGAATTACCTCACCACGCAGGAACAAATCGTCACCTCAGATGCGGTTCTGCGCCCGGTGGTGGAGAAGTATCATCTGATGAGCCCGGCTTTGCGCAAGCTGGCGAACGACAAGATTCTCTCCTCACGACTCAAGGATGCTCCGATCGAGTTGCCGGGCCTGAAGGTGACCCGTCCCCTGCACACCTTTCTGTTGCTGATCAGCTATCGCTCCCCGGATCCGCAGCTTTCCGCCGATATCGTCAACGAGATTGCCAAGAGCTACATCCGGCATACGTATGACATTCGCTTCCAGGCGGCTTCTCAGATGACGGGATATATGGAGAAGCAGCTGGAAGAATTGAAGGCCAAGATGGAGCGTTCGGCGGGCGCGTTGGCAAATCTCGAGAAGGATCTCGATGTCATCAATCCGGAGGAAAAGACCAACGTATTTTCTGCCCGTTTGCTGCATCTGGATAACGATCTCACCGCGGCCGAGGTAGACCGGGCCGGCAAGGAAGCGGCGTACAACGCGGTGAAGAACGGGTCGCTGCCGGCTGCGGAAGCCTCCGACCAGGGGGAGCAGCTTCGCGCCCTGGAAGCCAAGCTGAACGAGGCGACGGAGCGGTTTGCAGACGTAAAGACGCAGTTCGGTTCCTCCCATCCCGTGTACAAGAAGGCGGCCAGCCAGGTAAGCGAGTTGCAGCAGGAGATCGACGGTCTGCGGCGGCAGATTGTGGAGCGGGTGGCCATCAATTACAAGCAGGCGTTGAACCGGGAAAGCCTTTTGCGGCGGGATATGACCCAGGCCAAGGCCGAATTCGACCAGATGAATGCGCGGTCGTTTGAGTACAAGGCGCTCAAGCAGGAAGCGGACACCGATAAGGCGCTTTATGAAGAGCTCATCCGCAAGATTCGTGAGGCCGGCATTAATGCCAGCTTCGAATCCAATTCGATCAGGCTGGCAGACGTCGCTCGTCCCGCTCTCTATCCATCTTTCCCGAAGACGCGGCTCAATGCGTTGCTTGCGCTACTGGGCTCTACCATTATCGGGTTGAGCATCATTTTTCTAATGGATGCCCTGGACATGACGGTGGTGGACAGCGAGCACCTGCAGCGGGAGCTGCGCGTTCCTCTGCTTCCCTCCCTTCCTGTGGGTCGATTCACCACCGGAATGTTGCCTCTCCAGGTGCTGCCCGCGGATCCGGATGCGAGGTTCCATGGAGCCCCAGCCAAGGAGGCCCTGGCGGCCCCGAATGCCGCTTTTGACGAAGCGATTCGTACGTTGAGAAGCTCCATTTTGCTTTCAGCTGGTTTGGAGCACCACCCTCGGAGCATCCTGGTAACCTCGGCATCGCCTGCGGAAGGAAAGTCGACCATCGCGCTTTACCTGGCCGCGGCTCATAGCCAGCAGGGACGGAGGACGTTGCTGATTGACGGCGACATGCGGCGGCCGGTGATCAAGCTGGGAGTCTCGAATGATCGCGGTCTTTCCGATGTGGTCAACGGGACGATGCACTGGAAGGAAGCCGTTCAGACTCCCTACGCGTATCCAGATCTGGATGTTCTTTCGGCAGGTCCGTCGTCGCGGCGGGTGGCGGATCGGATCGGGATGGTACTGCGGTCGATTCTGGATGAGGCAGAGCGCGAGTATGACCTGGTGGTGATCGATTCGCCCCCGTTGCTTGGATTTGCTGAACCGCTGGAAATTGCAGCACTTGCGGATAGCGTGATTATTGTGGCCCGGGCGGGGCGCACGAACCGGAGCGCGGTGGCTAGCGTAGTGGAGCAACTGAAGCGAGTACGGGCCAATGTCATTGGCATTGTTCTTAACGGAGTACGGGCGGATATGAGTTCGCAGTATTACTACTACAGCCCCCGGTATTACAGTCATTACACGAGCCACGAACGTTAGATTCCCCCGCCAAAGTTGCTGCAGCCGATGACAACAATTGTTCATCTTTGTGTGTGGTCGGGAGACCTGACACGCGCGCGCGAACTGGTAGGGGCCCAGTATCCCGGTGCGCAGATCAGCGAATTCCCGCATCGCAGACTCAGGGTAAGCGGGTTCATGCAGCGGATTCGCTTGCTCCGCAGTTTGCGCGGGCGGGCGATTGTTTTTTTCTTCGATTCCCTACAGGGCTTCCAACACAGACAGGTTTTTCAGTGCTTTCAACTGCTGCATCGATGCCAGGAAACATCGCTATGCGACAAGAGCGGCCATTGGGAATCGTTTCAGACCGTTGATGTTTTCCGCTCGGCACCCTTAGCGCTCATGAGCATTTTGCGGGACTCCTGGAGCTTGATCTTCTGGTCGTGTTATTTGCAGCTATCCCGTAAGCGGGCCAGGCCCGTGGACCACATCAACGATGGCGAGCCCGAGGTTGCCTATCTGATTCCCAGCCCTGCGAGCATGGGCACCGCCGGAGGCGCTATCAGTCATATCCGCGGTTTCCTTCACGGGTTGAAAACCATGGGTGTAACCTGTCGGGTGTTTAGCGGTACTGCGTTGGCTCAAGACGCTTTCAAGAATGAAGTCATCACGGCGAAGAGGCGGCCTCATTTTCTCTCGGGCGCAATCCTGCTTTCCTACAATTTCGTATTTGTCCGCGCAGTAGAAAGATACCTGGCTGCAAGTCGCCCGCGCTTTCTGTATCAGCGGCATTGTGCTTTTTCTGTAGCCGGAGCACTTCTTTCCCGGCATTTGAGCGTTCCCTTGATACTGGAATACAACGGTTCAGAGGAGTGGATGGCGAATCACTGGGACCCCAATCCTCTGCGCAGCTGGATCAAGTGGTGTGAGGAAGTGACGCTACGCAGTGCAGCAAGGATCATGGTGGTTTCCAAAGTGCTCCGCGATGATTTATTGGAACGAGGGATTCGCCCGGATCGAATTCGGGTCAATCCCAATGCGGTTGATCCCGATTATTTTTGTCCTGGCAGGGGGAGACAGACAGGTCGCAAGGAGCTTGGTGTGGGGCACGAGGATGTGCTGATTGGCTTTGTGGGTTCATTCAGCCTGTGGCATGGGATCGAGGTGCTGCAGCAGGCGATTGCGACTCTATTGCGTGGAGCGCAGCCATGCAAGTTGCGTTTTGTTCTGATCGGCGACGGCTTGCTGCATGGGGAAATGCGTTCTGCTTTAGCAGCGTACGAGAAAACGCAAGAGGTTATATTTACCGGAGCGCTGCCGCGTGAAAAGGTCGCCGAATATCTTGACGCCTCTGACATTCTTGTGTCTCCGCACATTCCGATGCCAGATGGCAGCAGATTCTTCGGCTCGCCCACCAAGATTTTTGAGTATATGGCGATGGGCAAAGGTATTGTTGCGAGCCGGCTTGATCAGCTCGCTGAGATTCTGGAGCACGACCGAACGGCGGTGCTGGTAACCCCCGGCAACGCGGATGAGTTGGCGGTGACGATCTTGTGTCTCGCACAGGATCCAGAGAAGCGAGCGGCGCTGGGCGCAGCCGCTCGGCGGGCTGCCGTCGAGCGCCATTGCTGGTCGACGAATGTTGCATACGCGCTGAGCAACAGCGACGGCCTTGAGCGAAGGGTTTCGTAGGCGCGCCCATGAAGCTGCAAACGCTACGCGACGAGCCCCTGCCCACATTGATCAGGGAGGCGGGCTGGCGGGCCATTCGGTCGATGCGGAAATCGATTTTCCCCGTTGCAGCGGCGAGAGCCAAGGGCCAGCAACGTTTTCGTCCCATCGGTTATTACGACTGGCAAATGCCGCTGCTCTCCTCGGACGAACGGGCAGCCGTGCTTAGCTATGCGGACGCGGTCTTGCGGGGAGAGTATCCGCTGATTGGTTATGGAAGTCCCCACCTTGGAACGAGGCCCGATTGGCATTGCGACTGGGTCTCTCAAAAGACGTGGCCGATAGAGGACTCGAGGAAACTGCGCATCGTTCGCCATGACGGGTCGGACGTGAAGGCGCCCTGGGAGCTCTCCCGGTTGCAATGGAGCCCAGTTGTGGCCAAGGCCTACGTGATGAGCGGCGAGAGAAAATATCGGGAGGCTCTCCAGTCCTTGCTCACTGACTGGATTGCAGACAATCCGCCGGGCCTGGGTGTGAATTGGACGGTAGCGATGGAAGCGGCGCTACGCGGGATTAGCCTCTGCCTCACGATGGAGCTTTTGTGGCCCTTCACTGATGAAGAGCAGCCCTGGCTCGAGTTGATGACGGCTTCGCTCTGGCAGCATTTACGCTTTATCGAAGCTCATAACGAGTTTTCATTCCTGGTGCGCAGCAATCACTACCTGAGCAACATTGTGGGTTTGCTGACTTTGTCTTCTTATCTCGGCCTGGGACGACGGCAGGAAAAATATGCGCGGGCTGTTCAGCGCGAGCTTGTGCTTCAAACCTATACGGACGGGGGCGACTGCGAAGCTTCTACGGGCTATCACTTCCTGGTTGCCCAGTTGGGTCTGCATGCGTTCCTCGTGCAACAACAATCCCGGGGCGGGATGGCGCCGGAGTTCCAAGCCCGGCTGGGGCGGATGTTTACGTGGATGGCCTCTCTGGCGGATGAATCTGGCAAATTGCCGCACCTCGGGGACTGCGACAATGGGAGGGTCGAGCTGCTCATGGATGATATCGTGCAATCATCCTTACCGGCGGGTGAGCGGCACTCGTTGCGCGTTGGGACCCTCTCGAAGTTGGCATCCCATCTGCTGCCCCACGCTTTCCACCACCAGAAGCCGGTCTCCGTTTTGCCACAGTCGGGAATCGCCATACTTCGCCGTGATGAAGCGTCTATTGTCTTTTGCGCCATGCCCAATGGACTTCGAGGAAAAGGAAGTCACAGCCATTGCGACAAGTTATCGATCATTTTTCGACTCGGATCGGATGAGATTTTCTGCGATAGCGGCAGCCGATGCTATACCCGTTCCGCGGAGCGCCGCAATCTGGATCGCTCCACAAGATCGCACAATACCTTGATGATTGATGAAGCTGAGCAGAACATCTTCAGTGCCGACCCGCAATTGCTTTTTCAAAGCGGCAACGAAGCCGACGTCTCGCAGATCACGACGTTCGAAGGCGGGGTGCGCGCATCTCATCGCGGTTATTCGAGGATCGGCGTTGAGCACCAAAGGACCGTGGAACTGGGAGAGCACTGGATGCTCATCATGGATGAGGCAAGCGGGGCGGGGGAGCATTTGCTAGACCTGCGGTTCGTTCTGGGGCCCGAATGGCATGTCTCTTCTGAGAAGATTACGGGAGAGACAGTCAGCTGTATTATCGAGGGACCGCGCCGGCTAACCCTGACGTGTGAAACGGCCCAGTTGCTGACGTTGAGCGTCATACCCGCCGAAATCTCGCGGGAATACGGCGCCGGCTTGCCCACGACTTGTCTCCACATCCAAACGGCGGCACGGTTGCCTGCTAAAGTGCAGACCAGGGTGACATGGGACTAACAGTGGAACCGCTCGAGGGCGAAAGCATCGTCTGCTTTGCAGGTGAGGACTGGTGGTATCACCATCCTCACTCAAAGAATCATCTGCTCAAGCGCTATGCGCAGCGGAACAAGGTGCTCTTCGTCAATTCCATCAGCATGGGGCTACCTTCGATCGGGAATCCCGATTTCTTCCTC
>CAZSUK010000542.1:0-3606 GCA_964609355.1 uncultured Acidobacteriaceae bacterium | reverse complement strand
ATTCGAGAGTTTGAGCTTGAAATACTGTTCGGTGCTTGAGTCTCTGCGGGGTCTGACCCATCGCCCTCTGTCCACGATCCGGGTTGTCGGCGGTGGTGGCTTGAATACTTTGCTGTGCCAGATGACGGCTGACGCCTGTGGCTGCACGGTCGTGAGTGGTCCGGTCGAGGCGTCCACTTTAGGTAACGTAATGCTCCAGGCGGTGGCCACCGGGCACCTGTCAGATGTGCGCTCGGGCCGCACCGCTATCGCCGAGTCGGTACAATGTACAACTTTTTCTCCTCATCGATCGGATCGGTGGCAGGAGGCGTACGCGCACTTCTATGCGTTGACCTGCCGTTGATTTTACAAGCCCGGACTCGGCGAATGGCCTAATGAGGATGGCCGCGAACCGAGGATGAGGATCTCCACCAACCTCTTCGCGCTTTGTGCCCAATCGGGCCCCGAAGCAACGTTCGAAACGCCGACCAGGGCTCTCAACAGGTCGAGCGGATCGAGATCAGGACGGATATCCCCGCTGGCAACGGCTCGCTCCACCAGCGCGTTGATAGCTCCTTTGACCAGAACGCCCGTTGCGTCGAACAACTTCGATGGCCCTCCGACCATCGTGTTGAGCGCCGGTGCGATGATCTGCTTGGCTGCGATGTAATCGACAAACAACAGCATCCACGCCCGCAATGCCTCAACCGGAGGCATGCGCTCAGCAAACTCCCGCTCTGCCCCCGCCAGCTTTTCCACCTCGCTGCGATACACCGCTTCGAGCAGCGCATCGCGGGTAGGGAAGTGGCGGTACAGGGTGCCGGAGCCGATGCCCGCCTGCCTGGCGACATCATCCAGGCTGATATTCGCTCCCGAACGGGTAAAAGCATTTTTTGCGATCTTCAGGATGCGCTCGCGATTGCGCTGGGCATCGGAGCGGGGCTTTCGGGGAGCAGGTTTTGCGCGCTTCTTCGACATTAGGGGCACACTTGCAACCGGGGACAGTCTCCGGTTATTATTTGTTTATCGGAGACACTCTCCGTTTTAATCGCAGCCGCGGCTGCAAGTCAACCAATGTCCCCACAGCAGGAGCACGATGATGGTAAACAAATTTGGCGCAACCTCGACCACGGAAGATGTTCTCTCCGGGGTTAATTTGCAGGGGAAAAGGATTCTCGTTACCGGCGTTTCGGCCGGGCTGGGCGTAGAAACAGCGCGCTCTCTCGCCGCGCATGGCGCACACGTTGTCGGGGCGGCGCGGGACGTGACCAAGGCGGAAGCGGCGACCGCGCAGGTGCGACAGGACGCGGCCGGCCATGGTGGAAGCTTCGAGCTGGTAGCCCTCGATCTCGCCAGTCTTAAAAGCGTGCGCGCGTGCGCAACCGAGCTAATCGCGAAAGGCGAACCATTCGACCTGGTCATCGCCAACGCAGGAGTGATGGCCACCCCGTTTGGGCATACCGCCGACGGCTTCGAGACGCAATTCGGCACCAACCACCTGGGTCACTTTGTCCTCATCAATCGGATTGCGCCGCTCATGAGGACTGGGTCACGGCTGATCAACCTGGCTTCTTCGGGTCACCGCTTCGCCAACGTCGATCTTCAGGATCCCAATTTCGAGCACACCCCCTACGAACCGTTTATTGGCTACGGCCGCTCGAAGTCGGCGAACATCCTTTTTGCCGTCGCTTTCGACCAGCGTCACCGCGGGCGGGGAGTCCGTGCCGCGGCCGTGCATCCCGGAGGCATACAGACCGAACTGGGCCGCCACATGGGTCATGAAGAGCTAGCGGCAATGGTCGATCAGATCAATAAGCAGGAGGCAGCACAGGGTAAAGGACCTTTCCAATGGAAGACCATCCCGCAGGGAGCCGCAACTTCGGTGTGGGCCGGCGTAGTTGCTCCGGCGGACGAGATCGGTGGCCGCTATTGCGAGAACTGCCATGTCGGAAACATCGTGGCGGACAACGTGGCGATCAGCCCCGTCAGTGAAGGAGTACGCGCGTACGCGCTCGATCCAGGCACTGCCCAGGCGCTCTGGCAGAAAAGTGAAGAGATGGTGGGAGAATCCTTTGCGTGAACTCCACGTCGCGGGTTAGCGGCAAACGAATCCTCCAGGTCACCGATCATCCGGGAAACGATAGAATCGTCTTTGTGACCTGGAGGAGATATGCGATCGAGAATCGCGCGTACAAGCACCACCCTGATCCTGTTCCTGTTCTGCATTTGTTTACACGCTGACGAAGCCACGCCGCCGCAAAAGATAACGGTTACCGGTACCCTCAGCCGTGCCATGGCTATCGGGGCGGAAACGACTGGTTGGACCTTGCAAGTCAGTTCTGAAACCGTGATTGACGGTAAACCAATAAGCTCTATCGAAGTGAGTGACACTCGCAAGCCAAAACAGCTCGACGACTTTGCCAATAAGGTCGTTAAGATCTCTGGCAAAGTGGTTTACCGGCACGGTGTGGAAACCGGAACGCAACCTTATATCGAAATTCAGACCATTAAAGAGGTCGCGAAACCAGCGTCTTCTTCGTCATCGACCCCCTGACGGAAAGATTTTCATGAAGCCACGATCAGCAATAGGAAGTCTTGTTCTGCTTGCCGGGATCCTCGGCTGTCGCAATCAAGCCGCCGGTCCCCCACCGTCGGCCTCCGGTCAGGAAGCGATTGAGGCTCCCACGGACCAGTGGCTCGGACGGTGGAATGGTCCCGAGGGAACCTATCTTCAGATCTCGAAGAACTCCAGTGCATACGTTTTGGAAATTCGAGATCTGGATGGTTCGAAGACGTTTGCAGGATCTCGAGATGGTTCGCGCTTAGCGTTTACGCGCCATGGCAAGCAGGAATTCCTCACCGCAGGAGATGGCCCTGCCACAGGAATGAAATGGCTGTCAGACAAAAAGAATTGCCTGCTCACCAGGCCGGGTGAAGGCTGGTGCAGGGATTGATCTTTCAGACGCGGCTCTTCGGCATTTTCTCCATACGACTGTAAAGCTCCTGAAGAACCTCGACACCCGCTATCGCCGCTGCTTTGTCCGGCAGCTCATTGCTATCGTTCCAACCCTCTTCTTCGCCGCCGAGATTCGGCTGCACCACGATGCCATCGCGACGCCCAAGAACGTTGACACCCTTGTAATACAACCCGTAGTGAACGCCCTCCTGTGGGATCAGCCACGCAATCTGGCCGCGAACCGGTACGATGCTCTCGTCAGACCACAATTGACGGGCTCCGTATCCAGTGCAATTGATGATCACTGGCTGGGCAAGCGATGCCATATCCTGCGGCGACTGAAATTCCCGGGTCTCGATAGTGCCGCCCGCGATCATAAAGTCATTCATCAACTGACGGGCGTAATCGGCTACGTTGAAGGTCAGTGATGTGTCGCGTTGAACGTATTTGGTGGGAAACGGATGCGCGCCGGCCGGAATATCCTGGGTTTCCGGGTTCAATTTCAACATCCGGGTCGCTTCGATCCCCCCGGGTCCCGGTATCCAGTTGTCCATCAGGATGACATCCGGCTGATAAGCGGCAACCTGCTCAACTACCTGGTTGGAATGATTGAGGGTAGACACGTCAAAACCTTTCTTCTTAAGTACGATCGTACAAATCTGCAGGATGTC
>CAZSUK010000541.1:0-7763 GCA_964609355.1 uncultured Acidobacteriaceae bacterium | reverse complement strand
TGGGTGACGGCATGTCCCCGGAGCAGCGTGAAACGCTGATCGCCCTTGATAATCCCCGCCAGGTGGTGCAGAACGAACTTTTGCAAAGCAGGGTACTGCGCGCGATTTACAGCCAGCGCCAGTTGCAGGAAGTGATGACCGACTTCTGGTTAAACCACTTCAATGTTTTTCAAGGCAAGACAGGCGAAGAAGTTTATAGCCTGGTGACCTACGAACGCGATGCAATTCGCCCCAACGCGTTGGGCAGCTTCGAAGGGCTACTTTATCAAACGGCAACCAGCACCGCGATGATGACGTATCTCGATAATGCCAGCAGCACGGGTCCGCACTCGCTCAACGCACTCGGAGGGCCGGGGCATCCCTTTCCTCCCAAGGGCGGGTCGCCAAAGGGGCTGAACGAGAACTACGCACGTGAGCTGATGGAATTGCATACGCTCGGGGTCAATGGCGGTTACAGTCAGCGCGATGTAACGGAAGTGGCCAAGGTGTTTACCGGGTGGACCATCGAGCAGCCGCCAAAAGGCGGACCGCGCTTTGTGTTCGACGAGAGCCGTCACGAGCCAGGAATGAAGCGCGTGCTGGGCGTCAACATCAAAGAGAACGGTTACAAAGAAGGCCTGGAAGTGTTGCACATGCTGGCGACCAACCCGGCGACGGCACACTTTATCTGCCGCAAGCTGGCCGTCCGCTTTGTAAGCGACGATCCGCCGCAGAGCCTGGTGGATCGGCTGAGCACGGTGTTTTTGGCCTCCAATGGCAACATCGGCGAGGTGATGCGCTTCCTGGTGCAATCGCCTGAATTTTGGTCTGTTACTTCCTACCGCGCGAAGATCAAGACTCCCGAAGACTTTGTAATTTCGGCAGTACGTGCCGGCGGGATGGATGTTGAGGATCCTAATGTGGTGGTGAAGGCCATCAGCGATCTGGGGCAACCACTTTATGGACGGCAAACGCCCGATGGCTATTCGATGCTGTCGACTCCGTGGGTAAACAGCTCAGCGCTGCTGGAACGAATGAATTTCTCATTGGCCCTGGCCGGCAACCGTCTCGGCAAGGGTGTCAGCGTGGATTGGCTGGGCCAACTTGGCGCCGCATCGGTGCTGCCGGACCTGGAGGAGCGGCAGATCGAAAATCTGATCATGCACGGCCAGGTCTCAGAAAAGACGCGGGCTCTGATCTTGCAGCAGTTAGCCACTGCGCCTGTTGCCAAACCAGTAGCGATCGGCCAACCCGCGACCGAACAGCAGGCGCATCAGGCTGCAGACCGCCAGGCATCCCTCACTGCCGGCTTACTCTTCGGATCGCCCGATTTCCAACGCCGGTAGCTCAATCGATACCCAACTGGTGTTGCATCCTTTCGAGCGATACCCCCTTCGTCTCCGGGTAATATTTCAAAATTAGAAAGAAGTGGACCACCATCATCGCGGCAAAAAATATGAAAGGGTAAGCGCCGGAAGAACCAGCCATTACAGGAAACACCAGCGAGATGATGGCGTTCGTCACCCAGTGGGCGGAACTGCCCAGGGCCTGGCCCTTGGACCGCACGCGATTCGGAAATACCTCGCTGACATACACCCAAATCACCGCACCCTGCGATACAGCAAAACAAGCGATGTATGCCATGAGCAGCCACACCAGCCAGTGCAGGTGCCGATGAGTCATAAACACGTAGGAGACTGCCGACAGGCAAAATGCCAGGCCCACAGTTCCCGTGAGCAACAATTTTCTTCGTCCGAATTGATCGATGACCGACATCGCCAGAAGGGTAGCGACCAGGTTAGTTGCTCCCACAGCTACCGCTTGCAGAGCGCCAGAGACCTTCGTTGCTCCGGCAAGAGCGAAAATATCATTCAGGTAATAGAGAATCGCATTGATCCCTGAAAGCTGGCAGAACATGCCCATCGTCACCGCGAGAAAAATCGGGAACTGGTACTGACGAGAGAACAGGGGATCAGTGGATGCCGCCCGCTCCTGATGAATCGATGCGATGATTTCCTGTCGCTCCTCTTCCGGGTTTGGAATACCAGTAAGCCGAAGCACCGATAACGCCTCATCCAGCTTTCCTTGCATCACCAACCACCGCGGGCTGCGTGGAATACCAAACAGGGCTACCAGGAAAAGCAGCGCTGGCAGGGCGGAAATACCGAGCTGCCAACGCCATTCAGTGGCCCCCAGTTGCAGGCTGTCGATCCAGGCATTCGACACATAGGCCAGCAAAATGCCCACAACGATGTTTATCTGAAAGCAGCCAACCAGTCGTCCGCGCCATTCCGCTGGAGCAATCTCAGCGATATACATAGGGCCCAGAACCGACGAACCCCCGATGCCCAGTCCACCGATAAAGCGGAAGAAAATCAGTGCAGTCCAATTCCAGGCGAATGCGCACCCCAGTGCAGAGACCACGTAAAAAATAGCCATCACCCGCAGACTGTCCCGCCGGCCAAATTTTTGTCCTGGGATGCCGGCCGTGATTGCTCCCACCACGGTACCCAGCAATGCGCTGGAGACAGTAACTCCAAGCATCGCAGGTGACAGCTGATACGTCTGCGTCAATGCATTCGTTGTGCCCGAGATCACTGCGGTGTCAAAGCCGAAGAGCAGCCCCCCGAGTGCGCCCACGACGGTGCTCTTTACAACGTGAAAGTTAATGTTCATTGGTCTCCGGTCAGCTTCAATTTGTAAAAACGTACTCCGGAGATAGGATTGTCATTGAACCTTCCCGTCTCCTCAAAACCCAGCGACTGATAGAGTGCGCTTGCCTCGGGCATGGCCTCATTCACCGTGTCGAGCACCAGGGCTTGGTACCCTCGAGTCCGTGCCCAGTCGACGGCGGCCATCACCAATCCGCGTCCCAGACCGTAACCGCGGAATTTGGGCTCTACCCACAACCGTTTCAGCTCGGAGGCGCGGGTGCCATCGTTCAGTATCCGCGGCGTGATCGCAGCGCAACCGGCTGCCTGGCCTTTGACCCGCGCCAGCAGTAGATCTGCGTCTGCTTCTGCATATTTGCCCGGCAGCCCGCGGAGTTGCGCCTCATAGTCGGCAAAGCACATACCCGCGGCCGCAACAGGCGATGCGGCGAGGTACCGTCCGTAGTTCGTCAGCAACCTGAGCGCCTGTTCTGTGTCTTCCGGCCAACGCGCGGGCGCAATTTCGTAGCTGGCCTGGGCCTCTGTCATATGCACACCCAAGCTTATACAATCGGAGCCATGAAAATATCGGCGCGTAATCAATTGCGAGGCAAGGTAGAGGCGGTTGTTCTTGGGGTAGTTACTGCCAAGGTGACGGTCCGCGTGGGTGAAAATCTTATCGAGAGCGTCATCACCCGGCAAAGTGTAGAGGATCTCAGCATCAAGGTAGGAGACGAGGTCACCGCAGTCATCAAGTCGACCGAAATCATGCTCATGGTCGACTAGCCTTCCCGCTTCGAGAACCCAGGTCTCAAAAGCGAGACCTGGGCCACCCATTTATCGAGGAGGCTGTTACGCTGCTCGACTCAGCCATTGTTTCCTCCTCCCTGTTTGAGATGCACAACACTTTCGGAGTGCTGGTTTGTGATGATTGGGATTTCTCCCTGCAACAAATCAACGGGTGGCCCACATCTCGCTTCTGAGATGTGGGGAGCGCGAGTTCTTGCCGCCTGATCGTTCCGTGCTGCACATTCGTAGCGGCTGGAAATTCTGAAATTAGCTTGCCGAGAGAACCGCGCACGATTGTGCTCGTTCAAGAAGCAAGTTCTGCTCGCGCGCATTGCGAGTGAGTTCTGCGGCCGTCTCGAATTCCGCACGCGCCTCGGCGAAACGGCCTAGCTTGCTGAGGAGGTCACCCCTCACGCTGGGTAGGAGGTGATAGTTCTTCAGTGACGATTCGGAGACCAGCGAGTCCACCAGGTCGAGCCCGGCTTGGGGGCCGAACGCCATCGCCACCGCAACTGCACGATTCAGTTCGACGATCGGAGATGGTGTGAGTTGCGCGAGGGCATCATAAAGCGCCACCATGCGCTGCCACTCTGTGTCTTCCGGCGTGAGCGCTCGCGCATGGCAGGCGGCGATCGCGGCCTGGAGCGCGTAGGGGCCAAAAGCCGTTCCCAGACGCTGCGCCCGGTCAAGGGCAGCAAGGCCACGACGGATGAGGAGTTGATCCCACTGCGCTCGGTTTTGATCCAGCAATAGGATGGGCTCTCCGGTCGGTCCCACGCGCGCCCTGGAGCGCGACGCTTGAATTTCCATCAAGGCGACCAGCCCGTGAACTTCAGGTTCCTGGGAAACGCACTCCGCCAAAATTCTTCCTAGCCGGAGCGCATCCTCGCATAGCTCAGGCCTTAACCAGTCGTCACCAGAGGTTGCGGAGTAGCCCTCGTTGAAGATCAGGTAAATGACCTCCAGAACCGACGACAGGCGGATGGCGAGTTCGTTTCCGCGAGGCACCTCGAAAGGAACATGAGCTTCCGACAGGGTGCGCTTGGCGCGGACAACGCGCTGCGCAATGGTGGCTTCCGGGACCACGAACGCACGTGCGATTTCCACCGTCGACAACCCACCCAGTAAGCGCAGAGTGAGTGCCACCCGTGCCTCGGTGGAAAGCACCGGGTGACAGCAGGTGAACATCAGCCGTAGCAGGTCGTCGCCCAATTCGTCGTCCAGTGCACTGACCATGTCCGGGATTGCCATTTCCCTGACCGCAACCTCGCGGCCCACCTCGTCGAGTTTGCGTTTGAGCCGTGCGCTGCGGCGAAAGCGGTCGATGGCGCGATGCTTGGCCGTGGCCATCAACCAGGCGCCCGGATTGTCCGGCACGCCCGACTGGGGCCACTGCTCAAGTGCGGCGACGAGAGCATCCTGGGCGAGATCCTCGGCCACGCCGACGTCGCGCACCATCCGCGTCAACCCGGCGATAAGCCTGGGCGACTCAATTCTCCATACCGCGTCGATGGTGCGATGGGTGTCCATCACGTTTTCCATCCGGCGGTCCAGGCCAGGCGGATCATAGGTTACTCCTCCCTGGCTTCCCAGACTGTAACTCGGAGAACCCTGCTGCGGCTTTCTTTACATCGTCAGGAAAGTCGCACATTTCCTGGACCTGGCGCACCTCGACGATGCAGTCATCGCCAGGGCAGCGCTTCGCCCATTCAACGGCTTCTTCCCTTGACTTCACCTGGATCATCCAGTAACCGCCGAGCACTTCCTTGGCCTCGGCAAACGGTCCGTCGGTCACCTTGGCTTTGCCGCCCGCAAACGTGACTCGTGCTCCCATGGAGGGTGGGTGCAGGCCATCCAGAGCGAGCAGCACACCCGCCTTCTGCAGAGATTCGTTGTATTTCATCATCGCGGCGACAGCCTCAGCAGTTGGCATTGCACCCGGTTCGGCGGTCTCGTATCCCTTGGGGATCATCAGCATCATGAATCGCATAATTCCATCCTTCTCCATAAGAATTGGCCTGGGATCAATTGGTTGACTCCGGGCTCTACTCAAGCGTCGAATGCGGCGCCCCAAAATCGACACAGGTTTTGATATTTTTCGGCTGGTCAAAGGTTGACCGAACCTGATACCATCCCGCCCATTAGTTTGCGACTCGTACATAAGGATTTCAAAACAAAATGCTGTTCCTTTTTCGTGGAGGCTGTAATGCAAGAGCAAAAAATGTCCAACCGCGCCCCATGGCTGGTCGCGGTATTCGTGGCGGCGGTTTTTCTGCTTGTCCCAGTGTCCCGGGGCCAGGCGGTTAGCGGCACCATTGTCGGCACCGTGACCGACCCGGGAGGTGCGGCGGTGACGAACGCTCAAGTCACCATTGTGCTCACAGGTCAGCAAACCACCTACAACGCCGTTACCAATGAGAGTGGAAACTTCACCGAGCCGGACCTTCCCTCCGGCACCTACACCGTGACGGTCACGGCGTCTGGATTCAAGCGGGAGACCCGCGAGAACATCTCCGTCATTACCAACACCACAGCCCGCGTGGACGTGACACTGGACGCCGGCAGCGCCTCGGAGACCGTCACGGTCACTGCTGCGCCACCGCTATTGCAGACGGACCGCGCCGATATCTCGACCAACATCGAGCAACGTCAGATCGCCAACCTTCCGCTAAGCAGCGGTAACAGCTTCCAGTCTCTGCTCAACACGGTCCCCGGTATGGCACCGGTCGTCTTCAACAACTCGCAGTTCTTCAACGCCAATAACGATCTATCGGTAAACGCAAACGGCCAGTCCTCGTACGTAAACCTGTATCAGATCGAAGGTATCGACGACGATCAGCGCACCGGCATTCACACCATCCTGGTGCTACCAGCCGCTGCCCTCGCCAACGTCGACATCACCACCAACAACTTCGAGGCTGAATTTGGCCGCGCCGTCGGTACGGTCGTCAACCTCACGCTGAAGTCCGGAACCAATAGCTTCCATGGTTCGGTCTTCCAGAACATGGAGAACAACGGCGTCAACGCGCGCAACTTCTTTGCCGTCGGCCCCAACGGACGACTCGTGTACAACTACACCGGCGCTTCCATCGGCGGCCCCATCCTCAAGGACAAGCTCTTCTTCTTTGGCGACTTCCTTCGCGTCTCCGATCATGAAGAGACCACCTTCAACACCAACATCCCGTTCTACAACGTCCAGGGTAACAACCTGAACCTCTCCGGCTACAGCGGGCAGGTCTATGATCCCAACACCGGAGACGTCGTCGACTGTCAGGGTGGACCCACGCCGGCAAACTGCGGCCAGGGCCGTACGCCCTTTGCCGGCAACATCATTCCGCTCTCGAACCCGGGCGTCAGCCCGGTGGCAGTCACGGTGTTCCAGAAGCTGGATGGGCTCGCTCGCAGCCCCAACACCAACCTCGCCTCCGCCAAGTACATCGCCGGAACCACGACGAACAACTTCTCGGCCAACCTGCCCTTCCACAAGGACATGTGGAGCTATGACATCAAGTCGGACTACGCCATTACCGAGAAGGATCACCTGAGCGGCCGCTTCAGCCATCAGCTGATCAACACCTTCCAGGCGCCGGTCTTTGGTTCGTTCCTCGGCGGCCCGGCGGGGAGCGGTGGCTTTGAGGCTACCGGGACCGCGGCAGCCTACAGCACGGGCGGCAATTACGACCACGTCTTCTCGCCCACCCTGTTCACCGAGGGGCGCGTCGGCGTTGCCCATCTACGCAACTCGGCGCAGCAGACGGACTACGGCCAAAACGATGCCCGAACGCTGGGCATCCCGGGAAACGGCCCTAACGGCACCAATAACACCCTTACCAGCAGCGGCCAGGTCGCCTTCCAGGTCAGCAACTTCGCCAACAACGGTGAGAACGGCACAGGCAACCCCCTCATCGGCTACTCGCAGTCGCTGCCATGGCTGCGTGCTGAGTCCAACATCGACTTCGCAAACAACTGGACGAAGGTGCTCGGCAACCATGCACTGAAATTCGGCGCCGATATCCGCCGTGTTCGTGACGACCTCTTGCAGGGCAACAACAATGCTGCGGCAGGAACCTTCTACTTCAGCGAAAACCAGACCTCCGCTCCGGGTGGCGCTAAGACAGGCCAAGCCAACGACATCGCCAGCGTGCTCTTCGACGTGCCTTACCAGGTTGGCCAGGACACCAACAGCACTTTCCCCTGCTTTCGGCAGACGTGGCTCTTCTTCTTTGCCGCAGACAAGTGGCAGGCCACGCCAAAGCTGACCATCGATCTCGGCTTGCGCTACGAGCTATATCCGCCGGCAACGCCGCGCCTAGCCGGTGGTTTTGTGAGCTACAACCCGGCCAA
>CAZSUK010000540.1:0-2752 GCA_964609355.1 uncultured Acidobacteriaceae bacterium | reverse complement strand
TCCAGGTTGGGTCTTTCCGGGTGAATGGAAATGGGGCCGGGGGTGTGACCAAAGCTGCTGAACCTGGCCAGGCGACGGCTTTCGGCTTCGTAGGCGTTCACCGGGAATTGCTCGTTGGCCCGCCCGCCCGGATGCACCACGTGGTAAGTGCAGCCGCCGATCGCGTGACTCGACCAGGTGTCGACAATGTCAAAGACCAGAGGACTGTGAATGGGAATGTCGGGGTGCAAACACGAGTTGGGCTGCCAGGCGCGGTAACGGACACCGGCGACGAATTCTCCAGCTTGCCCAGTTGGAGAAAGCGGCACCGGGCGGCCGTTGCACAGCACCGCGAAGCGATGGTCGACCATTCCTGTCACCTTGACCTGCAAACGCTCGACAGAGGAATCGACGCTGCGAGCAGTGCCGCCGCTGGAAGCTTCCTCACCTAAAACATTCCAGGGCTCGAGCGCGTGGCGCAGCTCCAGCAACATGCCGCGGGCACTGACCGAGCCGATGTAAGGAAAGCGGAATTCGAAGTGAGGGTCAAACCACTCGACGCGGAAGGCATATCCAGCGCGGTTGAGGTCGGCTACTACGTCTTCAAAATCGAGCTGCACGAAATGAGGAAGCATGAAGCGGTCGTGCAGGCTGGTTCCCCAGGGGACCAGCTTCTGCCGGTATGGCTTGCGCCAGAATTGGGCGATGAACGCCCGTACCAGCAGTTGTTGGGTGAGGCTCATACGGGCATGAGGGGGCATCTCGAAGGCGCGCAATTCGAGCAGGCCCATGCGCGTTCCCGCACCTTCCGGCGGGTCAAGTTTGTCGATACAGAATTCCGCGCGGTGGGTGCTTCCAGTGACATCCGTAAGCAAGTGACGGAAGAGACGGTCGGCCGTGCGCATGGAGACAGGCTTGCCCCGCTCGGGGATCTGGTCGAAAGCAATCTCCAACTCATAAAGTGATTCAATCCGTCCTTCGTCGACCCGCGGGTGCTGGCTGGTGGGGCCAATGAATAGACCAGAGAGCAGGTAGGAAAGCGAAGGATGGTTTTGCCAGTAATTGACCATGCTGCGCAACAGGTCGGGACGGCGCAGAAACGCGCTGTCGTCGGCGGTGGGACCGCCAATCACGACGTGGTTGCCACCGCCGGTTCCGGTGTGCTGCCCATCAAGCATGAACTTTTCCGTTCCCAGGCGAGTCTCTCGAGCCAGTTCATAGACTGCGGTGGTGTTTTCGACCAATGCGTCCCAGGTTGCGGCGGGCTGAATGTTGACCTCAATGACGCCTGGATCAGGCGTGACTTTGAAGACGGAAATGCGCGTGTCGTTGGGCGGAGTATAGCCCTCGATGACCACGGGCGTGGAAAGATGCGCGGCTGTGTCTTCAATGGCAGCGACCAGGTCAAGGTAGTCCGTGAGGTAGTCCACCGGCGGCATGAAGATATAAAGCTTGCCCTCCCGTGCCTGCACACAAAGCGCGGGCCGGGTCAGGGTCAACGCCCGCTCCTCCTCAGGCTTGGGCTTTCGCTTATCGGCCTCGGGCACCGGCTCGTCAGAGGAAGGTGGGCTCGAGAACAGGATCATGCCCCGTTCCGGCCTCGGGGGCAGCTTGTCGCGGGTGCGGAAGGGGTCCGTATCGAAGGCGTAGGTGACGTCTTCGGGCCTGGTCCAGGGCATGGCTTCGAGCGGCAAACGGTACCCCATGGGCGAATCACCGGGGGTTAGGAACATCCGTTCTACCAGAGGAAACCAGGGCTGGCTGGTCCAGCGCGGTGTGCCGGAACGAGTGGGGATACGACGAAGAGGGATGACATAGCCGATTGGTTGTTGTGCGGCTTTTTCAAAGAGTTGCGCCAAACGGGCGCGCTCGGAGAATTCTTTGAGGCTGGGATCGAGCGGGTCGATGATTTCGGGCAACCGCCGCTCCTTCCACAGGTGAAAGAAGATGTCCTCGTAGGCGGTGATGGTGAACGCGGAACTCACCTGAAGGCGCCGGGTCAGGGCTTCCAGGAACCTGCGCGCTTCTTCGGGGCCATAGCCCGAGTTTTTGCTGTCTTCGGCGAACAGGTTTTGGTTTTCCCAAATGGGTACTCCGTCTTTGCGCCAGTAACAGCCCAGCGCCCAGCGGGGGAGCGCTTCGCCGGGATACCACTTGCCCTGACCGTAGTGGAGCAGGGCGCCGGTGGAGAAGCGGTCACGCATGCGCAGCAAAAGTTCTACCGCAAGACCGCGCTTGGCCGGGCTCATGGCAGTTGTTGCCCATTCGCTTCCATTGCGGTCGTCGAGGGAGACGAAGGTTGGCTCACCGCCCATGGTCAGGCGCACGTCCCCTATTTGCAGATCCACGTCCACCTGGTGGCCAAGCGCTTCGACCTGTTCCCATTGCTGATCGGAGTAGGGTTTGGTGACACGCGGGGATTCGTAGATCCTCTGCACGGTCATCGAATAACTGAAATCCGTTTTGCAGAATTCGAGCGGACCAGAAATGGGCGCTGCGCTGGAAGCGTCTGGAGTGCAGGCCAGCGGGATGTGCCCTTCTCCAGCCAGCAGTCCTGACGTGGGGTCGAAGCCTACCCAGCCGGCGCCGGGGAGATAGACCTCGGTCCAGGCGTGGAGGTCGGTGAAGTCCATGGAGGCTCCAGACGGGCCTTCCAGCGGTTTCACGTCAGCAGTGAGTTGGACGAGGTAGCCGGAGACAAAGCGGGCAGCCAGCCCAAGGTTGCGCAGAATTTGCACCAGCAGCCATGCGGAGTCGCGACACGAGCCGGTGC
>CAZSUK010000539.1:0-2697 GCA_964609355.1 uncultured Acidobacteriaceae bacterium | reverse complement strand
GCCGAGGAGCAGGGTTGAGGTCAATTGCTGTTCCAAACCGGCGTTCCATTCCATCGAGTACGGAATCTTTGGGTTGGGACTGCCGCCAAAGCTTGCCAACGGAATGTTGGGATTGAGGAAGGTGGACGCCGCGGGAAGAGTGTTGATGAACACGGACGGGTGGGCGTCGTCCTGATTGTTGATAGTGGTGTAGATTCCGCTTGGCCAGGAAAGGCGAATGTCGGATTGCTCCTCAATCAAAGTGTTGTTGTGATCGTCGATGATCACGAACGCGCCTTGTATTGCGGTTCGATTGCGAGGTTGGTAGACGAACCCGGCACGAGGCTGCCATCCGTTTGTCTGCGAATAGTAATAGCTGCTCGGTCCGACAGCCTTGGGGAAGAGAGGTAAAACGGGACCTGTGACATGGAAGATTCCGGTAAGCACGTCCAGGCCGGAGTTGATTTTGGAGAAGGTCGGCGGACTAATGTAATCGTAACGGATGCCGAAGGAGAGCACGAAATTCTTCTGGATGCGCCATTGATCCTGGGCATAGAACCCGTACCAGTTGATTTTCTGGTCCTCTGAGGTGTTGCCGACCCAGGGGGTGTAGCTGTCCGGAGTTCCTACCTCCAGGCTGGCGGGACCGTATCCGGTGTTCTGCGAGGCGTCCACCGAGGTTCCGTTCTGGGTAAAGTTCATGGTGTATTGCCAGCCATCGTCAAAACTATGGATGTGGTAGTACATGCCACCGACGCCGATGGTGTGATTTCCCACGATCTTGGAGAGGTCCGCGTGGTAATCGCTGTTCTTCTGAGGTCCGACGGGAGCGGCAAACTGGCTGACCCCGGTATACCCATTGGCAATGCCAACGCCAGGGCCGAGGGGCAGGTCGTTCTTGACGGGAGCGGTTTCACCAAAGTTCAACTGGCTGATGAAGTCTGTCCCAGCCGGTTGATCGAAGATACTAAACGAGGTCTGGGTGTAGCCGTAGCGCAGATTGAGAATGGTATTGGGGCTGAAGATGTGAGTATATCCACCGGCATATGCCAGCGAATAGTTGGACTTGTTCGACAAATAGCCCGGAAACCCTTCAGGACTGGCTAGGTTATTGTTGGAGCGATTGAAGCGGAAGAAGGCGTTGTTGTTCTGATTGAAGTCCTGGTCGACGCGGACTCCGACCTGGTCAGCCTGGGTTGATGTATTTCCGTTGAATGCGTAATTGGGAAGCACACCGGGGGCAACATTCAAATTCGGCTGGGGATAGTACTTTGTGAGAATTGCCAGCGACGCTGAATTGATCTGCGCCTGCGGAATGGTGTTGTTGGGATACGGATTGCGAATGATCTTCGCTGGATTCGTTGGATCGGCGATCGTGGAATACGGATCGTAGATCTCATTGGCATATTCGGGACGTCCCAGGTCATCGGTTCCGATCGGCGTCGTTCCCAACACAGCTGAGAAATCTCCGTTGCGCATGTCGTTGGTGAGCGTAGCCGCAAGATAACCCTGCGTCTGCTCGGAGCGAAACCCTTCCCAGTATCCGGAAAAGAAAGTGTGGTTTTTGATCACCGGTCCGCCGACAAAGAGCCCGTATTGATTCTGCTTATAGGGTGTCTCGGAGGTTGCCGGATAGGTTGTAGCGTCGAGCACATTGTTGCGGATGAACTCGTACACGGTTCCGTGGAGGCTATTGGTCCCAGAGCGGGTGACGAGATTGATGTTCGCTCCAGAACTGATGGCGAATTGCGCATCCGTGATATGCGATTGGACGTTAAACTCCTGAATTGCGTCCGGGGGCGGTCCGATAGCAAAAGTATTGGTGAAAAGTGCGTTGTTCAACACTCCGTCCATGGTGTAGTTATTTTGCTGCGGCCGCTGCCCGTCGACTGACGGGCTCACCGAGCCGGCTCCCAGCTTGACGGTAAACGCCCCTTGCTGGCCGCCCTGAATCAGGGGGACGGCGCCGGGAGTGAGGAGTGTGAGCTGGTTGAATTGGCGTCCATTCAGCGGCAGCTCTACGATCGCCGTGTTGCCGACGACCTCAGCTTGTGTCGCGGAAGTGGTGTTGATTTGCGATACGTTCGCATTGACCGAGATGGTCTGCGTGGATGACGAGACCGACATCTTGAAGTTCAGCGCTTCGCTTTGGTTGACTTCAAGGTGAACGTTCGCCAGGTTCTCGGTCGCGAAGCCCTGTTTGCTGACCGAGACATCGTAGACGCCCGGTTGCAGCTCGGGGACAGAGTAGTAGCCGCTACCGTCGGTTACCGCCTGGCGGCGCACCGCGGTGGCTTGATTTGTCAGTTCTACCTGTGCGTCCGGTATCACTGCACCGGATGAGTCGGTGACAGTGCCCGTGATGAGTCCAGAGGTCGTTTGAGCAAAAGCGCCAACCGCAAGTGCCAATACGATGATTCCGACCTGGAGCGCGAAAACAACGAGCCTGTTCGCCATGCTACCGACCTCCCAAATGAATCGAGATTGAAATTTAGAGAAGCCACACACTTTCATGTTTGCTTCCGTTGAGTGCCTGGTCGTGGACTTGCAGACTGTTGTCTCTACTTTTTAAGCCGGCGCACGAGCAAAATTGAAGCACTTAAACGTGGAGCACACTAGATAAATATATTTGCCCCTGTCAAGATATTTTTTTCATCCCATTATTCTCAATTGTTTACAGGAAGGGGATGTTTGACTTGATCCACCTCGCCTCTATTG
>CAZSUK010000538.1:0-32836 GCA_964609355.1 uncultured Acidobacteriaceae bacterium | reverse complement strand
TCGCCCTTTACGGTGAGCGCGCAGCTGCCCGGCGGAGGCGCCCTAAGCGCCAATGGAACTGCCGGGCCGTTTAACCAGCAGAACAATGCGGCGACGCCGGTGAACGCGCAGGTGACGCTCAAGCATGTGGAGCTGGCAACTTCAGGCGTTTTGCCTGCCGATGCGGGCGTTGCTGGAATTGCTGATCTTCAGGCTCAGATTCAATCGAATGGGCAAACGTTGAACGCGAATGGCTCGACGCAGATTGCCGGCATCAAGCTGGCGAAAGATGGGCAGCCTTCCAGCAAGCCGGTGCAGGTTCAGTTTTCCATTGCGCAGAACGAACAGGCGATGACGGGCGAGGTCCAGAAGGCGATTTTTACCGTGGGGCGCGCGGTGATCAACATGAATGGGACCTACCAGTCGAGCGGGCCGACCACCGCGATCAACCTGAAGGTCAATGGCGATGGGGTCCCGATCGACGATCTTGAAGCCTTTCTTCCTGCTGCGGGAGTGCGCCTGCCGCAAGGGTCGTCGCTACGAGGCGGAACCTTGACCACCGCGTTGACGGTCTCTGGATCGACTGCGAGCCCGGTGATCAGTGGGCCGGTGCGCCTCAACAACACCCAGTTGGCGGGTTTTGATCTGGGCTCGAAACTGCAAACGCTCTCCCAGCTCACCGGGGGTAAGATTGGCAGCGCGACCGGGTCGGGCACCAACATTCGGTCGCTCAGCATGAACATTCGCGAAGCGGGCGGCGCCATCCAAACGGACAACATTGCGCTCGACGTGGCCGGAGTTGGGACGGCTACGGGAGCGGGTACGGTTAGCGCGGCTGGAGCGCTGAACTACAACGTGATCCTGAAGCTTACGGAATTGGCGGGGGGTGCGTCGGGGTCAAACGCTGCGGCAGCGAAGCCGGCGTCAGGCAATGCGGCCCTGCTGGGTAGTCTGGCGGGGATGATCCCCGGTGGCGCGGGCGGTGCGGCCGGCCTCGGGGCAGTCGGTGGCATTGCGAGTGGAGTCCTCAAGAATGGAATTCCTGTGGCCATTGGGGGCACCACCAGTAACCCCACCTTTGCGCCGAATCTACGCGGCGTGGCATCGGGCGTAGGAGCCGGTGCTGCCCAACAGTTGATCAAAGGCAAAACGAACGGGAACCAGAACAACCCTCTAGGGAATGCGTTGGGTGGACTGCTCAACAAGCACTAGAGAAACGCAATACGAAATTAGCGCGGATCAGCCAACATCGAAAAACGCGGCACGCTGATTTGCTTTTCGCGCTTTTCGATCTTGAGCAATGGGCCACCCGTTCGAAGTCACGCATCGCCTCATTTCGTCTAAAGAACCTGCGCCTCAGAGCCTGTTTCAGCTCTTGAGGCTGTGGGTCGCATCATCAAAGAAGACCCGTTCCTTGCGAAAGTAGGACTGGTTGGCCATATGGCAGGCGATGGCAGCGTGATTGCCAAAGACCGCATCCTCGACGTTGGGTTTGCGGCTCTTCACCGCTTCGAAAAATGTAAAGATGTGCGGCCTGAGGTCATCCCAGTCATCACCGGAGTAAATCGTCTCCTCGGTAAGCGGCTCTTTCGCGATCGGCGGGTCGTTCTTCTCGTGCCACTCGCGAACATACTCTGCGCGCAATTTCGCCGGGAAGCTGCTGTCGTAGTAACTGGGCTCGGTATCGATTCCCGTCTGCGGAACATACTGGATACCGGTTCCAGTCGTGTCGAGCAGTCCCTTCGGACCCATATACCGGGCACGCTCCGGTGTTGCGGTGCTTAATCCCAAACGGATATAGACGGGAATCCCGTGATAATCGAAGAGTACGGTCTGCAGGTCTGGCATGTCGCGGCCATCTTTCCAGCGGAAGATGCCGCCGAGCGACAGAGCAGAACGCGGAGGCTCGTTCCAATCCAGCGTAAATAGCATTGCGCTCACCAGATGCACCATCAAGTCTCCGGCCACGCCGGTGCCGTAATCCCTCCAGCAGCGCCAGCGGGCAAACCGCTCCGGATTGAAAGCGATTTTGGGCGTGTCTTTCAACCAGACATCCCAGGCCAGATTTTCGGGGGAGAGATCGGGTGGCGGAGGATACTCCCAAGCGCCGTTCGGGCTGTTGCGGCCGAGCGTTAGTTCGACGGATGTTACTTCTCCAATCGCTCCGCCCAGATACATTTCCCGGGCCTTTGCGCACAGTACGGAGCTGACTCGCTGCGCGCCGATCTGCACAATCCTCTTGTTGCTTTGGGCGGCCTCGACCATCGCGAAACCTTCCGCGATCGAATGCGACATCGGCTTCTCGCAATAGATGTCTTTTCCTGCGTTGCATGCATCTACCACAACCTGCTTATGCCAAAAATCGGGCACGGCGGCGAGGATGCAGTCGATGTCTTTGCGCTCCAGCAGTTCCTGATAATGCCTGGTGGTGAAGAGATTCGGATTCCCGGTAATCTCTTTGGCCAGCGTGTGCCGGCCGTCGTACAAGTCGGCGGCTGCGACGCACTCCGCTCCTGGAAGGGAGAGCGCGCTCGACAGCACGCCCGACCCTTCCATGCCCACTCCGATGATTCCGAAGCGCATCCGGTCGTTGGCCCCAACCGGCCTCGTTGGTATGGATTGGGCCTGGGGTTCCAGCATGATGGCTTTGGCAGTGGGCGACAACAGACCGCCCGCGGCAATCGCGCTGGTCTGCATAAATTTACGGCGAGAGAAACCATCCGGCATTCTGGCCTCCAACCATTCTCACGAAGCAAGGGAGAATTCATACCCTGAATTGAATCCGGGGTTCATTGTAGCGGTCGCGGTCCGTAGTTGAAAATCGGAACCTGTGAGGTCGCGTCCTCTGTGTCGAGGGTGCAACGGTCGACACAGGGGCCTACCTCACTGAAACTCCTCAAGATCGCGTGAGAGCGGCATCGCGCGGATGAGTGGCTTTGCCTCGTTCTTGTCCGTAGGGATCGCGATATTCTTGTCGGTGTTTTCGTCCAGAGCTGTCAGGTCCAGTGACGCGCGCCCCTCAAGAATCATATGGTCGAATACGAACGGAAGTGACGTGTCGTCCAGGCTCGATGGCCGGTCCATCACCTGAAAATGAAGATGCGGCGCGCTGGAGTTGCCCGTATTCCCCAGCAGGCCGAGCTTCTGCCCCTGCCGCACGTAGTCGCCGACATGCAGTTGAATGCTGCCCGGGGCAAGATGCGCATACATCGCGTAGTGCCCCGAGCCCATGTCGATGATCACGCGATTGCCGGCGATCTGCGCGATTGTCAGTCCTTCGGGATTCTTCCCCGGCGTCACGTTCGGCAGATCGCGCATCACTTCAACCACTGTGCCCGGCGCGGCGGCCGTAATTTCAGCACCGTAACCGATCCAATCCTCCGGTTTCTTGCCGTCAGTCCGGTATGCGAGGCCATGAGCGTCAATCTGCACCCAATCGATGGCGAAGGTCTCGCTGGGATCAAGCGTGCCATTCATTGAGTTAGTGACGAATCGATGTGGGCCGACCTCCAGGCAACATCCGTTGCCGTTGAGCCAGCCGCTGCCCTTTAAGGGGGGCCTGAGCACAATCGCCTCGCCGCCGATCGGGATGGAGTGGCCGATGGCCGTGTGCTCCGTCCCGACCGGAGTCGGAGGCGTCGTTGCCGTGATCCGGTGCGCAATCACCTTCGGCACCTGGCTGATGTCGTTATAGGTGACGTCGAAGAACATCACACCCGACTGTCCGCTCGGAATCTGGTTGGTGTAGCTCTCTTTGTTCATGGTTCCCGGCAACGTGAAGAGCTTCACCTGGCCGGTAACGTCTTCGTTCTTGATGTCGAGCACGCGGTTGTTGCCGCTCACCTGATTGCCGCGTGCCGGGTCTACCACCTGGACGGACTTGATGGTCGCGGTCAGGCTCCAGGCGTTAGTGACCTGCAGCGCATACGCAAGATGGATCAGTCCATCGGAGCCTTTCACTGGATAAATGCCGCTGCCGACCACGTGTAACGTGAGCGGCCCGATTTCCAGCGGATAGCGCAGGCCGTCGCCATTCGTCAGTGGTGCATACCAATCGTGTTGAGAAGATTCCTGTGCGGTGAGGAGGGGCAAGCAGGCGACCAGCGACAAGGTTGTGATCGCAACCCAACAGCAGACGCGACTAGGCATGGCAGGCATCCTTTCGTGACTTGGACATGAACGACAATTACCGGCAAAGCGAGTGGCTCAGGCTATCACTTCGAGTCGGCACCGCGAGCGGTCTGTAAATATTCTCTAGAACCCACTCCGCCTGAGCAGCAATCCGAAACTACCTGCCTGATAGAGAATCAATACTCCAAGTCCGACCAGCACAACGGGAGTGACCCGGTGCCCGTACTGGCGAATGAGCGAGCCCAATTTCGGATGATTAACTATCGCGTGTGCTACGAAACACCACAGTGCGGTCAACACGACGAAAACGAGAGCAATTACGATGATTTCGTGAGCCGAACGGATTGCAAACGAAGGCGTGTAGACCCCAATGTTGTCGCCACCGTTTGCCAACGCGACCAGCGCGACTGTTGCGACTCGTCCGTTTCTGTTTGCATCGGAGTGATGTTCTAGAGTCTCTTCCGTCCGGTTGCGCTGCTGGTACAGTTCTAGGAGTTTCTTTCCGCCGATCAAAATTGGGACCACTCCCAGCAGGCCAATGTAGGCGAGAGGGATCACCAGAGAGAGCAAGGACGCCGCAACACTCGCGCAAAACAAAGCGGTGATCCCTACATATTGACCGAGCACAATGTCTTGCGTGTGGAACCTCTTATCGGCGAAAAATCCGACGAGCACAAGCACATCATCAACATTCGTCGAGGCAAACAGCACAATCGCCATGCTAATCAGCGCGAATAGAGATTCCATTCACCAGACCAATCATATTCAGAAGTCGCAAGGTACAGCCTATCCCAAGCAGATAGGGACGACTGAAGAAGCCCCCTCGCCCCCGATCCGCCCAAAAAAGAAATATCCCCTCGCGACACCCCTGAAGAGAAAACAACAGTTTATAGATAACCGATCCGATTTTCTCGAACTCTACAACAATGCTCCATTGCACGCCGGGTTGATCATCATTGTTCCGAACGTGACTCCGGCCCGATAGCGGGAATTGTCCCAAGCTGCGCTCGAACACATAGAGGATCAGAGCCCGTCAACAGTGTGATTGAGGTCGATTATCGCGGTGACGGTATCGAGTGCCGCGAGTATTCCCTCCCCAATGAATAGGGAGATGAGGGAAGAGGTAGATGCTTTGCTGGATTGCCGCGCTAGCTTTCATTTTTTTTAAGAGAGTCATTAAATTCTTGATTGTGTATTGCAATTCGAAAAGAAGTATGGCATTCTCACAGAGTTATTAGAGCCCAGAGGCAAGACGATGAAACACATCATCCAATTCGAAGCGCAAGTTATGCTGGTCATTCGGCCTGACTATCTACGCGCGAAGAATGGCTTCTGGACTCCGGGCGCTTCGCCTCGATTCGCCTAGTCTCCCCGGTCACTGGGCTGCCGGGATACGGCAAACATTCATCGCACAATTGAGTTTCTGGCATCCGGTGGCGAAGTCTGTCGATTACATCGACTGTTAATCGGAAAATCGCAGACGCTATTTCCCCGGATGCTCAATTCGCCGTCGTCGCGTGCATTTCCCGTATCTGACTTTCCGGTGATTTACCTCCGGTTCAGTCCGGATAGAAAGGAGGCTTGCCATGGGCAAGATCAACATGAAGGGTGGAACTCCGCACGGGTGGACCTCTTTGTGCACAACTTGCACCTGGGCGCACATCGTCACCGGCTTCCGTGAGTCGGAGTTGGTGGTGATTTGTATGGAGGTGAATCCAAATCTCACGGTTCCTTTCAAGGTAAAGGATTGTACGAATTATCTCGATCGCAACCGTCCTAGCTACGATGCGATGACCAAGCTGGCCATCCACGTGGAGCCTAATAGCTCGCTGAAGCCGGTTGGCTTTCGGGCGAAGCTAGAGCTCGTGCACGAGAAAGAAGCGGAAGCGTTACGAGACTAGCAGTTGTATTCGCCGGTGGCGTAGACAACGGATACTTCTCAGCCGGCAGAGCGCCGCTCAAAAACAGCGGAGGTCGCGGGTTCGATTCCCGCCATGGACGCAAGTTCATGTAGCTCATCCGTGGTCGCTTGTTCCCCGGCGGATGGTTTGAAGAAAGGAGGGCAGGGAATGGCAAGGCTAAACATTTTAAAGTTGAGTCATCTGGCGCCACTCAGGACGCATGAAGGCGGCCCGGCGAAGGCAATTGCCCCGGAGCAGGCTCTTCGGCGCTCCGTGCTTGCCTGCATGCTCTGGGAAGACGAGTTCTACGAAGACGGTGTACAGATCGCAGGCCGGATTCGTGAGCTCGTCCCCAGGGTCGAGGCAACCAAGGTCGCCGCGCTTGCGATTGAGGCACGCGAGGCCATGAAGCTCCGTCACGTACCGCTGCTCCTGGTACGCGAGATGGCGCGTCACGCGAGTCATCGCAGCCTCGTGGCGCAGACCCTTGCGCGGGTGGTCCAGCGCGCCGACGAGTTGTCGGAGTTCATGGCCATTTACTGGGCGGATGGCCGTACTCCGCTCTCGGGCCAGGTGAAGAAAGGGCTGGCAGCAGCGTTCACCAAGTTCGATGAGTATGCGTTGGCTAAGTACGACCGTGCGGGCGTGGTCCGTCTGCGTGATGTACTCTTCCTTTGCCACGCAAGGCCCAACGATGCCGACCAGGCTGCGTTGTGGAGGCGTCTGATCGAAGGAAATCTCTACCCTCCCGACACTTGGGAAGTAGCTCTTTCTGGAGGTGGAGACAAGCGTGCACACTGGGAGCGCTTACTCGCGGAGCGTAAGCTGGGCGCCCTCGCTCTCCTGCGTAATCTTCGCAACATGAAGGATGCCGGGGTCGAAGAGGAGGCTGTCATCCACGCACTTTCTGCGGTGAAGACCGAGCGTGTTCTGCCCTTCCGTTTCCTTGCTGCGGCTCGGTATGCGCCGCAGTGGGAGGAGCCGTTAGAGCAGGCGATGTACAAGGCGATCGGCGGCCGGGAGAAACTTGCTGGGCGCACGGTGTTGCTGGTGGATATTTCCGGCAGCATGGATGCTCCGCTGGCTCGCCGGTCTCAGATGCTGCGTATGGATGCAGCGTGTGGACTCGCCGTGCTGCTGCGCGAAGTCTGTGACGCAGTCGAGGTCTACAGCTTCTCCGACAAGCTGGTGCGTGTACCGTCGCGTCGCGGCTTTGCGTTGCGCCATGCGATTGTTTCCAGCCAGGCACACAGTGGAACAGAGCTGGGCCGTGCGCTGACCAGCCTGCGCACTGCGTATGACCGCATCATCGTGATCACCGATGAGCAGTCGCACGACCGTGTGCCGGCACCGAACGGACGCGGCTATGTGGTCAACGTAGCGAGCGCACGGAACGGGGTCGGCTATGGCGCCTGGACGCACATCGACGGCTGGAGCGAGGCGGTTGTCGATTACGTTCGCAGCCTCGAAGTTGAGGTGAACGAGCAATGAGCTATGCGCCGGAGGCACTTGTCTCCGGCGCATAGCAAAATTGGCAAGTGCTGCCGCCGACATCGATGGAGTTTCCTTTCCCACCGGACCACCTTGTTCTTACAGAAACAAATCATGTTTTGGCCTTAAACTTTGTAAGGACGATAGACTGACAGAATAGGGAGTGTAAAACCTTGACTACACCCAAGTTCATCCCGAGCAGCGAAGAATTGAGCAAGCTTGACCGCGATTTACGGTTTCATCCGTCGACTACGGAGCGTCCCGCAGCGCTCACCGCGGAGCAAATTGCAGCTTTTAATCGCGACGGTTACCTGGCCGGCATTCACATCTTCGATGAGAAAGAGATAGCCGGCATCCGTGGTTACTTTGATGAACTACTGGCCAGGACCCTCGCCGCAGGGGGCGACAGCTACTCGATCAGCACGGCGCACCTCCGCTATGGACGTGTTTACGACATCCTGACGCACCCTCGTATTGTGGCCCGCATCAAGGACCTGATTGGCGAGAACGTGATTGCCTGGGGTTCGCATTTCTTTTGCAAAATGCCTGGCGATGGCAAACGGGTCTCCTGGCATCAGGATTCGAGCTATTGGCCGTTAACGCCGTCGATGGCCGTGACCGCATGGCTTGCGATCGATGATGCCACGGTTGAAAACGCCTGCATGCGCTACATTCCTGGTTCGCACCACCTCGGCCATTTGACCTACACACTGAGTGAAAACGACGAAGCGAATGTTCTGAACCAGACTGTTCCGGGCGCTGAGACTCTTGGACGGCCAGTCGATGTGGAACTGAAGGCCGGGGAAATTTCTATCCACAGTGACCTGCTCTTGCATGGATCCGAAGCGAATCAATCCAACAAGCGACGCTGTGGGCTGACGCTGCGCTATTGCCCGGCTGTCGTGAGAGCGGATCTGGGCTGGAACGCGAAGGGGGTCGTAGTCAGCGGGAAAGACGAATCCGGTCACTGGGCGAATCCGCAGCGGCCGCAAACTGACTAGCAGAATTTTCTTCCAGAAGCTACGTAGGAATCGCCGGGTGGACGGCCATGGCGGGAGCGGCTCGGGCTGGACCACAATGCTAAAACCTTCCAGGATGAATTTGGTTTGCTCGCGTGTACAGCTGAATTCGTTCGAGATCCAGTTCCAACTGTTAAGCGTCAACGATGTGCTTGCAGCCCATCCGTCGTAGACGCTATCCGAAAGCCCTTGAGGATTCAATAGCCCCAGATCGTCGTGCCAACCATGTGCGGACGCTCCCAAGGTTTGGCTGAGGGCACACCGGGTGGTTGGTCATATCGGGCCTCATCCATATGGTCCCACTGGCTGAGAGGATGCATGCCACAGGCTTCCATGTGACGACAGCTAGGCATCCGCGATAGACTCATTCCGACACAATTTATGAGACAAACCCGATTCGTCGAAACGACCTGTATCTTGGCTGGCACTGCTGTGCTACTCGCGACTGGTATTGCAAGCTTACGGGCGCAGGGACCGGGCGGCGCGCGAACTGCTGAGGCGCTGTTCACTGCTCTCGATCCCGATAACGATGGGACGCTGACCAAGTCCGAGCTGGAATCTGGCTTCAACGCTTGGTTTAGCGCTTGGGACACCACCAATAGCGGCACCCTGACCCAGCCTCAGATTTTGGCCGGAATCAGCAATGTGCTGCCTCCGCCGCCCACGGTCAAGCCGGGCCAATCCGGCACCTTCAATCCTGTGGGCAATTCGACGCCTTTCCCCGCACCGCAAGCCGCTGTGGACGCCATGATGGCAGCTTTACCCACGACTCCCGGTGCGAAGCCGATGCACCCACGCAAGGTTCTGGTGATGGCGCATACGGGCGCTGGTGGGTTCGTGCATGCCTCCATTCCGCTGGCCGCCAAGACTGTGGAAGCGTTAGGAAACCAGGGCGGCTTATGGACCACGACCATAAGTTACGACGCGGCGGATATCAACACAGCTAACCTTAAGAAATACGACGCCATTTTCCTCGATAGCACCACCGCGTGCTTTCTTGACGATCCGGATCCATCAGTGACGGCCGCGCGGCGTGCGGCCCTTCTGAGTTTCGTGAGAAGCGGGAAAGGTATCGCCGGCATTCACGCGGCGTCCGATTCCTATCACACTGATTGCCTGGCAAGTGAAGCCGCCGCAAAGAGTGGGAAACCTGCGCTGAATATTCCGGCATTGGTATTAGCCGCCCGGCTCGTCACCGCAGCGGATAAGGATAATGACGACACCGTGAGCCGTCAGGAGTGGACTGCCCTGGCCGATGATTGGTTTCAAAAGCTGGATACCGGCAATACGGGCAAGGTCACTCGCGCCGATTTTGTGGCGCACTTTAATTCATTGTTGCCGCAGGCGAACACGCGTCTTTTAGGTGTGGAATCGAAGCCTGTTCAGCAATGGCCCGAGTTCAACACTCTGATTGGCGGTTACTTCAAATTCCACTGGCCCGATCCGCAATTGATTTATGTCAAGATCGATGATCCCAACAGCCCTTTGACGGCCATGTTCCACGGCAAGGATTTCGAGATCCACGACGAGACGTATACGTTCGTGCAGGAGTCATTCTCGCGCAAGAACGTGCATGTGTTGACCAGTATTGACTACGACAAAATGAGCGCGGAGGATAAGGCCAAAGAAGCAAATCCGCGAAGCGATGCCGATTATGCTTTGAGCTATATTCGCCGCGAGGGCAAGGGGCGGGTGTTCTACGAAGGGCACGGCCACAGTGATCGGGTATATGCCATGACGCCGATGCTGGAACACATTCGAGCTGGGATTCAATACGCGCTGGGCGATCTGAAAGCCGATGACAGCCCTTCAGTGAAATAAGCTGTTCCCTTAACGGATGCGCGCTCACCGTCGAATGGATAGCGCTCGATCTAGCTCCGGCCCAACTGAAACTGCTCAAACTTGTGCAGGGCAGCTTCGACCTGCTGTTGGCGGGCGCGCGACGCGCCCCGGCCGATCCAGTTCCAGCCCTGCACCAGGAGTTTTTGCCGCGACCGGTCGGTCTTCAGGTCGAGGGCGGCAACCATCCGATCTCCGATCAGAACCGGGCAAACGAAATAGCCAAATACCCGCTTGTGCTTGGGAACGTAAGCTTCGAAGCGATACTCGTAATCGAAGAAGAGCCGGAGTCGCTTGCGCTGGATGATCAGCGGATCGAAGGGCGACAGGATATGAATCGGTTCCTGCGCTGGATCAGGAATGGCATCGAGGGTATCCGGACGGATCCAGTGTAGCGACTGGCCCGCTCCTTCCAGTTGCACCGGTAGCAGCTCCTTTCGCCGGACTCGCGACTCCACCAGGCACCTTATCGCTAGTTTGCGTGGGGCATCCAGATAACAGATCGATTCCACACTCACGATCCCCTGCGATCGCAGGGCACGATCAAGCAGGTAGTTCAAAGTTTCTCGTTCAGTCGCTGCGCGGGGCAGACGGTCCCAACCGAAGTGGCGAGTCATTAGCTCATAAGTCTTCAGCATTCCGGCCCGCTGGCTGATCGTCACCAGGCCCTTGTAGAAGGCCGCCTCCAGAACACGCTTGGAAGGCTTGCGGCTGGCCCATGCGTAGTCCTTTTCCACCGGCTCGTCCTCGATGTCACGGATGCTGAGTGCGCCATCCCGGCGGATGCGCAACACCACTTTGCGCAGGTCATCATCGGAAACCTTGCCGAACCAGATGCGACGCTGCCATTCCCGGCGCATATACCGCACATAGAATCGCAGGTCCTCCGTTGGCACGTACGACAGGGCGTGCGTCCAATACTCGAAAACGGTCTTGTCGATGCTCTGTGCCTGATGTAGATGCTCGCGCCGGTATGTAGGAATGCGCGTGTAGAGGATGTGGTGATGGCTGCGCTCGATGACGTAGATGGTGTCAATCTGCAAGTAGCCCAGGTGCGACACCGCTGCCGGCGTGGCCTTCGGGCCCGAGCCGAAGGGTTCGGTGCTGTCCAGGCGCTGGGCATGCAGCCAGATTCGCCGGCCCTGGACCGAGGTGAGTTGGATGAGCGGATCCTTCAATCGCGGACTCAGATGACTAAAAAAATTGACACTACGGCAACTCCCCCTCAATTCGATCGCTGCCCCTGGAATGATCCCGTGCCGCCTCGATCATGGAAGGTGCCATTGAACGTTGTGCCCTGAACCACTCCCTGAACTCTCGGTCCATCGACCCTGCCTCGAAAGGTCAGCACGTCTCGGGTTTTGGTTCGAACCAAGAGGTGCTGTTCATTGATGGTACCTTCTACACCACCGGACTGCCGGGGCCCTTTGAAGTGACCTGTAATGGCCGACCCTTTTTGCTCAAGGTCCAGATACTTCGCAGAGGTCGTTCCGTTTGGATCCTTGCAATACAAGATCCACTTACCGGAAACGCTGGCGGGCTGTTGTTGCGGAGGTGGTTGTTGGGCGAACGCTGTCCCAGCTGTGACCAGACCAAGACAAATAAAAACAACTGCATAGAGATACGTCTTCAACAGTCCTCCGGTCCACTGGGTGCGTTGGTGAAAATTTACAGCAATCTTCAGGATCTTTCACCAAACGCACCCGGACGGACTCGGACGCCGGATGGATAGACGTTTCCACCCAGCTTGTCCAGCGCGACGTTCTCGCTTGATCTTGCAGCCGATAAAATGGAAAGCGGCGGGGCTTCCACTCCCGCCGCGCCCATCCAACTGGCGTCACATCAGGCTATCGACCGTTGTACCCAGGGTGATGCGGGTTCCCTGCAGCACACCGACAATGTGCGTCGTCAGGTTAAAGGAAGTGTCATAGGCATCCAGCGTGAAGGTTCCCGTGTAGTGCTTGCCGTCTGCACTCACCGTCACTTCTTCCACAATGTGAGTCGGACCAGTCGGCTTGCCGACTCCACCCGGGTTGCTCGTGTCGTTGCCCATCCAGGCAAAGTGGCTGACCTTGTATTGGCACTTGCCCACCTCTTCCCACACGCCCAGGCAGAAATCTCCATCCTGTGCCGGCCGCCCGGAGTTCATGACCTCCGTCTTGTCGCTGTGCCACACGACGATGGCGTTATCAATGGGCGTGTTGTCCGGCGGACCCTCGCTGTTGCCTTTGGCGGTGAACGTTACGTGCCACATGCCCACGATCGGCGCCAACGGTTCGTCCACCTGGGTCAAGTACGCGCGTCCGGACTGCACATTCCATGACGCTGGATGCGCCGGTTTTCCTGCCCCCACTTGCGAGACGCTCCCGCAAGAAGCTCTCGCGCTGGCCGCAACGAACAACAGGCTGACGACTGCAACGATCGTGAACGCACCGCGAAACAGCCGGCTTTCCCACCCAAGCCTACCGCAAGGCCGGGTCTCACTCTTCCTGATCATGTAATCCATGTACTTTCTCCTCTGCGCAGCCCGTTCAACGAGCGATGCGGAGCGAGTGTGCGGTAGCTGCCAGATTTGATCAATGCCCAACGAATGATTTAATTCTCCCCGGCTAACCTGCTGAACGGCAAGCATTTGTAAGTTTTCCTCCCCGGCGGCCGCGGAGCCAGGGAACTTCGTTACACTCCTTCCTCACAGTGCTAAACTCAGGTCGCGCTGGTGCGGGGGGTGCGGGGGTGGCGGTTTCGCCTACGGAAGACGTGATTCGCTTTGGCGTCTTTGAGCTTGATCTCAAAGCCGGCCAGCTTACCAGGTATGGGACGAAACTCCGGCTGCCGCAACAGCCACTGCAGTTATTGGCCGTGCTCCTGGAACGCCCTGGCGAAGTCTTTACTCGCGATGAGTTACGCAGTCGGCTCTGGTCCTCAGACGTCTTTGTGGACTTTGATCACGGTCTTAACAAGTCCATCCAGAAGCTGCGCGATGCGCTGAGAGACTCCGCCGCCTCCCCTCGCTACATAGAAACCATTCCCCGGGTCGGCTATCGCTTCATTGCCCCGGTAAGCAACGGCCACCGGCCACCTGCTGCCAAAGTAGGCGTCGAGCCTTCGATCCAGCTACCGGATCGCGTGGCTGAGGGACCGGCGGCCGTGGTGGCTGGCGGCCACAAGGCACGCTGGTGGATCGCGACTGCTGCGGTCGTGGCATGCGCGGCGATCGGTATCACCGTCTATGTGTCCTCTCGCCATCCGGCGGTCGTCACCTACACTCAGCTGACGGACTTCACGGACTCAGCGAGCGGTCCTGCGTTATCGCCGGACGGCCATATTCTCGCGTTCATTCGGGGAGATAGCTACTTTGTGTCGGCCGATCCGATTTACGTCAAGATGCTTCCCAACGGCGAAGCCAGGATGCTCACCAACGATCCGCGGCCGAAGTACGGGCTGGCATTCTCCCCGGACGGGTCGGAAATCGCCTATACGGTGATGGGGGGCAGCGTCTTTGAAACCTACGCGGTTTCGGTCTTGGGAGGGAATCCTCACCTTCTGCTCGATAATGCGGCCGGGCTCACCTGGCTGGATCCGGAGCACTGGCTCTTCTCCCGCTTACGATCGGGGCTCCACCTGGGCATTGTGACGAGTGGGGTAGCCGGTGACCATTTGCGCGAGGTGTATTATCCCCCGCACGAACGGGCCATGGCGCATTACGCCTATGCTTCCCCGGACCGCAGATCGGCTCTGGTGGTGGAGATGGACGGGCAGGCCGAGTTCACGCTTTGCAAACTCGTCTCGCTGGAAGGGGATTCTCGGGCCAGGTCCGTTGGACCCAATGGCGCGTGCACTTCAGCAGGTTGGTCGCCCGATGGTGCGTGGATGTACTTCATCGCCCTGGTCGAGGGACAGAGGCACTTGTGGCGGCAGCGCTTTTCTTATGGCGAACCCGAGCAACTCACCTTCGGTGCTACGGAAGAGCACGGGTTGGCGGTGGACCGGGATGGACACTCCATCATCACTTCGATCGGAGTGCGTGTAAGCGCCATCTGGATCCACGATGCCTCTGGGGAGCGATCCATGTCTTCGGAGGGAGAAATTGTCGACGGGCCCACTCCGCCCGTTTTTGCAGCAGACGACAAGACGCTCTACTACCTTTTGCGCCACCATCCGGCGAGCGCAGAGCCGGAGCTTTGGCGTATGTCCACCGATTCCGGGGAAAGCGCAGCTGTGTTCACGGGCGTTTCCATGTCTGCCTTTGATATCTCGCCGGACGGCAAGCAGGTTTTGTATTCCACGGCAGCTCCGGGTAAGAATTCCCAGCTATGGATTGCGCCGATCGACAAAAGCTGGCCCGCCCGGCTGATCAGCGACGCCGGTGAGACCCGGTCCCACTTCGGGCAACCAGGAGAGATCGTGTTTCAACGCGCGGAGGGGAACGTCAACTATCTTGAGCGAATGAAGCGTGATGGCTCGGGCCGCGCGAAGCTTTTCCCTTACCCGATCATGGAAATTAATGGGATCTCCCCCGGCCGAAAATGGCTTACGGCGACCGTTGCTTACCCTGAGGGCAACAGCGCGATGCCCATGGTGGTGGCCATACCCCTGGACGGTGGAAAACCGCGACGCCTATGCAAGAGCTACTGCTATCCCGTGTGGTCGTCGACAGGAAATTTTCTTTTCGTGCCCGTGGAGCCGTCCTCGCAGACCAGCCCGGGGCGAAGCCTGGCGATTCCGATTGGGCCCGGAGAAACGCTTCCTGAGCTTCCTCCGGAAGGAATCGCACTCTCCGACCAACCGGGCGTAGTGCCGGGATCCCAATCAGTCGATCGCGCTGAACTTGTGCCGGGCAAAGACCTCTCTCATTTTGCATATGTGAAGACCACCTCGCAACGGAACCTGTATCGCGTCTCGCTGCCCTGAAGATGATCACAGGTTCGATTTCCGCTATCAGATCGCGGAACAACCCATTCCTTACGAGTCACGGGTGCTTTACTTCTGCTAAAATGTAAAGGAGAAGGGGTAATTGTGGAAAGCACCCTCAGCAGCAAAAACCAAGTTACCATCCCCAAATTGGTGCGGGAACACCTGAACCTCAAACCGGGCGATCGCTTCAAGTACTTCCTTCAGCCGGATGGGACCGTCGCCATTCTTCCCAAGATTCCAATATCGAAGCTGAAAGGCAGCGTGCCCAAACTCAACCGGCCTATCTCCGTTGAGGAGATGAACGTCGCAATCGAAGCTGGCGCGACCAAACGCCACCGCTGATGATTGGCCTGGACACCAACGTCATCTTGCGCTACTTGCTCCAGGATGACCCAAAGCAGACACGCCAAGCCAACCAGATTGTCGACCGGCAGCTGAGCGAACAGACCCCGGGGTTCATTAGTCTGGTTACAGTGCTCGAAATTGTTTGGGTCTTGCGCAGCCTTCTGAAGCAAAACCCTTCCCAGATCGCCTCTCATCTCGAGAATCTTCTCACCGCAGATTCCCTTGAAGTTCAGAACGAGCAACAGGTCTTCGATGCTGTCTTTGCCCTCAAACGCAGAACCGGGGAGTTTGAAGATGCTTTGATTGGAGCACTCAACACATGGGCAGGTTGTTCGCACACTTTGACGTTTGATCGAAAGGCTGCGCAGCTGCCTCGTTTCCGAGAGATACTCTGAAGGCAATCGGCCAGCTACGAAATCGGAGAGGTTTTTTTATTGCAACAACTACCCCTTAAAGGCGCTTAACGGCCAGGCGCACCCTTTTCCCTACCGCGACTCCTAAAAACTTAGTTGACAAAGCCAGGTTTGACGGCATATTGTCCTAAGAAATTAGGAGACTCGATAGTGAAGGCGTCAAAAAGGGTGGGTCTAACCAAGCTGGAACTGAGAATCATGCAGGTGATCTGGAAGTGCGGCAGGTGCACGGTTAGTGCAGTGCAGGAAGAAATGGAGCCGCCCCTGGCCTATACCACCGTACAAACCATGTTGAACATTCTTGAGCGCAAGGGAAAGCTCAAACGCGAGCTACGAGGCCGCGCGTACGTTTATAGCGCAACCATTACTGAGGCCAAAGCGTTGGGTCAGGGCGTTCGAGACCTGATCGATCGCATGTTTGGGGGCTCAAGTGAGGAACTCGTGATGAGCCTGCTTAGGAACGGCGAAATTGATGCAAAAAAGCTGACCGAACTAACCGAACGATTCAACCAGAAAGCCAGGAAACTATGAGAAGTCTCGAGTTCTGGGTTTTGGCCTACCTGCTCAATTCCTTGTGGCAGGTCCCCCTGCTGTTTGCCGTAGCATGGCTTGCAGCGCGAGCACTCCGCTCCCCCGGAGCCGCGATTGAGCATCGCGTGTGGGTCGTTGCCTTGCTACTGCAGAGCTTGCTGCCGGCCCTCTCCATTCTGCCTTGGGAGTGGCTGCGCAGGTTCTCCTGGGGAAGTGTAAGCAGGGCGGGTGATGCACAAGTATCTGTCGCCATAGGGCAGGGAACTGGAATCGGCGTGCTCCAGCTGCCGGACGTACTGCTGGGAGCGATCACGATCTTATATGTCGCAGTGACTGCATTCTTTGCCGCCAGGTTCTTATGGAGAGCCATCAATCTCTCTGCCTTGCGAAGAGAAGCCGTTGCGGTGGCGCTTACGGGGCAAGCAGCACTCTTCTGGGAGCGATGCTTGAAAAGGTTTGAGGTTCGGGATGTATCGATTGCCGCTTCGTCACGAGTCTTTGGTCCCGTGACCCTGGGGATACGCCGAAAACTTCTCTTATTGCCGGTGAACGTCATCGAGAAGCTGCCGGAAGCAGACCTCTATACGGTGATCGCTCATGAGTTTGCACACATGCGGCGCAAAGACTTCATGAAGAACCTGGTGTATGAGTTGCTCTCCTTGCCCGTGAGCTACCATCCAGTGCTCTGGCTTACTCGCGCCCGGATCATGGAGAGCCGCGAAATGGTTTGTGACCAGATGGCGGCTGCAGTAACCGGACCAAATGAATACGCACAATCACTCTTACGGCTCGCGTCCCTGCTGATCACAGGAACACTGGGCAGGACTCCTCATACCATCGGAATCTTCGATGCCAACGTGTTTGAAAGGAGACTTATGAACGTCACGGAAAAACAACAGGAAGTACGAGGCGTGCGCAGGGTGGTCATTTTGGCCGCTTGTGCTGCACTGGCTTTGGTAACTTGTGGATCAGCGCTGGCGCTGGGAATGCATGCCAATGCAGCCTCAGGCGGCAGCGACAGCAATGCAAGCAAGCCACACAAACAACTTACCGTCTCCGCCGACGAGATGCAACAAAACATCTTGACCAAGGCCGTGCCAGTCTATCCGCCGGCAGCAAAGAAGGCGAGGATTCAAGGCAAGGTCGTACTCGATGCAGTGATTGGCACAGACGGTAATATAGAGTCGCTACGAGTCATTTCCGGCCCGCAGGAGCTTCAGCAATCGGCGCTCGATGCCGTGCGGCAGTGGACCTATAAGCCTTATCTACTGAATGGGGACCCGGTTGAGGTGGAGACGACTGTGAATATAATCTACAATCTCAAGGGATAGCGGTGCTCACAGAAGCCGAGGTTAGAAAATTTGCAGATGGGTGGATTCGGGCGTGGAACTCTCACGACCTCGAAGCCATTATGTCTCATTACGCACCGGAGGTTGTTCTCACATCGCCCACCGCTGCAAAGCTGCTGGGCGATTCCTCCGGAACCATCAGGGGCAAGCAAGCCGTGCGCAGCTATTTTGAGAGAGGGCTTCAGGCCTTTCCGAATCTTACTTTCGAGCTGGTCGATGTGATGTGGGGAATTTCCAGCGTCGTACTCTACTACCTGAACCAGAAAGGCACCAAGACCGGCGAGTTTATGGAATTGGACGCCAATCAAAAGGTATCCAGAGTGATTGCAAATTACAATTAGCCGCCAGGTTACTCAAGGATACGGGCTTTAGTCGTCTGGCCGTGTGTGAGTACTGCGGTTCAGCGGTCCTTTCTTGGAAATGTTTTTCGTCCTCTTATTAAAAGCGTCCGAGTACGATACGCACCGCTATGGGCCCGGCATGAGCGGGCGCAGGCGGGGGCGCATCTCCTGATGAGGGTTCCTTTGCGGATGGGGCAGGAAAGCGGATACCGCGGTCGGTTTCATCTCCGTTGAGGACCCGCTTCACATGCCAAACTTCGGGTGCTCCGGGCTTGTCTGCGGGCGTGTAGTAACCCTCTTGGGCGGTAAGAATCTGCATGCGGATTCCGGGCAAAAAGCCGGGCCGGTGAAAGAAGACGCTGCCTCCAATGCCGGTCTGCGCCCTCACAGCAAAGGGAATCGCGAGCAACAAGAGCAAGAGGGTGTTACGGGCACGCTCAAGCGAGAACGGCATTCAGGGTTTCTCCTGGTCGATTTCGTTAGCGCAAGCATTGTAGCCGCGAGAAGAGCAGGTATGGCACCCAAGGCTAGTTCCGCCACGATTGCAGAATTCGGTCGATCTTCCCGGCGATGCGCTGCCGGGCCGTCGTTCGATCCACTCCATTCGCCAATAATTCATCGTATTCGGTATGGTTGTGGCGAACCGCAGCAATCACTGCTGCGGTCAAGGCCTCTTTGTCCAGGGCCCTGCCCGCCTCCGTCCGGCCTACGCGACCGCTCCCTCGAACCGCCGTGTGTTTGGCGATGGCTGCCACCTCATCCGGCGGACAACCGGGGAACAATGTCCCTATCTGCTTGCTCATCCGGCCAACCAACTCGTGATCCTGTTCGCGCCGCCGCTCCGCTCCGCGCTCCCGTGCGGCCGCGCGTTCCTCGGCGTCGTCTGCACATTCCCGTTCGGCTTTTTCGAGCCCTGCTATTTCTACCAGGATGCCCTGCCGTTCATACCGCCCGCGCGAGCGACTGAAACGAACCACCACAGCTTTCCGGTCACTATACTTGGTCGCCCGTCGCGTCAAGGCCGCGTCGCCTGACGGAAGGAATTCGAGTTCTCCAAGACCCGCACACGAAAGGCAGAGCGGCTGCTCCGCTTCCATCAAAAGGAAGGATCCCTTGTCGAGATTTGTTCCGCATTCCGAGCACTGGGAGTCACGCACGATCTCGAATACGACAGGTTCCGGAGCCCGGTCTAACTTCTCTTGAAGTTGCTGCTGTTTACGCTCCGGCATCGCCGGCGATAAGTAATGAATGCGGTAGCGCTTCTCGATCTCCGGATCTCGGCTCCTGGTGAACTGCAAGGGCATTGTTCCAGCACGTGTTCCGCGCAAGTATGCGGTCTCGCTTGGTTTGAGGCTCTTCTGCTGTGCCCAACGATGGAACGTTTGCATGGAGAAGGAGATTTTGTCCGGGTTGCCTTGAATCATCTGTTCGAGGCAATCGATGCGGCCTTTGCGCCATTGGTCGACATGTGTAGGCTGCAATAGTGCCATCCCACACAGCACGTCGATCGCACTGACATACTGTTGGCGCCCCAGCGCGGCTTCTGCAGCGCGGACCACTCTTGCTTCCAATTCTTCGCGGTTCTTCACCATTGCCGTGGCCCTTCGCTCGTTATCCTATCCAGAAGCGATGCGCATGGAAATCGAAAGTGAGGACGTGGCCGGTAAAGAGCTCATGGCCTACCGTGCCATCAAACATGCCGTCGGGCGCGTGAACCTTGGGAGTGGCAAAGTAGAGGGTCGCGTCCTGCTTCAATACCGTTGTACCGAAGCTCTCGCTTGCGGCTCGGCCTTCGATCATCTCAACTCCGCCGTCGGTGAAAGGGAAAGTCCGCTTTTTGGCGGCATGCTCCTGATCCGGCAAGCCCAGTTTTTCAACGGATGTAGGGTAGATGAGCATGGTGCCGGTGTAAAGCGTATCGATCTGAACCGTGACCGGTTTGCCATTCACGTTGAACCCCGTGGTGACCACGATCGGAGGACCCTTCTTCCCGAACGTTGGGTGAGTGACGGTTCCGCAGAAATTGGGGCATCGCGCGTCGGTGGTCAGCACGTCGGATACTCCGATGACCCGTTCTTTGTAGTTCAATCGCAACATCCGGTCGTGGAATGCCGTGTATGTCAAGGTTCCGTCCGCAACGGGAAAGGTCCCGCTCTTTATGTCAGGCTGGAAGTCTGCAACCAGAAACTCGATGTCCCCGAGAGGGATGCTGCCCAGCTGGATATTCTTTGCGGTTGCGATGGAGTAGCCGGGATAGGGCTTGCCATCGGGACCCAGCGCTGGCTTCAGGGGAAGGCCCAGCTTTGCTGCTGTCGCTTTGTCCAGCATGGAGGTTTCGTTGCCGGTATCGATCAGCATCTTGAGATGTGTAGCGCCAGAGATGCTGACATCCACGCATGGAAGCCCCGAGCACTCGAGCATAGGAGTGGTGGCCAAGACAGGCTCCTGTGCGGTTGCAAGATCGGCGTGCGCCCCAATGAGAGTGACACATAAAAGGAGAAGGCGAAGTTTCCGGCTATCGTGCATAGGTGCTCCTGTTGGCTGTGAACGCCATCGCATTGATTCTGCCAGTAGACTTTCGCGAAGTAAACTCGGTCCTGACCGGTTGTGGCACGAGCGAAGAGTAACTTCGGAATTGTCCGGAATCGCACACAGTTTTTGGATACTGAACAGCCAGTTTCGATCCGCTGCGACATCCGCCACAAAGATTGAGCTTGCCGTCGCACTCCTCTTGCTGGTTTGGCAGGGAAATTGCTCTGAGTTAACCCACGAGGTAGTATGCGAACTCTGCTCCGGAACTTTCGTTATAGTGTGCGCATGTTGCGCAAAGACCGCGGCTTGACGTTTGCGGTCATCGCAACACTGGCTCTGGGCATCGGCGCCACCACAGCCATCTACACCGTCGTCTATTCCACGCTGCTTGCGCCGCTGCCTCTTGCCCACCCGGAACAATTGGTCATGGTTTGGTCGAAGATCAGCGGCCACCGCAATGGCATCTCGGCCGGGGACTTTCTCGATTGGCAGCGACTCAACCATTCCTTCCAAAGTATCTCCGCGGTAACCAACGGCAACTTCAACCTGGCTACCAAAGGCGCTCCCGAACAGGTGAACGGCCGGCGCGTGACTCCCGGCTTTTTCAATATGATGGGCTACCCGCTCATGATGGGTCGCGACTTCCTGCCGCAAGAGGGAACTCCGGGCAACGACCATGTCGTCATGCTGACCCACAAACTGTGGCTGCGGCTTGGGGCCAATCCTAATATCGTGGGCCAGCAGATGCGCATCAACAGCGAGCCCTACACTGTGGTAGGCGTGCTGGCCGAGGGCTTATCAGATCGCTATGACGCCGAAATTACCACGCCTCTGGCCTTTCGACCCGAACAAATCAACCACGATTATCACTGGATGATTGCCATGGGCCGCCTGAAACCCGGCGTCAGCCTGCACCAGGCCCAGGCAGATATGGATGCCGTAGCGGCCAGCATCGCCGCCGCCAATCCCAAGAGCAATAGTGGATGGGGCGCACGGGTCGATCGCTTCCAGAACGATTTTCTCGATGATGACAGCATTCACACCCTCTGGTTGCTCTTAGGAGCGGTAGGCTTCGTGCTCCTGATTGCCTGCGTCAACGTCGCCAATCTCTTGTTAGCCAAGGGAACGGCCCGGCAGAGGGAGATCGCGGTACGCGGCTCCATGGGGGCAACGCGGCAACAGATCTTTGCCCAATTCCTTACCGAAAGCAGTCTTCTTGCGCTCATCGGAGGAGTGTTGGGCTGTGGTCTGGGGGTTGTTCTATTACGCGGCCTGGTGGCTGTGATGCCGGAGGGGACTCTGCCGGCCGAGGCCAGTTTGCAACTAGATCTGCCCGTTCTCGCCGTAACGCTGGCAGCCACGATGTTGTGCGGCCTGCTGTTTGGCTGCGCTCCCGCGTGGTACGCATCGCGGGTCGATCCGGGCGAAGCACTCAAAGATGGCGGGCGTACCGGCACCGGCGGATCGCACAACAGAGTGCGTCGGATCCTGGTGGTCGGCGAATTCGCAATGGCGCTGGCGCTACTTGCCGGCGCAGGCTTGGCCATGCATAGCTTCTGGAACCTCACCCGAGTCGATCTCGGCGTCCGTACCGACCATGTGCTCAGCTTCAATCTTGATCAGGCGGACGGCCGATTTAAAGACCCGGCGCAGATTGATACTTATTACCGGCAGATTCTCAACCGTATCCAGGCCATTCCCGGAGTCTCCGCGGCTGCGGCGGTCACCGGCACACCGTTGCGCGGCACCAGCGACGGAATGCCATTTTCCCTTGTCGGTGGGCCGGTAGTCGATTACGCTCAAAGGCCGGGTTCTCCCTTCCAATCTGTCACCCCGGACTACTTCAAAACGTTTGGCATTCATGTTGTGCGCGGCCGCACGTTCACTGACCAGGACAGCGCAACCAGCGTGCGCGTTGCCATGGTCAATGAAGAGTTTGTGCGGGAATATCTGAAGGGTCTAGACCCGCTGCAACAGCGACTCACGATTGAACAGATTATCCCCGGCCTGCCCAAACTGGGTCCAGCTGTTGATTGGCAGATTGTCGGCGTCTTCCATGATGTGCGCTCCTTCGGCCTGCGCAATCAGCAGCCGGAGATCGACGTTCCTTTTGCGCAATCGCTCTTGCCCAGTGTCACCATCGGCGTCCGCACCGCGGAAGACCCGGCAGCCATGAGCAGAACGGTGGCGGCTGCGGTACACTCCGTCGACCCGGACGTGGCCTTGGCCTATTTGAGACCCATGGATGAAGTGAAGGAGAAGCTGCTTGTCGGGGACCGGTTCACCCTGCTGCTGTATGCCAGCTTTGCCCTGCTGGCATTGGTGTTGGCGGCGGTCGGCATCTATGGTCTGATGGCTTATACCGTATCCCAACGGACCCAGGAGATCGGCTTACGCATTGCTCTTGGCGCCAGTCGCAACAACGTGACCAGCCTGATTGTCGGAGAGGGAACCATCCTGGCTTTGATCGGGCTGGGTCTGGGGATTGGGGGCGCGGTGCTCGTGGGCCGCACCATGCAGAGCACTCTCTATGGAGTGCAGGCGCTGGACCTTTTTGTCATCGCATCGGTGACAGCGGTTCTCCTTGCCACAGCGTTGCTCGCTTCCTATCTGCCCGCGCGGCGCGCGGCGGGCATCGACCCCATACAGGCACTGCGCAACGAATAGGCGCTCAGTGTTACCAGCAGGCTACGGAAAATCTGTTTTTGTATCAGGCCACGACTTTAGTCGGGCCGTAAACGATCGAGAATACGACGCGCTTTAGCCCTGTGTGCGAACGGTCCTGGAAGGGCACGGCTTCAGCCGTGCCGTGATTGGTTGAGCGCTCCCGGGCTTTTAGCCCATGAGAGCAACACGCATCAACGACTTTTCTGCAAGCTCTTTAGTCCCGGGGGATCGGACCCGTGCCAGCCCCGGACTTAAGTCCGGGGGAGCGGGTTTTCAAACCCGCGTGAACGCTCCGATATATGAATTGAAGGCTTTAGCCCTGGTGTACGTCTTTTCCTGCCTGCTCCCGGGTTTTTCCGCAGCCTGTTTAGCCCCTGAGGTGCGCCTTTCATGCCCGGTCCCCAGTTGTTTCCACGGCCTGCTAGGGACGCTTCTGGCTGTCTGGAAAAGCAATCGGCGGTTCGATCCCATTCAACTCCGGGTTCGGCCCCGCCATCTGGTTCGTGTTTTGCGCCGCCACGACGAGCCACTCTCCGTTGCGCTTTTCCACCACCATGGTGAACAGGCCAAAGCGCGGTTTGCGCAAGGTTAAATCTTCATTTCGATCCCCCTCGATTCTCCAACTCCAGTGCAGGACCGCGATTTCCGGCCGCAGAAATCGAACCGAGGTGTCAAGTGGTGTCAGGACCGATTCCTTGAACCGCCCAGAGAGCAGCCTGCTGTGATACAAGGCGAAATCTCTCCGTCCGTGCAGCCAGTCACCACCGACGTTGACAAAGTCCACATCGTCCGACAGCGTCTTTGCTAACAAATTTCCATCGTGCTTTGCCCAGGCTACGGCAAATGCTCGCGGAACATCGCGAACCGCCGCTTCATCGCTCTTGCTTTGGGAGTAAACCGTGGGAGCGACAAAGGGAACCGCCAAAAGAATGAGCCCAAAGGCACGATACCAAGGGAAAGCTCGCCTCATCGCATCACCTTTCTGGTGACTAGCCGAGTGTACTGCTAACTAGCCGGGGATATATCGGTGCATTTGGCAGTGCTGTTCGTCTGTGGACAGTACTTTGCAGTTTCGAACAGCGGCAACAATCGAGATAATCGATCAGCGCTCTATCTCTTTGGAACTAAAACTGCTGCATTCAATACCGTTTGGCGGAACGAGTGCATCTTTTCATCCGTACCTTTGGCTCTACGGAGGCTTATGAGGGTGCTGCAAAACCTGCGTTATACCTCGCGCCAGCTCATCAAGGCACCCGCATTTGCTTTGACGGCTGTTCTCACGCTGGCCATCGGAATTGGTGGCGTCACTGCTGTGTTTTCCGTGGTGCAGGCCGTGATTCTGAGGCCACTGCCATTCAAAGATCCTGCAAGACTCGTAAGCCTGCGTGAACGGTTCGACCAGGATGCGCATGAACTGCGTATGTCCGCGCCGGACCTGCTGATTTTTGAGCGCGAGAGCCAGGCTTTCTCGGGCGTTGGAGGCTTCATCGCATCAGCTTACGAGCTGACAGGTGCGGGTGCTCCATTCAAGGCGCGGGCGGAGCGAGTCACTTCCTCTCTGTTTCCATTGCTTGGGATTGAGCCTATGCTGGGGCGCACCTTTACCCAGCGGGAAGATGACAACTCTTCCCCGGTGACGGTGATCAGCTTTGCGCTATGGACGGAGCGCTTTCACTCCGACCCGAACGTGCTGGGGACTACTGTCGACCTAGACCGCAGGCCATACACCATCATTGGCGTCATGCCGCGCAGCTTCGAGTTTCCTCTGGATGCGGGCCGCCTGAGTCACCGTGATTTGTGGGTACCGACGAGCTTCACGCCCATAGAAAAGAAGAGCGAAGGGGAGAATTTTGACTATGGTGCGGTAGCCCGCTTGAAACCTGGCATCACCATGTCCCAGGCACAGCACGACGTTGACCGCGTCATTGCAGGAATACAGGCTCAATATCCGGCAGGGGCCAATCTGAAGCTGTACGCCGGTTTTATTCCTCTGCGGGATGAAGTCATCCAAAACGCCCGGCCCATTCTGCGCATTCTGCTCGGCGCGGTCGCGCTGATCCTGCTCATCGCTTGCGCCAATCTGGCTAACTTACTTTTGGTAAAGGCCGCGGGGCGCAGGCGCGAGTTTGGAATGCGCCTGGCGCTCGGCGCCGCCCCCAGAACTATGTTTTGCCAACTGTTGACGGAAAGCCTGGCACTGAGTTTTCTAGGTGGTTGTGCCGGCGTGGCCTTGGCGGTTGTTCTGGTGCAGACGGCAGCAGCCAGGCTTCCTGATTCGCTACCCAGGCTTTCCGAGATCAACGTGGACTGGCGGCTACTGCTGGCCGCGCTGGTTCTAACAGCCGCAACCGGCTTGCTATGCGGACTTGCTCCGGCCATGCAAAGCATGCGCGGAGACGTGCTGGATTCTCTTCGAGACGCCAGTGGCAGCGCAGGTGACGGTCCACGGCGGTCCTATTTAAGAAGCGGCATGGTCATACTCGAGGTTGGGTTGGCAGTGGTTCTGCTGGTTTCCTCTGGTCTTCTGCTGCGAAGTTTTCGCAAGATGCTGGAGGTGGATCCGGGGTTTGAATCGTCGCACGTGCTCACGGCCTCTGTCGCTCTGCCGCGCCGCGATTATCCGGCTCAGGAGAAAGTGGACGCGTTCTTCACCGCACTGCAGCAAAGACTCGAGTCTGAACCCGGTGTGAAGTCGGTTGGGTTTGCGTCCAATATACCCATTGTCGGCCAAACATCGGGACGCTTGATTGCACCGGAAGGCTATATCAAATCTCCTGGCGAAGGTTGGATCATCGTGTCGAACTACCTTACCCAGGGAAGCTACTTCGATGCGCTGCGTATTCCGCTGATTCGCGGCCGCTACTTGAACGCATCGGACGATCAACAGGGTGCGCCGCTGGCCACGGTAATCAGCCAGTCGTTGGCGAACCGGTATTTTCCGGGCAAGGACCCGATTGGAAAGGGGATCAAGGTAGGTCCGGACTTCGCATCGCCTATGCCCGCGATGAGGGTAGTTGGGGTGGTGGGCGATATCAAACAGGGCGCGCGCGACCAGGCGACGGTACCACAGATGTATGAGCCCCTTTCCCAGGCCGCCGCCGGCCTCGGCCCTTATGCCGCAATGATCGGGGTGGCAGGCGATATGAACATCGTCATTCGGACAACAGGCAACCCAGTGGCACTCGTAAATGCGCTGAACACCACCGTGCATCAGCTTGATCCAATGCTTGCTGTCTCCAGCGTCAACACGATGGATGAAATTGTAGCTGCGACAGAATCTTCGCGGCGCTTTAACACCGTCATTCTCTCCAGCTTCGCCGGGATCGCGCTCCTGCTCTCTCTGCTCGGAATTTATGGCGTCATGGCATATTCCGTCTCCGAACGCATACGTGAGATCGCGATCCGGATGGCGCTTGGTTCCACACGAGAGAGTGTCTTATTGCGAACAATGCGGCAGGCACTCTTGCTTACCTCCATCGGCGCCGCATTTGGATTGGCGGCATCCGCGGGATTAACCCGGCTTCTTTCCAGTCTGCTCTACGATGTTAAACCGCTGGATGGCCCAGTGATCACTGCTGCTATCTTCCTGCTCTTCCTCTGCTCATCGTTGGCGGCCTATCTCCCCGCGCGCCGGGCATCCGCTGTTGACCCCATGCAGGCACTGAGGAGCGAATAGAGCCCGGATCGCCCGCGCGTATAACCACTTCCGCCTGTAAGCATATGACCACATACTTCGCTTGAGCGGTGTATCTTTACTACCTGTGTTGTTAGCCGCAGATAGATAAGGATGACCGCCATGCTTGTAGCACGCTTTTTTCGAATTATCATAGTGGTTGCAATCTTTGTAAGCGTGTCGCTGACCATATCTGCTGTACGCGCGAGCCAACAAGATCAGCAGACGCCCGCCACATCCGCGATGCCAGGGATGCAGCCTGGCATTACCTCCCACGAGTGCGATGACTTGCACAGCATGGGTGGCATGAGTGTGATGGGCGAGAGCATGGGTGCTATGACGAATCACATGTGCATCACGCCCCTGCGACCCAGGCAGCCCGGCGATGAGGAAAAAGTAAAAGCCATGGTGGCTCAAGTGAGGGCAGCCATAGAGAAATATAAGGACTACAAGAAAGCCCTGGCCGATGGATACGTCATCGCGAACCCCAAGGTTGTGCAGCCTCAGTACCACTTCACCAATGACGCCAACGTACGGTTATCCGACACCATCTTCGATCCAACAAAACCATCTTCGTTGCTGTACTACCACACTCCAACCCAGCGCTACCAGCTGGAGGGGGTCATGTACACGGCCAGCCCGAGCGCTACGGAAGATGAGCTGAACCAGCGTATTCCGCTCAGCATTGTGCGCTGGCATGAGCACACTAACTTCTGCGGAGCCCCCGCTGACAAAGTCAAGGAATACTTCGGTGATCACCCCAAATTCGGCATGTTCGGCTCGATCCATACAAAGGATGCTTGCCAGGCCGAAGGGGGCACCTTTATGCCCGTGATTTTTACCTGGATGATTCACATGTTTCCCTACGAAGACAATCTGAAAGATGTCTTCTCCATGAACGACGACGTGGCCCACGTGCATTGACCACGTTCACTTCTGCGCCCTTCGCTCATACCTTCATCGCCCCCGCCAGGCAAACGGTTCTGGTAGTCGAAGGTTGTCATATGGAACGCATGACGGGTGTCATGGTGATACCTGTCATCTCTCATCGCTGACACCTGCTACTGTTTTTCCCTGCTCGTCCGTCGCATTCTTCTCTTAGGTCATGCTGAAGCGCTGAGGCAAGCCACCGAAAGCGGTACCAGCGGAATCAGGGGGCGGAACGATCATGAATCCGGAATTTGTTTTTAATGCACTGACAAATGTGTGGCTCGCGGGGGAAATCCTCATCGCCGTGCTCACCCGAACGCGCCAGGGTGAAGGCAAGATACAAGATCGCGGAACGCAGATCATTCTCTGGGTTGTTATTGTTGCGTCCCTCAGGATAGACGAGTGGATGCACAGATTTTTCCAGGTCGACATGCCAGGGAGCTATAGTTGGCTGCCGCCGGCGGCCCTTGGGATTTTAATTCTCGGTTTGGGAGTTCGTGCCGCAGCAATCGTTACACTGGGCAGAGCGTTCAGCGTGAACGTAGCGACGCGCACCGGGCAGAGACTGCAGCGAAGCGGACTCTATAGCCTCGTTCGTCATCCTTCGTACCTCGGTCTGGAATTGATTCTCCTGGCTTTTGCGCTTCACGCACGCACATGGGCCTGTTTTGCCGTTGTCCTCGTGCCACCGACGTTGGCTGTGTTGTATCGCATTCATGTTGAAGAAACCGCGCTCCGCCTGGCTTTTGCAGCCGATTATGAGGACTATAGCCGCAGCACAAAGCGGCTGATTCCAGGCGTGTATTGAGTGTTTTGCGATGAATCTGCGTTTAGGACTCCCGGCGTGGTTAATGGAGCGCCCAAAGCGCTGGGCGCATTTGCGCTCCGCTCCAGCCCGCCAGGTGACTCACTTGATGCTGGCACTTTTCCTGCTCTTTAGTGTGTTTGGTTTTTACAATGACCTTATCGCAGGAGGCACAGCACCTTTTATGATTGTGCTGGCGAACGCTGCCCTGAGTGGAGCAATCGCCGTCGCATGGCTTCTGACAATCGAAGTCTGCTCTCCCAACGGTATCGAGTTCGGAATCGAGGCTCTCGAAGGCTTGCTGCGCACAAATGCGGCAGCGCCACTCGCCCTACTTGCGGAGTCGATCTTTGCTGCTGCTCGTGCCTACGGCAAACAGCAGGACGACCAGACTCTGCTTCTAGTGCGGCGCACTGCCGCGGCGCCGTCCCTGTTCCCTTATGCTGTGCTTAGGGGAGATATGAAACACGCCAGCGAGGCTGCCTTGGAGCGCATACAGCCAGTGTTGCTGGAGCTTCGCCAGTTGGAAGGTATCAAAGAAAGAAAGCCGGGGATTTTTTACCGGAAGTCCTCAGCCTTCATTCACTTTCACGAAGATCCCGCGGGCATTTTTGCAGATGTGAGCAGAGACCGCGAATGGCTCCGGTTGCCGCTAAATAGGGCTTCGGAGCGCCGTCAGTTTGTACGTCTGGTGAAGGAGATTTTGGATAGGGGCAACTAGGCTCGACCCATCGGGTCAGGTTTGTCTGCAAAATGGCGACCGTGAACCATGATGCCACCTCAGCCGTCTCTCATGCCTCTAACCATCAGGAAGGGTTTCGATGGATCCGATGGACCAGCAGGATGCACAGTTTCCCCAAATAAAAGAGAGACCCACTCAACCGCAGCCTCGCGGTTTCCGCTATCGGGAGGAGATAGTGACCGAAGAGGAGGAAGCCGCGCTTGTTGCTTCGCTCGGAGAACTGAACCTGAAGCCCTTTGAGTTTCACGGGCACCTTGGAAATCGGAGGGTAATTAGCTTTGGCCTTAGATATGACTACTCCCGCCGCGCTGTCGAGCAGTCCAGTGAAATGCCGGCGTTTCTCGACGAACTTCTAGGCCGGGTGGCGGAGTTTGCCGGCCACGAACCCGATACGTTTCGGCAAGTGGGAGTCAATGAGTACCGTCCGGGCGCAGGAATTGGGTGGCACAAAGACAAGCCACAGTTTGGCATCATCGTCGGAGTCTCACTCCTCGCGCCGGCAACGATGCGATTCCGGCGAGCAGATGGTTCGCGCTGGAATCGCATCTCTCACACGATAAAGTCGCGTTCCATTTACATACTCTCCGGAGAGGCTCGGACAGAGTGGGAGCATAGCATTCTCCGCAGACCGGCCTGCGATATTCGGTCACCTTCCGCACCCTCCAGGAGGGCGGCGGTATGATGGGTGCGTCCTGATACTTCCGGCTGGAGCGAAAACGACATGCCCGCATCGAATCAATTATGAGTTCACCAGATGCTTCCGCGGCCACATCGCCTGAAACCTTGACCAGCGACGTTCCCGTCCATTTCGGGTTCGAAAATACTTATGCGCGGTTGCCGGAGCGGTTCTACGCCCGGGTGGATCCGACCCCAGTCGCCGCTCCGCGGCTGGTGAAGTTAAACGAAGAACTGGCGCGGAAGCTGGGTCTGGACCCGGATGCGCTGGTGAGCCCGCAAGGAGTGGAGATCCTGGCCGGCAACCGGGTGGCGGAAGGGTCCGAGCCGCTGGCGGAAGCCTATGCCGGGCACCAGTTTGGCCATTTTGTGCCGCAGCTCGGAGACGGCCGCGCCAACTTGCTGGGAGAGGTGTTGGGGCGTGATGGCGTGCGCTATGACATTCAGCTTAAGGGGTCCGGGAGGACTCCGTTTTCGCGTGGCGGCGATGGCAGGGCAGCGCTCGGTCCGGTGCTGCGGGAGTACATCGTGAGCGAGGCCATGACGGCGCTGGGCGTTCCAAGCACCCGGGCCCTGGCTGCGGTTATCACCGGCGACCGCGTGCTGCGGGAAACCGTCTTGCCGGGCGCGGTGTTCACGCGGGTCGCGTCGAGCCACCTGCGTGTGGGGACTTTCCAGTATTTCGCCGCCCGCGGCGATGCCGAGGCAACGCGCACTTTGGCGGATTATGCCATTGCGCGGCACTACCCTGAGGCCGCAAAGGCAACGCGGCCGTATCGGGCATTGCTGGAGGGCGTCGTCTCCCGGCAGGCCCAGCTCATCGCGCAATGGATGCTGCTCGGCTTTATTCATGGCGTGATGAACACCGACAATTGCTCCATCTCGGGCGAGACCATTGATTTCGGTCCCTGCGCCTTTATGGAGGCCTACGAGCCGGCCAAAGTGTTCAGCTCGATCGACCACAACGGACGCTATGCCTATGGCAATCAGGCCCGGGCCGCGCATTGGAACCTGGCGCGACTGGCTGAGGCGCTGCTGTCGCTCCTGGAGCAGGAAGAGGGAAGCGAAGAGGCCGCGGTGGCATCGGCTCAGGAGGCCCTCTCTGCCTTTGCTCCGCAGTTTGAATCAGCGTACGTCGCGGGTCTTCGCCGCAAGCTCGGGCTGTCGACGGAGCGCGACGGGGATGCGGCGCTTGCCCAGGACCTGCTGGAGCGCATGGCCGCCAACCGGGCCGACTTCACGCTGACCTTCCGCCGGCTCTCCGATGCCGCGGACGGACCACACGCGGATGAGGGTGTCCGTGCGCTATTCGTTGACCCCGGTGCTTATGACGCGTGGTCGGTTGCATGGCGCCACCGGCTTGAAGAAGAGGGCACGCCGGCGCAGGAGCGCGCTGCCGCTATGCGGATGGCAAATCCGGTATTCATCCCGCGTAATCACCTGGTACAGGCGGTGATCGATGCTGCCGTGCAGCGGCAGGATTTCCAACCTTTCGAGGAGTTGCTTGAGGTGGTGTCACGCCCATACGAGGATCGGCCAGGATTGGAGCGGTACTCCACGCCTGCGCGTCCTGAGGAATGTGTCCTGCAGACTTTCTGCGGGACGTAAGGGCTGGTTCGTTCACAAGTCTTTACAATTTGTTGCCTGCTTGTGACAAAGAGCTGTGATCTGCGCCCTATTCTCGAAATAGAGGCAAGGGCTCCTCAGGCACGTCTATGGCAAAGCTTCCATTTCGAATCTGGCAAAAGCGGCCGCCGATCCTTGTTTTTATGCTGGCGGTCATGCTGCCGGCGACTGCGCTGGTGGTCGCCAGTGTCGTTTATCTCAGGCACATCCAGCGCGACAAGATCTTTGATGCGTCCATCAAGGACGGATATCAGCAGACCCTGGCCCTTGCGGAAAGGCGAATTAACGACCGCGCCTTTGAGATCGCAGAGAAAGACCAGGCAGCATTTCCCGACGTAGACGATAGCGATGGACTCGACGCCTTTCTGAGAACTCACCCTGATATCACGCACGCATTCATCTGGGCGGGGAAAGGCGAGATGACTTTTCGATCTCAGCCTGATCGGATGAGCGACCCTGAATTTCGGGAATCAAGCAAAAAGTTCGCCGATGGTATGGAAATGTGGTGGGACATGGAGGCCGAGGAGCATATCGAGAAGATAAAAACCTTTGAGGCAGCGGAAATGCGGCACGTTTACATCACCGACGAATATGTGACCCAGGGCGACAAAACGCTATACGAGTCTATCGTGCTCTTCATACCCCGCGGCTCGAATCCGGACCGTCCTGCAATGGCTGGGTTCCTTTACGATGAAGATTACCTGAGAAATAAATTTTTCCCGACCGTGCTGCAGCAGGTGATGCCGGTCACCAGCCAGAACGACCACATGCATCCTCAACTGGCGATGACGGTCCGCAAGGCCAAGGAAGAGACTCCTTTGGCCGCTTCGATCTGCTGGGATGGAGGAGTGCCCGAAGTCGAACGCAACATGAGCAGTGTATTCCCGATGCTTGTGCTGGGTATCCGTCCGCAAGGGACCACGGTTGCGGACA
>CAZSUK010000537.1:0-28740 GCA_964609355.1 uncultured Acidobacteriaceae bacterium | reverse complement strand
GCAGAGCGTGTTGACATCCTCAAGCTCTGCAATCATCCGGTCTCGCAGGGGTGAAAGCTCTCCGGGGTAGTTGAGCTGCTCCAACGCTTCCATAGACGGCTATCCCAGCCAGCAGTTTACGTTATCGCATCGGTGGGCCGTGAAACTCACCGCCCATCACGTGTTCTTGTTCTAACTGGTCATATTTGGTCTTCTGGTCGGCCGTCAGAATGGCGTAGAACTGCGCCCGGGCAGCGGCGTGCGCGGCTATCCCCTCGGCGCTCATTTGTCCTAAGGTGGCAGAGGTGGACTGGATTGTGGCCGAATCGTTGGCCTTGATAGCTGCCTCCAGAGCCTGGTGAGCCGTGTGTTCGCTGGCCCTTGCGTTCTGGCGCGCTGTGGCTTCCGCGGTGAAGTAAGTGGTCGCCTGCTCCACTTGAGCTGGGGTGAGAGTGAGCAGCGTGGTATATCTCTGAACCTCATGCTGGGCAATCGTTGCCGGGGACGGCGGGGTGTGCGTTGGGGTGGTTTGCGCCTGGGCCATTGTTACCAGTCCCAGGACCGCGGCAAGCGCGAGCGAACGCTTCATACTTCCTCCTTGAGGATGAGAGGGTTCTGATCCTTCTCGCCCCAATAGACGGAAGCCTTAACCCATGGGTTTACAGCAGGATCAAAGTGATTCGGACTTAGGCAGCAGCAGCAACACGGCGACTCCTCCTGCCCAGGCGCTGAAGGCGCAAACCAGCATAACGGAGCGAAATCCGGCTAGAAATGACTGGTCGAGCAGCCAAGCCGCCTGGTCACGCTGCCCTGGGGTAAGACGCGGAGGGAGCGGAATATCGTGCAACCGAGCCCGGTTTGTCCACATCTGCTGCTGGGCCGGGATGGGTAAAGTGGAATGGGCAAGCTGGGCCCTGAGGGTGGCTACAAATCCGTGCGTCAGCACCAATGCGAGCACGGAGACAGCCAGGAGCGCGGCAAGGCGGGAGGTGGCGTTGTTCACGGCGGAAGCAATGCCGGTTTGGGTGGGAGGCACCGATGACATGACGGCGTTGGTGAGCGGTGCGACAGCCAGAGTCAGCCCGCAGCCAAGGAGGAGGACCGGAGGCAGGACCGATAGGGCGTAACCATTAAGGGAGGGCGGAAGGGAGGAGAGCCAGGCGAATGCGGCGAAGCCAGTACCGGCGAGTGCCGCCCCCGCGCACATCAAGAGCCGCTCGCCGACCCTGGGGACCAGCGCCCCCACACGCGCCGAGAACAAGAACATAATCAGGATCAGCGGCAGAAACACAGCGCCGGCCGCCGCCGGGGCGTAGTGGCGCACCTGGATCATGTAGAAAGGGATCACGTAAAGCGACCCTCCCAAGCCGCCGTACAACAGAAAGGTAAGCAGGTTCGGCGCCAGGAAGCGGGGAATGCGGAACAGCGTCAAGGGCATCATGGCATTCGGCCGGTTTTGCGAGCCAAGGAACAGGGCGAACAAAGCCAGGCCGGCCGCCAGCGGAACACAGACCATGCGGTCACGCCAGCCTAATTGTGGGGCGAAGGAAAGAGCGTAAATGACGGCCGCAAAGCTGAGGGTGGCGAGCGCGGCGCCGAGCTGGTCGACCGGCCGCGCCGGCCCGCTGCCCATCGCGCGGCTCTCCGGTATCCGAGGCGCCAACAACATAATCAGCAGGACGAGGGGCAGATTGAGGAGAAAGATCAATCGCCAGGACCAAGCCTGCATCAGCCATCCCCCGGCGACTGGTCCTAAGGCGCCAAAGACGCTGGTCCAGGCCGACCAGGTCCCGATCGCACGAGCGCGGTCCTGTTCGGGGAACGACACAGACAGGATGGAAAGCCCCTGGGGGACGAGCAGAGCGGAACCCAGTCCTTGGATGGCACGAGCGGTGATGAGTTGGCCCAACGACTGAGAAGCGGCGCACGCCGCCGAGGCCAAGGCAAACAGTGCAACACCCCATAAGAAGGTACGGCGACGGCCGTAATGATCGCCCATCGCGCCACCGAGCAACAGCAGCGCAGCCGCGAACAGAGCATAGCTTTGCACCACCCACTGGATGCCGGCCGCGGTAGCGTGGAAGGTGGATTGCAGTGTGGGCAGGGCTACGTTGACCACCGTTCCGTCCATGAACGCCATCGACGAACCGAGAATGACTGCGATGAGAATCCACTTGCGGTCGGGTTGGGCACAGGGAACGCCGGCAGCCGCTGCTCCCACCTGGACACAAGGTGGAACGAGGTGAGACTTGGGAACAGCCGCCGCGGGTTGGGTCACTGGTGCATGGATGCCGGCGAGGGTAAACAGTCTTCAATGAAATTAGGTTCTGTCGCGCTTTAGGTAGAAATAGCGCGGACGAATGCTGAGTGGGTGGCGTAGTAGCTTTTATTTTCGACAAAACGAAGTGAAGTGAGCCATCTCTGTATGGACGCTCTTTCCTGAAAATGTTTTTCGACAGAGCGAGCGGGCCGCTGGGTGGTATGATCCGTCTGTTTTTTGAAGGGAGAACATGAGTGATCCAAGATAGGGCTTTGCGGCTATTGGTTCTGGGCGCGATAGCGATTACGGGTGGTGGAGCAATGATTACATCGTCGGTCAATGCAGCAGCCGGTTCCGCTGGGGAAGAGCCGGCTCCTATAAAGGTAGAGCGCCTGGATCCGGCCCTGGACCTGATCGTTCCTGGGAAGCCTGTCCTGGAAAAGGTAGCCACGGGCCCGGAGTTCACATGGACGGAGGGGCCAGTCTGGATACCCACCGGCTATCTGCTGTTTGCCGAAATCCCCAGCAACAGCATTCGCAAGTGGATGCCCGGACACGGGGTCAGTATTTTCATGCAACCGAGCGGCTGGAAGGATTCTGCACCCTATACCGGCAAGGAGCCCGGCTCCAACGGTATGACTCTGGACATCCGCGGACGGCTCACGGTTGCGGGCCACGCGCAACGAGACGTTTGGAGATTGGAGCAGGTCGATCCCAAGGCACAAGCGACGCTTCTCGCTGATAGTTATCAGGGCAAGCGGTTGAACAGCCCCAATGACCTGGTGTACAAGTCAGACGGCACACTCTACTTTACCGACCCGCCCTACGGACTCCCAAAGCAGGACAGTGACCCGACCAAGGAACTGCCGTTTAACGGGGTTTACCGGCTCCCCGGCGCGCTGACGCATAAGCCCGGCGCAGCTCCGGACCGCACGCAGTTACAGTTGCTGATCAAGGACCTGCCTCGACCCAACGGAATTGCTTTCTCTCCGGATGAGAAATATCTCTACGTCAACAATTCTGAGCCCAAGAAGCTATGGATGCGGTACACCGTCAAGGCAGACGGGACGCTGACGGACGCCAAGGTCTTTTTCGATGCTAGCTCTGATTCGCGGGTCGGCGCTCCCGACGGGATGAAGGTAGACGAGAAAGGAAATCTGTACAGCGCCGGTCCGGCAGGCGTTTGGATCTTTTCTCCTGAGGGGAAGCATCTGGGGACGCTCGACATCCCGGAAAAGGTGGGCAATGTGGCCTGGGGCGGCGCCGATCACAAGACGCTCTACATCGCGGCCAGCTCGAGCATTTACCGTATTACCCTGAAGATTCCTGGTGTGTATCCGCACATCCACTAAAAGCGTTGAGGAGCGCGCAAGAGAATGCCCGCTGTTATCAGGCCGGCGATGGCATCAGACATCGATGCCATCGCCGTTATCTATGCTTACCATGTAAACCACAGCACGGGGACCTTTGAAACCGAAGCTCCCGACAGCATCGAGATGACACGACGCTGGCAAGAGGTCGAAGCCCGGAGCCTGCCGTGGCTGGTCGCGGAGGAAAACGGCGAGATTACAGGATATGCCTATGCTGCGCCTTACCGCACCCGCGCAGCCTACCAGCATACAGTGGAAGACTCCATCTATGTCCGCGCTGATCGCGTGGGTACCGGACTGGGTAAGTTGTTGATGCCTGCTTTGATTAGGGCAGCCCAGCGATGCGGCATGCATCAAATGGTCGCGGTGATTGGAGACAGCGCCAACCATCCCTCGATTAGCTTGCACCGCCGCTTCGGATTTCATGATGCTGGATTGCTCAAAGCGGTGGGGTTGAAGTTCGGTTGCTGGCTGGATACCGTTTTCATGCAACGAACTTTGCTGGACAACTGAAAGTCACTGTGTCTGTTGCCTGGTCAGCAAGCCACGCGACATTAGTTTGAATGAGTGCACTCACAACAAGCTATTTATTGAGCTTCATCGAAGCAGCTAACAATCGCTTTGCCTGCAATCCTGCAACTTTCATTCTCCGTGGTTGCGAATATGCCGTCCCTCCTGATCACGCTTTAATCATCATCCCCCTCTCCAAAACTACAAAAATCGACAAATCCCCCGCGACATACGATGCGTATAGGCTGTCTCTAGGGTAGGACTTATCGATTCACAACGGAGAGAACACCATGAAGTTGGTTTCGACAATTGTCATGCTCACCTATCTTTTTCCGGCCCTCGCGGGCGGAGCTACCGTTCCCGCACCCTCGGCCTTTTTGGCTCCGGTGGGCCAGGCCACCCATTCCCGCTATTCAGATTTAGTGACGACGCCCAAAGGCACCAAAAACGAAAGCGCGCGATTAACCCTGACGACGAGCTCAGAACATGATGTCCATGTGGCCATCGCAGTAGAGGGTCAGCAGACCACGCACCTGAACCTCTATCTCGATCCGACAGGTGCACTACAGCCAACCTCTCCCGTCGGCGTTCATGAGAAGGAAGAGCAGGAAGCTGACGCGCAGGCGCTCCTGCTCCGGCTTTGCCTAGCGTCACGCATCGGCGCTCATACCGGGGGAGAGGTCTCCGTCCCGATGACCATCCACATCCCCTGGGCCAGCAAACCTGTGTTGAATCCCACTCTCTCCATCGATATGACCAAAGCTGATTCGTTCGTAGCCGATGCCAGTGATGAAACCTCGGTCAACCCACCTCAGCAGAAGAAACAGAGCGTACTTCCCTTCACCGTCGGTCTCGGCATCCTGGGTGGAGCAGTAGGCGGTACCCCCGGAAGGATCGTCGGAGTCAGTGCCACGGTGGTCCTGGCGGCGGTTGCTCGCCGCCGCGGGACCTCTGGACCATCCCCGCTCAACGTAAAAGTGCACGTGAGCGGCCAGCTTGCCGGAGGCCGCCTAAGTACGCTTGCCGGAGATCAGGAAGAATCGATCCACTCCGGCGGACACACGCACGCGTTGTCGAGTGATAGGTGGTCACTGGTGGCGGAATAATCCGGGAGGCTATCTCGATGAAAAGCAGATTGTGGATTGTTTTCTGGACTGTGGCCCCCGCATTGTTGGCACAGGATGTGCCCTCTCTTTCCGTAAACGTGAACGTGGTTTCGATTTTGGCCACGGTTCACGATCGAGACGGAAGAATCGTTAAGAACCTGACCGCCGAAGACTTTATCCTCAAGGAGGACGGTGTTCCACAGAAGATCCGCTACTTCGCACACGAATCCGATCTACCCTTGACCGTCGGGCTGTTGGTGGATACGAGCCGCAGCCAGCAAGGCGTGTTGGCACAGGAGTCGCAGGCGAGCGCTACCTTCTTCAACCAGGTCCTGCGCGAAGGAAAAGATCAAGCCTTTGTGGTGAAATTCGACACCCGCGTCGAGACTTTACAGGGATTAACATCTTCGCGCAACGAACTTGCGTCCGCACTCAATCAACTTGCCATCCCCGAAGACTATGCCACGCTGCTCTATAGTGCCGTGAAGCAATCCTCAGACGAGACCATGGAAAGGCAAGCGGGTCAAAAGGCGCTCATCGTGCTTACCGATGGCGTGGCCTATCGCGACGACACCTCGATCGGAACAGCGATCGAGTTCGCACAGCGGGCAGATACCCTTCTCTATTCGATCCGCTTCTCTGATCCGGTTCAGGCCTACCGGCCGTTTAGGGCAGCAATCCTCTCGGCGGCAAAGGAGCGAGGCAAGGTGGAGTTGGAGCGGATGGCGAAAGAGACAGGCGGGGTGTCGTTTGGTGTAACCAGGAAGCAGTCGATTGACGCGATCTATTCAGAAATCGAGGAGACGCTTCGCAGTCAGTACAGTATCGGCTATACACCTTCGCGGGCGGGGCCCGACGGAAAGTATCACAAGATTAAACTGGTCACGAAGGACCAACGCCTGACCGTGGATGCCAGGGATGGATACTTTGCGAAATGAAGGCTCGCCGCCCGCCGCGCCGGTCTTGCCTGTACGGCAGATCCTGCTGATTGACGATGACCAGGTCATGGCGGAAATGCTGGCCGAGTATCTCCGGCCGGATGGATTTGTTGTGCACCTGGCGCACACCGCAAAAACCGGAATCGAGCGCGCGAAAGAGGGCGGAATCGTCCTCATCATTCTTGATGTCATGCTTCCGGACAGGGACGGCTTCAGCGTGCTTCATGAGATTCGGCAACAGAGCCGTGTTCCGGTCATTATGCTGACCACACGTGCCGCGGTGACGGATAGAGTAAGCGGCCTCGAGGCTGGGGCCGATGACTACATCCCTAAACCCTTTACGCCCATCGAATTGTTAGCGAGAATGCGCACGGTTCTTCGCCGTGGGCAACCTTCCCGCTTTGGCTGCCCTTTCCTCGCCATCGACGACCTGGTGGTCGATGCCGGATCGCGCACGATCGAGTGCCGCGGTAAGCCCGTTATGTGCACGGCCGCGGAATTTGATCTGCTGCACTCCCTGCTCTCGTCGGCCGGAGCCGTCGTTACCCGGGAACATCTTACGCGCGTTGTGTTCGGGCGCTCCTCCTACGCCGGAGACCGCGGAATCGATAATTTGATCAGCGCGCTGCGTAGGAAGCTTGGCCCAGGCAGCGATGGACAGGATCGTTTCCGTTCCATTCGCAGCACCGGGTATGTGTTTCTGTATCCTCGCTACCCGGCGGAGAAAGGAGATCGATGAAGCTATTCTGGCGAATCTTCCTCAGTTTCTTTGTGGCTACGATCCTGATGATCGCGGCGGTGCTGGGCGCGGGGGAACTGTTCCCGATCGGGTTCCCCGGAGATCAAGAAAGAAGGTTCCAGCCGGACTTGGCCCTCGCCGGCCTGACGCATGCGGTCAATGACTATGAACGACATGACTACAACCAAGTCGAAGCCGGTATTCACTCGCTGGCTGGAACGCGTCACGTATCGCTTCACATATTTGACGAAACGGGAAAGCTTCTCATCGGTGACGGAACTCCACCACGATTTTATGAGCAGCTGGTTCGGGAAACCTCGCGAGACGGGCACGCTGAGCTTAAGTGGGGAGGATTCCGTGCGCTGTTTGTTTGTCCCATCGAGAGCGAAACGGGGAAGCGCTATATTACGGTGCTGACCCTATTCCAGCCCAGCAGCCGGGTATTCCATTTTCGTTATTGGGTGTACCTGACGGTGGCGATGCTTCCCGCCGCACTGGTCTGCCTGGTCCTCTCGCTCTACCTCACTCATCCCATTACGAAGTTGCAGGCTACAGTACAGCGGTTGGCAGGCGGCGATCTGAATGCGCGGGCTGCAGCATTTAGTATCCGCCGCAGAGACGAAATAGGCGACCTGGCTCGGGACTTCGATAGGATGGCGGCCCAGATTCAATCGTTGTTGACCGCCCAGCGGCGGTTTGTCGCTGATGTGTCACACGAACTGGGAGCCCCCCTCACCCGCATGCATTTAGCGCTCGCCCTGTTGCGGCGGCGGTTAGCGGAGACAGAGGGTGGAGAGTTGGCGAGGATCGAGCACGAAACAGACAAGCTCAGCAACCTGGTGCAACAGCTGCTGCTGTTAGCGGGGCTGGAGGCGGGATCTCGTGCAGCGGAGAATCTGGCAGCTGTCTCAGTGCGGTGCCTGTGCGAGAGTATCGTCGGAGACGCAAACTTCGAGGCAGCGCAGGCAAATTGCCAGGTTACGGGCTCACGGGAAGAGGTGACCATGCTGGCGTATCCTCAACTTCTCCGTCGAGCCATTGACAATGTTTTACGGAACGCCCTGCGTTATGCGCCGGCAGGAAGCGAGATCCGGCTCGACTGTAAAGCCGACAACGATAAGGAAAACATCGTCATCTCAGTTACCGATGGTGGTCCGGGTGTCCCGGAATCGATGCTGAAAGATATCTTTCTTCCCTTTTTTCGCACCGAGTCAGGACGAGAAGAGGGTGGCGGCGGAACCGGGTTGGGCCTCGCGATTGCAAGCGAAGCAATTGCGATCCATGGAGGCACAATCACTGCCGAGAATCGCAAGGGCGGCGGCTTCGAGGTCAGGATGGTGTTGCCGCAGAAGATCGCGGCAGGAGAAGAACGTCTGTGCAGCAGTGTCACCGTGAAATAGGGGCTCGCGTAAGATGGGAGAATTGGCAGGAAGGAAGCCATTACTCTCGTAACTTAAAGCACGAAATCTGCCAGCCGATTGACCTTATTGCCGCGGCAAAAGGCTGCTGGTTGGATCTTTCCTATTGCATTGCGACCGTTTACCCGATTGCGCAGCACGATGCTAGTTCCTTACCCGGATTGCGCCGCCGCAATACTGCTTGCATCGAACATTTCCTCGATGCGAGTATGCGCTTGCGATGGTCTCTTGCAAGTTGGAACAGGAAGCCCTTCCCAATTCGGGAGATGCCTTTTCGGTTAGCTCCAATCCGCTCGATATTTCATTTGACTAAGGTTTAAACAAACCATAGTTTCGCTTCAGGACGCACCCTTTGAGCGTAATAGCAATTACTTGCTTAGCGCCGGAAAGGCTGCCGGATGTCAGTTATTCACGACATAGATCGAACGTCGTGGCAGGTATCTGATAAACCGCCATGCGAAGCAGGCAGTTAGTGGCAGCGGAAAGTTACACTGGCATGGCGAAGCTCTGCGTGGCTTCCCCAGACTAAACATTGACCCGGAGTAAGAATGCTCACACAGCCACTCGATATCGTACCTGCTGTAAGTAACGTTGGCAGGATGGAAGAGGAGCGCAGGTGGTTTGCTGTTTTCACTCGATCGCATCATGAGAAACGGGTAGCCCAATATTATGCCGAGCGCAACATAGAGCATCTTCTTCCTGTATCCCGGGTCGAGCGGCAATGGAGCCATTATCGCAAGGTGACCATTGAGATGCCGTTGTTTCCCAACTATCTCTTCGTGCATATCTCTCGCCGCGAACGCACCCGTGCGATCGAGGTTCCAGGAGCCTTGTCTCTGGTTGGCCAGCATTGCGTTCCCGCCCCCTTGCCGGACGTTGAGATCGAGTCCTTACGCGAGAGTCTGAAGTTGCAAAACTGCGAAGCACACCCCTACCTGGTTGTGGGGTCGAAGGTAGCTATCAACAAAGGCGTCCTTACGGGCAGAGTGGGGGTTATCTTGCGCAATAAGAATCGATGCCGGGTGGTCCTTACGATAGCCTGCATCATGCGCAGCTTCGTGGTCGAAGTGGACGCTGCCGACCTTGATTTCATTGCGTGAAGTTGGCCGGACCCATGAAAGCACAACGGGACCAATCCAGGATAGGACACAAGTCTGGTGGAAGCAGTGTCACCGAAGTAAGAATTGTGGAAGCTGCGGCCCAATTGTTCGCCCACAATGGGTTCAAGGCAACGACCACTAAGGATATCGCCCTACGAGCCGATTTGAACGAAGCCACCCTGTTTCGCTATTTTCCCCGCAAGCCAGAATTGTTCTGGGCCGCAGTGAAATCGCACGTAGCGCGGGTGAAGTTGGCGCGCGACACCCAAATCAGTCTGACCGCAGACGATGCACCGGCCGTGGTGGTGCCACTGCTGGTAACTTTTCTGCTCGACAACCTGAATCATCAGCCGGACCTGCGCCGGCTGCTGCATGTGGCGGCGTTCGAGTTGCCGGAGTCGAACAAGATGATCCGCGAACACCTGGGCCCGATCTTCGACATGGTATGTGCCTACTTTAAGCGTTGCGCTGAAAGAGGGACGATGCGTAGGGTAGAGCCTTCCCTGGCTACGTTGGGACTGGTGGGGGCGGTGAGTGCCCATCACGGCTTGTGCCTGCTGTTTACCGGCCATGAGCCACCGTATCCGAGCGACGAGCAGGCGCTTTCAGCCTACGTTGTTCTTTGGCTGAATGGTCTGCTGCCGGGCCGCGAAGCCCTGGCTCCCCCAGCCGTGGAAGCAAACGCTGCCCTATGACTCGATAGCCCCTTTCTCTCTATGACGCGCAAATTGTTTCTTTTTGTAGTTCTTTCCTGCATGTTCTGCGAAGGCCAATCCGTTCTGACCACTCCAACGGAATCGACCCGGTCTGTTCCGGGTTCCCTAAACACGCCCACTCCCGGGACCGCTTCGGGTCCCATGCTCTTACCCCAGCAGACGGGTGAAAGAACCGATAGCGATGGCACTCCCTTCTCGCCGGTCGCACCACCCATTCGAGCTCCGTATAGAATCGTCGGCCCGCTCACTACCAAATCCGATTTTGAGCGCTTCGCCGAGGACGGCACCGGACATCAGCTTCCCGTATACGGGAGGCGATTGTTCGACGAGGTTCCCACCACCTTCGCTCCGGTAGAGCGGGTTCCGGTCCCGGCTGATTATGTGCTTGGGCCGGGCGATGAGTTGCTGATACGGGCCTGGGGAAAGATCGATCTTGATTCCCGGGTGACGGTGGACCGGAACGGGCAGGTCTATTTGCCCCGTATAGGGACGTTAAACGTAGCCGGTTTGCGCTATGAGCAAGTAGAGGGATACTTGCACGCAGCTGTGAGCGCCCTATTCAAAGACTTTGAACTGAATGTGGCGTTGGGCCAACTGCGATCGATCCAGATTTTTGTTCTGGGCAGTGCGCGGCAGCCGGGCGCCTACACCGTCGGTTCGCTGAGCACCCTGGTTAACGCGCTCTTTGCCTCCGGGGGGCCGTCGGCCACCGGTTCCATGCGCCATATTCAGCTGCGGCGCGGCAACCGGCTGCTGGCCGAGTTTGATATGTACGACCTGGTACAAAAAGGCGACAAGTCGCACGATGTGCCTTTGCTCCCGGGAGATGTTATCTATATCCCTCCCATTGGCGCGCAGATAGCCATCAGCGGAAATGTGAATGAACCCGGAATCTATGAATTGAGAGCCCAGACGACGGTGGCTGCGGCTCTCGAAGGTGCAGGCGGGCTGACCAGCCTGGCTGGAGCCGAACGAGTCTTGCTGGAGCGGATTGACGACCATAGCACCCGCCGGGTGGAAGAGTTTCCGCTGGATACATCGGGTTTCGCAAGGCTGCTCCAGGATGGGGACGTGTTGCGGATCTATCCTCTCTCGCCCAAGTTTGAGAACGCGGTAACCCTGCGCGGGAATGTTGCCCAACCAGGACGCTATGCGTGGAAAGACGGCATGCGGGTGTCGGACCTGATTCCCTCTCGCGATTTTCTCATCACTCGCGATTTCTGGAACCGGCAGAATCAACCAGCGCCACGCGATACGAATCATCCATTTGGAACCGAACCTGCCCACCAGTTCGGTAACCAACGTAGCGACGAGTTCGAGAACCGGCGTACGGAGCAGGCCGGCAATCAGCCTTTAGACCGCTCCGACGAGCGTAGGGACCACCCCGACGACCAGCCTGTAGGCCAGCTCGAAGATCAGTCCACTGACCAGTCAAGCAATCAACGGACCAACCAACTCGAAGACCAGCCCACCGACCATTCAGGCGATCAGCGCAACGACATGCCCGCGACCAGCGAACGATCCGGTAGCTCGCGCACGACGATGATTGCCGCCGTGGGTCAAAATAATGCGGAGATCAACTGGGAATATGCGGTCATCGAACGGCTCGACGAGCATGATCTAAGTACCCGCCTGATTCCCTTTCGCCTGGTGAACGCCATCGACAACCGGGGGTCGCCGGATAACCAGCTACTCAGAACCGGCGATGTCGTTACCATTTTTTCGCGGGCGGATCTTGATTTGCCCATCGAAAAGCACGCCTCCTTCGTCCGCGTGGGAGGAGAGGTCAATGCACCCGGGGTCTACCGGGTGAATCCCGGCGAAACTTTGAGAGACTTGGTGGCAGCGGCTGGCGGGCTCACACAACATTCCTATCTCTATGCCTCCACCCTCACTCGTGTTTCCACCCGTCATGCACAGGAGGAGGAATTGCGGCAGGCGACCGAGCAGATGCAAAGAGAACTCTTCGCCCGCTATGCCAATGCCACTCCCGCCACCGGTCAAACCGGGGCAGACCAACAAGCGCAGCTTACTTTTCAACAAAGCGCCCTGGCGCGGCTTTCTTCGATCAAGCCGACCGGCCGGGTGGTTCTGGAAATGAAATCCGATGCAGCAACCGCCACGGACATCCCAGACTTCTCGCTGGAAGATGGCGACACGTTTTATGTCCCGCCACGGCTCAGCACCGTGCAGGTCGCAGGGTCGGTCTATAACGCCAACGCTTTTCGCCACCAACCGGAGAAGAGGCTGATCGCCTATCTTAATGATGCCGGGGGCGCCACCCGGGAGGCGGATGAAAAGCGGATCTTTGTGATCCACGCCGACGGAACCGTGGTCAGCCGCCAATCCCGCAATAGTCATGGCCGCTTTGAAAAGTTGGAACTGCTACCCGGAGACGCCATCGTTGTTCCCCAGAAGCTCAAGCTATCCTCAAAAATGAGCGACCTTTTGCAAGCCACCCAGTTCATGTCGCAAACCGCTCTGACTGCTGCTGCGCTCAGCGTAGTTAAGTAAAGACGATCCGGATGCGAGGACAGGATTCCTATATCGACGAAGCGGGGCCAGCCCTGGATGATGCACCATCCTCAATAGTCGGCGATTCGCGCGATGAAGGAAACATGATTGACATCCTTACGCAACTTGCTCTACGCAAGCTGCTGATCGCCAAGGTAACTGGCCTTGCGCTGTTTGCTGGTTTGATTCTTAGCCTGTTATTGCCTGTCCGGTATACAGCCGTCACCATGCTCATGCCGCCTCAGCAGACTCCATCCTCGGCTTCTCTGTTAATGACTCAATTGAACAACACAGGGGCAGGCTCCCTGGCTGCACTGGCCGGAGGTGAATTGGGTCTCAAGAACCCAAATGATCTCTACCTGGGCTTATTGAACTCTCGGCCAATCGCAGACGCAATCATTCAGGAGTTCGACTTGGCGAAGGCGTATCACGCCAAAGACATGACAGCTGCAAGAAAGCAGTTGGCAGACTTTACCGAGATCGCCTCAGTAAAGAGCGGTTTTATCACCATATCTGTTACTGACAAAGATAAGCTACGCTCAGCCAAAATGGCGAACGCCTATACAGCGGGACTTCGGACTCTGACGAAAACCCTTGCCGTAACCGAGGCGTCGCAGCGGCGGCTCTTCTATGAAGATCAGTTGAAGCAAGCAAAAGAAGCACTGGTCACAGCAGAGGTCGCTTCCAGCAAGTCCAGCAAACCAAAGGGCTGGTGCAGCTCGATGCGCAGGCGAAGACGATGATCGAGAGCCTTGCTGTTCTACGTGCTCAGGTCGCCACCAAGCAGGTGGAACTACAGGCGATCCGGTCCTACTCCACCGAACACAATCCAGAGGTCGCACTCGCGGAGCGGGAACTCTTGTCGCTGCAGGCAGAGGCAGCCCGCCTGGAGCAGCGCACTCATTCCTCGGGCTTTGCAGATATGGGGCTGGAAGATGTGCCAGGCTTCGGAATGGAATACCTCCGTGCGGAGCATGAGTTGAAGTACCGGCAAGCTATGTTCGACCTGCTCATGAAGCAATACGATGCTGCCAAGTTGGATGAAGCCAAGGAGGCCGCAACCATTCAAATCGTGGAGGCTGCGATCGCGCCGGACCGGAAGTCCGCTCCCAAACGCCTCACTATCGTATTGCTGCTGACGATGGCAGGCTTCTTCGCGGGTTGCATTCTGGCGCTGACTCTCTGGTGGAGGGAGCTTGTCAAATCAAATCCGGGCACTGAAACGCAGCTTCAGGCCCTTAAGAAGGCTCTGCTCTTGGGAAAGATCAGGGCGGCTTGATCATGTGTCAGTAAAATTGCATTCGCATGCCGCGAGCAATGCGACCTCATGAGATGAGGACATCGTTGCGCACTGCCTATGACGCCCGCTTTAGTCTCGGACAATATCGAGGGATGGGTCGTTTCCTACGTTTACTCATCGATGGCCACGAGAAGAGCTTCTTCGGGCTTTGCGCCAGTGGAGAAGGCGACCCCTCTCTCAATCTGATCGCTTCAGGCCCCAGGTTCTATCCGTTTTGGGAACAATTCTCTGTTCCTCGTCTGCTCCGTAACCATAGCATGGATGTATTTCTCGCCCCGTACAATACTGCGCCCCTAAGACTACCGCGGCGTGTCAGGCTGGTGCTGGTGGTCCACGATCTCATCTTCCTGGATCGTTTGCCGTTCTCGCAGTCGCTTTATCAGAATGCCGGCGGCCTCTATAGGAGACTGGTTGCTCCTCAGGCTGTTCGGCGTTCGGAGAGAATCTTGACCGTTTCCAGCTTTACGTCGAATCGGTTGACGACTGTACTCGGCGTCGAACCAGGCCGAATACGGGTCATCCCGAACAGCGTAGACGAGGCATGGTTCTTTGCCGGCGGCGCTCACAAGACGACCGATCGCTACGTGCTGGTCGTGGCAGGAGAAGCGCCAAGTAAGAACCTGCTTCGCGGGCTTGCCGCTTTTGCTTGTTGTCTTTCGCTACGGAAAGACGAGAGCCTGAAACTGAAGGTCGCCGGTGTAAAGGAGAAATACCATCCTCTTTATCGGGCTGAAGCGCACCGACTGGGAATTGCCGAACGGGTAGAGTTTCTGAGCTATTTGCCCGACGAGGAAATGCGCCGGCTGTATCGCAATGCCGCTCTTTTTTTGATGCCTTCGCTCGCTGAGGGGTTTGGAATTCCCGTTCTGGAAGCGATGGCCAGCGGCACACCGGTGGCAGCAAGTGCATCCACATGCCTTCAGGAAGTTGGAGGGAACGCAGTTCGTTACTTTAATCCGATCTCGATCGAGGATATGGCTGCTAGCATGCGGGACATCCTGAATGATCCCGCGTTGCAGATCGCAATGTCCGAAAGTGGGCGGATGCAAGCCAGGAAATTCCATCCGGCTCTCGTGCGGGAGCAAGTTCATGGCTTTTGGGCAGAACTGGAGTCGGCACGGGCACCCGGCGGGGTTTGTTTACGATGACAAAGCAACGTGCGCTCGTACTCACGCCTCGTTTCCCTTATCCCGAGGTCAGTGGAGACCGCGTCCGCATTTTGCATATCTGCAGAGCTCTCTCCGCAAAGTTTGAGCTGACGCTGCTTAGTATGTGTGAATCAACCGCGGAGATGCAGTTTCAGCCCAAGGATGGACTCTTCACTGCCATTGAGCGTGTCTACCTGCCGCGCTCGCGATCTTATCTGAACACCGCCAGAGCAATCGTCGGACATCGCCCGTTGCAGTTGGCCTATTACGATTGTGCGAAATTCCGGGAGAGAGTGAGAGACCTGGTCCCCCGGCATGATCTGGTGTTGGCGCATCTGATTCGGGTCGGACAGTATGTCGAGGACCTTCCGGGGTTCAAAATTCTCGAGATGACAGATGCAATGTCGATGACTTACCTTCGCATGCGGCGATTGAGCGGAAATTACAGTTGGAAGAGGCTTGTCTACCTGATCGAGCAAAAGCGTCTAAAAGAGTACGAGTCGCAAACGGTACAGAAGTTTGACCGTGTGTGGCTTACGTCCAGGGTTGACCGGGATTTCCTGGATCCCGCGCACCTCCGGTCCATTGAGATAATTCCTAATGGCGTTGACCTGGAGATGCCGGCGTATCGGCCTGCGTTAGCCAATGCCAACGCCAATGTCATCGTCTTCATTGGAAACATGGTTAGCCTGCAAAACCAGGACGCTTGCCATTACTTTATCAAGAATATCCTGCCTGGGGTGCGTCAGCAGGCCAACGTCATTTTCCGGATCGTGGGAAGCGCCCATGAGCGGGTGCGGCAGCGGTTCCGTAAGTATCCTGGGGTTGAGCTGACTGGACGGATTGAGCGTATTCAGGATGGAGTGGAGGGCGCATTCTGCGGGGTGTGCCCAATGCGCGCCACAGCAGGTATCCAGAATAAAATTCTGGAATACCTTGCTCTGAAGTTGCCGTGCGTGATCTCCGAAGTAAGTCTCGGCGGAGTGGAGGCGCTGCCCGGGGAAGAATTATTTGTATATAAGGATCCAGGCGAAGCGATCGAACAGATTCTGAGGCTACATTCCGACCCCGAATTGCGCCTGAGAATGGCCTCGGCGGGGCGAAAACTGGCCTGTGAAAAATATCACTGGCAGGACATATACCAGTCGATAATCCATTCCTGCGAAGAAGCCAGTGACCGTATTTGGGAAAGCGCTTTGAGCGCGTCGACCATTACCACGACCGCATGAATGAGTCATTGAGCCGTCAAAGTGAGGGCGGGCTGTCGGTCCTATGGCTTTAGTAATTGTCGCATAATCAAACAAGCTCCCGTGTCAACGGAGGCGCGCGAATAGCCATGATAGACGTATCTTCGCCGCCAAAGAACTCCTGGGGCCACAAATTCAAACACTTCAGCGGTCTGGATCGCGCGATTGTTTTCACCGTCCTGGCCAGGGGCTGCCAGATCCTCGGGAGCACCGGGACGGTATTGCTGATTGTGCATTTCCTCACGCCGGTCCAACAGGGGTACTATTACACCTTTTATGGTTTTGTATCCCTGCAAGTTGTCTTCGAGTTAGGTTTCTCCTTTGTAATTTTGCAGTTGGCGGCGCATGAAAGCGCGTATGTAACACTTCTCTCGGATGGCACGATCGAGGGCGACCCAATTGCATACAAGAGACTCGCCTCCATTCTCCAGAAGGTCCGTCGATGGTACACCGTGGCCGCACTGCTGATGTTTGTTACGCTGGCCCCCAGTGGATGGTACTTTTTTCTTCAGCATCAACGTCCAGGAGATTCAGTCGAATGGAAGTTTCCGTGGACGCTTCTGGTGCTTATGGCCGCCCTTTTGTTCCAGGTCGATCCACTTTTTTCCTTTCTAGAAGGCTGCGGACAAGTTCCCGAAGTGGCGCGTCTCCGGGTGGTACAGGTCGTCCTGGGGGTTGCCTTTGGTTGGACCGCCATGATATCGGGCCATGGCATGTATTCCCCCGCTCTCACCTTATCGGGACAGTTCTTGACGGGAGTCCTGTTCCTCTATCCTCGGCGGAGGTTTCTACTTTCGCTGCTTCGCAAGAACACAGAAGAGCACAATATCGCATGGGTAAGTGACGTCTGGCCTTTTCAATGGAAGATCGGCGTAAGCTGGATCTGTAACTGGTTCACTGGTCAAATCGTTGTCCTCATACTTTTTACATACTGCGGCCCGGTGGTTGCCGGAAAGATGGGTATGTCGATGAGTATTGTCGGCTCGCTGAGCGCGATTGCCTTCGCATGGATGAGCACCAAGGCCGCGACCTTTGGAGCCATGGTTCGACGTAGGGAGAGGAACCTGCTGGATAGCCTGTTCTTTCGTACACTCTTACAATCCACAGTTCTGGTTTCGACCGGTGCCATCATCATGGTCGCAGGCCTGTTCATCCTACAGAAGTATCTTCCCAGTCTGGGTGCCCGCACGATCCCGGTGGCCCTCTTCGCTGTTCTGGCCGTGACGGCTCTCTCCTCTAATATCGTTCAGAGCGAAGCACTCTACTTGCGGGCGCACAAGTGCGAGCCATTTCTTCTCCAGTCTATTCTGCTGGCGGCGCTCGTTTCTGGAAGCGCATTCATGCTAGCAAAGAGGTACGGTGCAACGGGCATTGTGTGGGGATACTTCGTGTGCATGGGGTTGGTTGCCCTCGGTTCCGGCACCATCATTTTCAGGGAGAAGCGCCGCACCTGGGGATATGCGCCGTAGACTCAGCCGATCGTGAGGACTTTCATCAGCGAAAACAGAAAGTATGCGCGGATCAAGATCTTTCTTGAAATCATCGCGTGGCTCACGCTTGTGGTTCTCGGATGCCTCGCCGTCACACTCGGTCTGTTGTCGATCCGCGGGGCCTCCTTGCTCTGCGTCTATCTGGTGCTTGGGCTCCTGGTCTCCGCCTGGTGGAATTTTGAAGGAGGACGTCATCCCTGTTTCCTCTTCCTGGGAATGCTGTTTATCTTTCAATGTGGCAGACTGCTGGGGTATATGACTGGCAGTCCTGATGAGCCATTTGCGGTGGTGGGACAATTTCCGTTTCTCGTGAGCCGATCAAGCGAAGAAATTACGTTGCTACTTATTGTCCTGTCGGCGATTTGTGTCTACGCTCCATGCAGAATCCTGTATCGGCGCGTCGTCTTTCGAGCAGGACCGGAGCAGGATTGGCTGAGCGGACTCTACTGGCTTCTGCTTTTGACCCTCCCCTTCGCCGTCTATAAGAACTATCTGTATCTGAGCTACATACGCAGCCACGGCGGCTACATCGCCGTGTACACCGACACCGCAGTCATTCAGCAGAGTGCCGGAGTGCTGATGCGAACAGGGGCCCTCGTCGGCACTAGCGTCCTTTTGCTGTTGTATCTGTTTGAGCGAAGAGCAGGGTTTATGACCCTGCTATTGTCTCTGTTTTTCATAGTCTCCAGCATGGAATTGCTGATTGGCTTCAGGGGCAAAATTTTCGTTCAGATTCTTGTCTTCTGGTTCATTCGTAACCTGAAAGCGGGCAAGAAGTTCAATCTGATCCCTTTGTTTTCCGCAGCCGTTCTCTTCAGTGTTGTGGCCGTAATAGTCGCTGGATTTCGCGAGGAACACGCCATCAATTGGCTGGGGCCCTTGGGCTTTGTCTCAGGGGAAGGCGTTTCGATGGGTGTAACCGAGATGGCAGTGGAGGAACGCGACATGTTTGCGAAAAACACCGGGCGCTACCTTCTTGGCGGGGTCAAGTCGATATTTGGAGCCACAGACGACATTTTTGTCGTGGACCAGCTTATATCTGGATCCGGACAGTTTCAAAGCAGGCTATTCCCTTGGGTCGTCTTATCTTGCGGACGCCTATCTTCTTGGAGGCGTTGTTGCAGTTGCCGGCGCCTCGCTCCTACTGGGAACGATGCTCTCCTGGATCTACAACCACTGCGGTTCTTGGAAGGGCGCCGTTTTAATGATGGCGTCCTTGGGCTCGATCATTTATATGCCGCGTGGAGAGTTGTTCGGTCCCATATCCGGCACCGCCAAGTCACTGCTTGCCTTCGCCGCGGCCGCCGTCATGCTTGTGCTCATGAGCGGCTTATATTGGTTGTGTCTGGCAATCTGTCAGGATCGGCCAACCCTTAGAAACTCTCCGCTTTAATAGTGCCTCTGCTTGAATGGCCTAGGGCGTCTCCTGTGGCTTTTGAGAAAGGAAACCATGAGCATCTCAAATCGCGCCGGGATGATTTCGGCCTACTTTGCAAAAGACCGCAACTTCCCCATCACTCTGAGGGAGGTAGTCAGGTATGGGCTGCTGCAGAGAACGTGCAAACAGATCGGGCCAGAATATGTTCTTGCCATAACTGACTGCGGTACTCTGGAAATGATAAACCTCCGGGAGATAAGCGAGCCGCTTTACTGGCCCAAGGAGATTTCCCACCGTGAATTGTACAAGTCTTGCACTGACTGTCTTCATCCTGCGCAATGGCACCACTATGAAGTGCCCGAGACCTCGGTCGAAGGCGGAGAAAACGTGGTGGATTGTGGCGCCGCAGAGGGTATATTCTCGCTATCCGTGGCCGCCAGGGCAGGCAGGATAGCAATCTTTGAGCCGTGGAACGGTTTTCATACCTCGTTGAAGGCAACCTTCGATGGCCGCTGTGAAATCCGACATCAAGCTCTCGGAAAGAATACCCACACCGCTTATTTATCCGGATCGTTGCTTTATGGCCAGGTCAGTGAGACGGAGGGTACCACCATCTCTGTCACGACGCTCGACACATTTCGTGATGAATTTGGACCGATAGACTACATCAAAGCCGATGTCGAGGGCTCCGAACACGATCTCCTTGCGGGCGCTAGAGAGACTATTTTTGCTGATAGACCGAAAATTGCAATTACAACCTATCATCTCGGCAATGACTGGGAGCGCATGGTTAGCCTGGTGCGTGAGGTTGTTCCTGGATACCGGTTTCGCACCAAGGGTGTCGCGTACTGCGGTGGAAGAGCTCGCCCAGTCATGTTGCATATGTGGAACTAGCAATCCTTGGTGTCAAGCCGGCCCTTCGCCGCGACCGATTTAGCAAGATCGGCAGATAGACTTCACCGTCACAGGCACAAGGACCATAGAAGTCCAGTCGTGGCATGTAAATCGACCATCCGGGAGTTGTCGTCCGCAGCCAAGCATCAGCGCAGGCAAAAGCAGCCACAGGACTCATGACATCGTCTGCCATTCCCGATTCGGAGCAAGCCCATGCGTACAAGAACGGCTTCCAATTTCAGAAGAAGAAGGATCTTAATGGTCAGTCTCACTCCCTTCTTTGGAGGCGGAGAAGTGCATTTTGTCAAGCTGGCGGCGCTTCTTGCTCGCCACTATCAGGTGCGCGCACTGGCCGTTAACGGCGAGGCTTGCAGCCGGCTTTCCGGACTCGATCTGGACGTTGTTCGGCTGCCAGATCGTGCCGCAACCTCTATCTTCGGCCGCTACTACTGCGCGGCAAACGAGCTACACCGTCAGTGCGGACAGTTTCGCCCACATGCAGTTCATCTGAACGGCCAGGCCGAATGTTATTTGTCTCTCATCCCCTGGTCTTTTCGTATTCCCATCGTTGCGACCCGCCATGTGCCCTTCAACGAACATATCCGAGGCATTCGGCGGCTCCTTGTTCGGCTGAATCTGCAATTGGCGGTGAAAGTGATTTGCGTTTCCGCTTCCATTCGCACGCAGCTATCCCCTGTGATTGCTCTGGACAAACTGGTCGTCATACCGAACTGGTTGGATTACATACCCGAGCCTCGGAGAGACACGGACAACAGCAGGATTGGAATTTTCCGTCTGCTTTTTTTGGGACGCATCGAGGTCATGAAGGGCATTTTCGACCTGATCGAAGCAATGCGGCTCCTGAAGGATGTGACGCTCGACGTCGTCGGGAGCGGCGTCGATCTGGGCGCAGCTCAGGCTGCAGCTGCAGGACTACCTGTCACGTTCCATGGGTTTCAGGTAGATTGCGGTCCGTATTTTCGGGCTGCAGACCTGCTTGTTTTTCCCTCGTATTCTGAGGGATTAGCGCAGGTTCCTTTAGAGGCAATGGCGCATGGACTCCCGTGCCTGATCACTGACATCGAAGGGGCCTTGGAAGCTGCTGATGGAGGCGCTTGTGCCGAGGTTTTTCATTGCGGCAACAGCCGGGAGTTGGCCCAAAAGGTCGCCGGTCTACAGAAGAATTCGGCGCGCCTGTTGGAACTGCGCGAGCTTGGGCTCGCGCGGTTCCTGTCAACCTACACCCTTGGCGCAGTACATGACCAGTACGTCGCACTTTTTGGTGAGACAGCTTTGCGGGATCCAGACTATATAGACCCCATTCCACTTTTCCGTACGCTTAAATACCGGGAACATAATCGTGAACAGATCACTCCTGACGAATAGAATCCCTCACGCAGCGGCATCACTATTCGGACCACTTGAGCAGATGCTGAAGTCTTTCGCATTCAAACATATGCCACTGAGTGGTCCTCAATATCCCTACAATGTTGAACCGATCCTGTTATCAACTCTAATAACCGAGATAGAACGCCTTAAGGAGGTTCAAGGAAATGTTCTGGAAATAGGGGTCGCTCGGGGCATGACGACGAGATTCTTATGTCAGCACGTCGCGAATCAGAGAATGCAGGATTCAGTGACCATATATGCTATCGATACCTACAACTCGTTCACGAAACAAGATCTTGACTATGAAGTTCAGTCGAGAAACAAAGCCTTAGGCGCCCTGCAAGGATTTACCTACACCGACTATGATGCCTGGAGGAAATATTTCACCCGATATCCTTTTGTAAAGGCCATACAATCCGACTGTTCGCTTGTCGACTATTTATCTCTCTCGCCCATCAAGCTGTCTTTGCTGGATGTTGATTTATATTTACCTACCAAGATAGTCCTCCCTAAGCTCTACGCTGCTACCGTGAGCGGCGGAGTCATCTTAGTCGATGACGTAGAAAACAACAAACCGTATGATGGCGCATACCAGGCCTACATGGAGTTCTGCGCTTCTCTGAGCATTACACCTCGCATCATCGGCAACAAATGTGGATGTATTCATAAACCTTAGTACCTCACGAGTCGCTCCGCGATCCACGTACACGCGCAGCCGTCTCGGCATACTCTCAGCCGCATGTTTCACTGTCAGCTTTTCGGCCAGGACTCGACTGCACACCCTTCGGTCAGCATCTCAGTGCGCCGCCCTCTAGCTACGGCTGATACGGTGACGTTGTTAATAGAGACTTGAATTCACTAGCATTGCTCACTGCGCAAAGGCAGTACGGCGGCTTATCTAAATGGCTAGATCACGGCCATTGCGAACGCCGCTTTGCGGGTAAGTCTGAACGAACAGGACCACGGCAAAGCATTGGAGTAAAGCGCATGGGTAAAGTTCCGCACTTGCTTGTCTATACACCTGTCGTGGCCCTCGCCGATCTTTCACTCATCCAGGCGAGTTTCGTCGGCACGCTGCTCATTAAATATGGCTTCACTGGCATCCCAGCTCAGCATTTTGCAAACTATATTGGGATCCTTCCGTCGATCTGTCTGCTGACCGTGGTCATCTTACACCTGTTTAACCTATATTCCGACTGGCTCCGATCGCCGCCGAAGCAGTTGATCTACTTCCTGTGTGTATCTGCTTTGCTGATCTGTTTAATTTCAACACTGATGCTGGACTGGGAGCAGCATTGTCGCCTGTCGTTGAACTTGTTGGCGTTGCGCGCCTTTGTAGCGTGCGCATCGTTAAATGTGTACAGGCTGCTGCTACGCCACTTCTATTGGTCACGGGTGGGGATCTGCCGGGTCATGGTGATGGCGGCCGAAGAGGAACAGGGAGTTCAAATCATCCGCAAGCTCCAGCCGGTTGCACCCGGGTGGATGGAATTTGTAGGCTATTTAGTGGAGGCAGATTTTAACAGCCGGCGAGATACAGCAGAATCCTTTGACGCACTCCTGTTGGGGCCCGGACTGGCTACGGAGCGTGCTCTGATTGAGAGATGCGCGCAGATGCAGAAGAGGGTCATGGCTCTGCCGGCTCTGATGGAAGTATCCTTGCTTCGTGGCCGGGTCTTCGAAATGCAGGACCTGCTGGTTGTTGAGCTGCGCTCCCCGCATCTTACCTGGGGACAGAGGTTAATGAAGAGGATATTCGATGTGGTCTTCGCCACGGCGCTGCTTGTCCTTGCCAGTCCCGTATTGCTGGTCACCACCGTCATGATCCGGCTTACCTCGAAAGGGCCTGCCATCTTCAAGCAGGAACGGGTCGGCAGAGATGGTGCTGAGTATCAGCTCTATAAGTTCCGCACAATGGTTACTGATGCCGAGAAACATACAGGCCCGGTACTTGCGCGACAATGGGACCCAAGAATTACCGCGCTGGGCCGCATCCTGCGGGCAACGCGCATCGACGAGCTTCCCCAACTGGTCAACGTTCTGATAGGGAATATGAGCCTGATCGGACCACGTCCCGAGCGGCAGTTCTTTATAAGCACTTTCCGCAAGACGCTTCCCGACTACGACCTTCGGCTCACCGTCAAGCCCGGCATTACTGGGCTGGCGCAGGTTGCCGGAAGCTACTCGACTCCTGTCGAACAGAAATTGAAGTTCGACCTGCTATACATAGCAGACTATTCTCTGATGCGCGACATCTCGATCGTGCTGAGAACAATCCCGGTCCTCTTCCATCGTGAACGCGCCGAAGGAATCAAAGTACCGTCTTCTTCGCCCGTTCACACGGGACGAGCAGCGATTGATACCCAACAGGGCGGCTGAACCGCGAATTCTCTACCATATGCGTGGGCCTGAACGCGCCGCGATTTCTCAGGAAAACAAGTTATCTGAAAAAGAACGGGACTCATGGGTCTGCCCTCGGCAGGCCCATTTTTTTGTCACACGGCGCAGGCTCTAGGATTCAGGTTCTATTTCGAGCGCGTTGATAAGCGGGTAGTTGGTGACTGGCGTGAAATAGAGTTCCAGCATGTTATGCGCTGTCGGCTTTACGTGATCAAAAGTAACCACCATGGTGCCATCGCCTGGCTGTTTCAAAATATCGAAATCCTTGAGCAGTGTTGTGCCATTGCAATAAACATCGAAGACACGGCTCCCTACCCCTCCCGATCCACCATTGGTCTTGCCAAACCATTGTTCAGAGAAATAGAGCTTGACTTTGTACTCCTGGTTCGCAACAACAGGAATGAGGTAGCGAAAATGTCCATATCGCTCCCATTCGTAAAGCCTGGGGTTTGCTACCTTCGGCAGGCCGTCGATATGAGAAGTTCTCCTGCCACCCAGGAAGAACTGTTCCGGCTGCCAGAGGCTTCCCTGGTCGTCTCGGATCATGGCTGGGCCGGCAAGCATTCGTAGCGGCAGACCGAGCTCCGACGGAGACGGCGTAAGCTCGGCCGCGTTGACAAAAGAGGCATCCGACGTAAAATCCAGGTGGATGGTGCCATCGGTCGTGGGACGGATGCCGGCGTAGACCTTACCCACCATCACATCATCACCGCCCCCCTCGTCCACGATATCGAGGGCCGCGATCGGGGTATTGTTGATCGAAACATCGACCTGGCGGGCACCCTCCTTGTCGCCGGCGGTATCGGCAAACAGTAGCTGTAGCTGATAGTTACCTGGTGGAGCAGGAATTCTGCATTGGAATTTTCCTTCACGTCCTTGTTGTAATAAGGCCGGATCGTCTGTTCCCTGAACTTCACGGTTGGGGTGGGCGAAAGTTGACCCGCCTTTGCAGTACTGGTCAATAAGCCAGGTGCGGCCGGCGCTATCTATATAAGGTTGCGAAGCAGCGCCGAATTGGAATCGGATCGCTCTATCCGGTGCCGCCATCGCAGGTTGCGCAGGCGCGCGATCGTCGTTCGGCTGGGCACTCGACAGAATACTCTGCAGCTTTGGCGGCGCCTGCTTGCGCATCGACAGGATGCTCCCCAGCAGTAACAGAACGGCTGCGGCGGCAACGGCCAGCGCAGCCCAGTTTGCGCCCACCGGCCGGGTGCGAAGCGGCGGCGTGTCCAGGAGTGTCTCGAGCGGCGGCGGAGTCTCAGGAAAGCCTGGCGGCAGTGCAAACGGCTTCTCTTTGCGTTCAAACTGCAGCAAATACTTCCCCGCCGGGAGCCGGATCTGGATCGGATGGTCGGCCCCTTCCGTGGCGTAATACTGCTCCAGCTTCTTCCTTAATGTATGCGCTGTTACCCGCACAATGGTGTCGGATTGAGGATCAAACTGTTCGTGCCGATGCAGAGCCTGGACAGCTATGCTGTATTCCTTAACCTCTTCTGTCTTACCGGCGAAGTATTGCTCTGCGACATACTCGAGAAAATGCCTCAGGTTGGGTGCTTTCTCCAAAATGCCCGACTGCAGTAATGCTTGCAGCTCCTGCCATTCCATTTCCTCTTTCGTACCAAGCGGAGGATGCGTCAAGGCCATGTGGGTAATGCTCCTAAGATCACGGCGGGAACATTATAACCAGCCACAAGTAACAAAGGTGACCTTAACCGCTTCATTAACGTAGTTAACGTTGCTGATAGGAAGGAGCCTCCTCGACCTCGAACTTACCTCGCACATTCTACAAGACTTACGGGGCGTTAATGCAGCGCCCAAAGGGCTCCACCGGGGAGGTTACTCTCGTTTCGCATCCTCAACAACGTGACGATTATCGGTGAATGAACGGGGACTCACTTGCCAGCGCGGTAACCGAGGCCTGAGTGTTGCGCCCATTGCATTTGCCGGACCCTCCAAACACACAGATCGGGTGCCGGCAAGCGGAGCGCTTATGAATCGCCTCATTCCCCTCCTCGAAGCTGCCTGCTTTTTTCAGATCCTCAGCAATGTTCGGGTCTCCTATCGGCACGCAGAATGCAGCCGCCCTCCCAAGCTGGCAGTGGCATTCCTCATGCTTTTCTGCGTCAGCGTGAGCAGCCTCATCTTAGGAACGGGTTCCGCCTCCGCACAAAACAACACCATCTTTGGTCCCAATGTGTACGTATTTACCCCCAGCAATTCTGTGTCATCCATCAATTCCACCCTGAACACACTGAATGCGAATACCCAGTTCAGCACCAATCGATATGCCGTGCTCTTCGCACCGGGTACCTATACGGGTGTGGAAGCCGAGGTCGGATACTACGAGTCAGTTGCCGGGCTGGGCGAAACTCCGAGTGCGGTCACGATCAGCAACGGTTACCTGACGTCGAACCAGACGGATTCAAATGGAAACATCACGACGAACTTCTGGCGGTCGCTGGAGAACATGTACATTACTCCGCCGTCAGGCGACGTTCTGCAGTGGGGAGTTTCGCAAGGAGCCCCTTTCCGCCGCATGTATGTCAACGGCGCTCTGGAGCTGACAAATACCAATTGCGGTTATGCCAGCGGCGGATTTACGAGCGACACCGTGGTGACCGGCAATGTGAACTCCTGCTCGCAACAGCAGTGGTACACCCGCAACAGCTCGATCGGGAGCTGGTCGAGCGGGGTGTGGAATATGGTCTTCTCGGGAGTGACTGGCGCTCCCACACCCAACTACCCGACCAATTCCTACACGGTGCTGCCCACGACGCCGGTCAGCCGCGAAAAGCCCTTCCTCTATGTGGACAGCGGCGGCAACTATTGGGTATTTTCTCCCGGCCTGCGGACCAATTCGTCAGGCACGAGCTGGTCCGGTGGAGGGCTGGGTACCGGCACTTCCCTGCCCATCAGCAGCTTCTTCATTGCGACGCCATCGAGCACCCTGGCCCAGATCAATGCAGCGCTGGCGTCGGGGGAAAACCTCATCCTGACACCCGGAATTTATCAGTACAGCGGAGCCATCAACGTCACCAACGCCAACACCGTGGTGCTGGGACTCGGCTATGCGGATCTGGTTCCGCAGGCAGGAACGGCTGCTATCACGGTTGCAGATGTGAGCGGAGTGCAGGTTGCCGGCCTGCTGGTCGACGCCGGGCCGGTCAACTCGCCGGTACTCTTCGAAGTGGGTGTGGCCGGCGGATCGCTGGTCAGCCATGCCAGCGACCCAACTTCGATCAACGATGTATTCTTTCGGATTGGAGGAGCGACCGCGGGAACGGCGACCACGAGCCTCGAAATCGATAGCGACAACGTGATTCTGGACAACATTTGGGCGTGGCGCGCGGACCATGGCGCCGACGCCTCCTGGACCGGCAACGTGGCCAACCATGGACTCGTTGTTGACGGAGACAACGTTACGGCGTTAGGTCTGGCAGTCGAGCACTACGAGCAAAACCAGGTTGTGTGGAACGGTCAAGGTGGCGAAACCATCTTCTACCAGAGTGAGATGCCCTATGACGTTCCGAGCGAGGCCGCATGGATGGACGGCAGTATATACGGATACGCGTCTTACTACGTGTCTCCAACGGTCACCACGCACACGGCATACGGCCTTGGCGTTTACTCCTATTTCGACCTGGGAGTGGACATTATTGCCAACAGCGGCATCACCGTGCCGATCGCTGCCGGGGTTACGGTGACCGATGCGGTCACGGTATTCCTGAATGGAAGCGGCCAAATCACCTACACCATCACCTCAGATAGCCCCACCGTCGACAATGCAGGCACGGTTGCAGATTCTGCATCTTACATCAGTTATGTGACTTCGTATGGCGGCTCAAACGGAAGCTGTAGCACGGCTCCAGGCGCGCCGGGCGGCCTCTCTGCTACGGCAACCTCGTCGAGCCAAATCAGCCTAAGTTGGGGCGCCAGCTCTGCTGGATCTTCCTGCACTGTGAGCTACAACGTATTCCGCAGCACCACCAGCGGATTCACTCCTTCGTCAAGCAACCAGATCGCTTCAAGCCTGGCGGGCACCACTTATGCTGACAGTGGGCTTGCCGCCTCGACAACCTACTACTACGTGGTAGAAGCCGTGGACGCTGCGGGCAGCTCGGCACCTTCGCCACAGGCCAGCGCAGAGACACTGGGCGGATCGGACGGGTCATGCAGTACCGTTCCATCGGCGCCTGCCGGGTTGACTGCGACAGCATCGTCTTCGAGCGAGATCGGCTTAGCCTGGTCGGCAGTCACTCCGCCGGTTAATTGCACCATCAGCTCGTACAACCTATATGCCAGCACGACCAACGGGTTCACCCCTGGCTCCGGCAACCTGATTTCCACTGTGTCGTCAGGCACGACTTACTCCGACACCGGTCTCTCTGCAGCCACGACTTATTACTTTGTTGTGGAGGCAGTAGACGCGTTCGGTAATTCGGTGCCGTCTTCCCAGCAATCGGCCACTACGCAGGCAGCTGCGTCTGGCTCGGAGATCGTCGCCATTGCAGCCGGCGGCCCGGCAGAGAGCAACTCCAGCGGCGGCGATTACGGGTTCGTTGCCGATGAATACTTCAACGGCGGCGGCGATAATGCAGTCACCAGCTCCACCATCAATCTCACCCAACCGGGCGTGAATGCAGCCCCGATGGCGGTCTATCAGCACGGTCGGAGTGGAGTGTTCGCTTACACTATTCCGGGCTTGACGGCCGGCGCACAGTACACCGTGCTGCTGCATTTCGCCGAAACCTATTTTACGGCGGCAGGTGACCGCGAGTTCAACGTAGCCATCAATGGCACCTCGGTGCTCACGAACCTGGATATCTACGCCACCGTCGGCGCCA
>CAZSUK010000536.1:0-11544 GCA_964609355.1 uncultured Acidobacteriaceae bacterium | reverse complement strand
CCCGAGCCGCGGTCATACACTTCGCCGCCGTCGATCAGCCAATTATTGTGATTCGGATTTGTGCCGTTAAAGCTCAGGTTCGCGTTGCTACCTTGCGCGGTGACACCGTTAAAAGACGGCAGGTTGCCGGAAACGCCGGTGCCCAGTGAGGCCAGAGAGGTAACGTTGCGGCCATTGGTGGCCAACTGGGAGATCTGCTGGCCGGTGATCAGGCTACTCACTTCACTGGATTCAGACTGCACCTGAAGCGCGTTCGACTGTACGACCACTTCCTGGGTGGATGTGCCAACCGCCAAGGCAATATCTTCTCTCAGGACATCGGTAACATTCAGCACGATCCCATCCTTCCGGTAGGCCTGGAAGCCGGTAGAGCTCGCCTGAAGGTTGTAATCGCCGGGATCCAATGACGGGAAGTCGAAAATGCCGGCACCGTTTGTCTTGGTCGCATGCGCATTGCCGGTCTGCACCGAAGTGATCTTCACATCGACGTTGGGAACCACGGCGCCCGTGGGATCAGTGACCGTTCCTGTGATCTCACCGTTACTCTGCGCATGCGCGGCTCTGAGCGTACCGGCAAAGATTGCGATCAATAGCAGTGCGAGAGAAAGCGCGAAACGCAGTTTGCTGAAAGGCAAGGCTTGATAGCGGATAGGCGAAGAAGTGGTAGGACGGTGGTTTCTGCTCATAATGGTCTCCCTAAAGGCGTTCCGCGTTCTATTTTTTACGTGTACAGGTTGGCATTCAGCTCCACCGAAAGGTGGAGTTGGTAACCGACGAGCAAACTAGGTGAGCAACAGCATGTTTGGGCAGGGTATTTCTGGTATTAGCGGGAGGTAAAAACCGCAACGCCTTATGATTCGGACACTTGAATGGTAGGTAAATACCGGTAAAGGGCAGTTGTCAGCCCCGTGAACGCTGGCATACACTGTTCCACGTCATGGATGTACACGCTTCTTGGGTGCCAAAAACTGAGGAAGAGAAAGATCAGGTCAGACGTCAAATGGAGCGGCTGCTAGAAACAGCCCATTTCAAGAACAGCCGGCGGTATCCCGCGCTGTTCAGGTTCATCGTAGAGGAGACACTGGAGGGCAGAGGCGAGTTCCTGAAAGAGCGCCTGCTGGGGGTACGTGTATTCAACCGGCCTCCGGATTACGATACCGCCGATGATCCAATTGCCCGGGTCACGATTGCGGAAATCCGGAAACGGATCGCGCAGTACTATCACGAAGAAGCACACGAATCGGAAATGCGGATCGAGTTGACTTCAGGCCGTTATGAGCCTGAATTCTACCCTCGCAAAGCCAAACCCGCAGCTCCGGTCGAATCCTTAACACCAGTCGCACTCGCGGCCCCGGTCACCGACACCCCGGTCGCTACTCCGCCACCGAAGCTCAGCAAACCCTGGCTATCTCCCCTCCCTTACTGGGTAATCGCCACTGCGGTGCTTCTGGTTGGCCTCGTAGCCGCCTTTTTGTGGCGCTTCGACCCGCCTTCTGCCCTCGAACAGTTCTGGAATCCGGTACTTAAACCTCACCTTACCATCACCTTCTGTCTGCCGAATAAAGATGTTGCTGGTTCCCAGATCGCGGGGGCTGCGGGGATCCTGTCCTACACCGCGCATACAAAACCTAAAGACGCGGGACCGATCGCCGCTTCCGCCGACACCGCCAATCCCACTTTCTATGATTACGAGAAGAATGCTGAAAACGTCTCGTTCTCCGACGTGCTAGCAGCGACGAGGATTTCTAACTGGATCGCCACGCGTGGTGTCGAACAAAGATTCCGTTTGGTTAAATCAACCACACTTGATGATCTGCAAGAGGGGCCGACCATTCTTATAGGCGGGTTGGACAATGAGTGGACCTTGCGCGCGCTCGCCCACTTGCGGTATCAATTCCGAGGCACCGATCAAGAGCAGTATTGGATAACAGACACCAAAAACCCTGGCCGCAGGACATGGGCTGTCGATTTGAAGACCCAATATCCTGCGGTCAAGCGCGATTTTGCGTTGATTGCACGGGTGCACAATGATTCAACCAGGCAGGTCCAGGTAATTGTCGCCGGCATCGGGATGAGCGCAACAGCGTCTGCGGGCGAATTTATGGTGGATCCAAATCGGCTTGGAGAGCTCCGCAAGCGAGTAGGTCCCGGATTCAAAGACCATGATTTTGAAGCCGTGCTGGGAACAGACGTAGTAAACGGCATTCCGGGCTCGGCAAATATTCTGGCTATCGAAGTCTGGTAGGCGCCTTCGCGCTTTGTTGGACAGGTCCAGGAGCGCCACGGCCGCTTGGCTCTTGCTGGACAAACGGATGCTCCGATGCGAGACTTGAGTCGTCGGGCCGGTCATGCTGAGAATCTTTAATAGCAGCAACATGCGTGGATTTTCTGTCCCGCACTGCATCCTTTTTTTCTCCACGGTTTTGCTCCTTTCTGCGAGGTCTTCGCCGGCCCAGGCAATCGATAAGCAGCAGGCGATGCTGCTGACTCAACAGGGAAAATTTCAAGAAGCAAAAGAGGCCTGGTTACAACTCGCCGCACACGCTCCCAACGACTATGTCGTCCAGGCAAATCTGGGTTTAGTCCTGGCGCAACTCGGTGACTATAAGGATGCGATCGCCGCTTATCACAAATCTTTGGCTGCCCACCCGAGTGAACCAGGTGTCCGGATGAATCTTGGGCTGGCGGAGTTTAAACAAGGCAATTTTGCCGCCGCGAGTTCATCCTTCAGTTCCCTGGCTTCGACCACACCTCCAGACCCCCGGCTCGAAACGCTTCTCGGCCTGAGCTACTACGGTCAACAACTTTACGAAAAAGCGATTCCACATCTCACCATCGCCAGTCAGAATGATCCCTCCAATCCTCAATTGCATTATGTTCTGGCCGAGTCATGTCTCCATGGCAGGAAACCGGAGTGTACCCTCACTGAGTCACAAAAGCTCCTCCAACTCAGTCCCGACTCTGCTGCGGCCCACATGCTTTTGGGCGAGGCCTACGATGGGACCAAACAGGAAAACGAAGCCATAACAGAATTCGCCGCCGCAGCAGCAGCCAACCCGTCGCAGCCAAATGTCCACTTCGGCCTGGGTTACCTCTACTGGAAGAAGCACGATTACGATCAGGCTGCTCCCGAATTCAAAGCGGAGATAGACCACGATCCCAAGAATGCGCAGTCCCTCACCTATCTGGGCGACATAGCTTATCGAAACAATAATGATGACGAGGCAGCGGCCAGTTTGTTGAAGGCGGTTCACCTGCAACCAAATATTCGGCTGGCCTATTTCGACCTCGGTTGCGTCTATGCTCGTGAGAACAAGAACGCAGACGCGATCACGGCCTTCAAAGAGGCGGAACGGCTCGATCCCACGGAGCCCGATGCCCACTATCGTCTCGCGCGCGTCTATCTGGCCTCAGGACAAAAACAAAAGGCTGACGCCGAATTTGTTAAAACCAAGTCGCTCCACCAAAAAGAACAGGAATCGATCATCGAGAAGATGGCTGCAAACACTCCTGCCGATGCTCCGGCGAACTAATTTGGCAGCAATGCGTAAGCCCGGTGCAGCAGAGTTTAATCGCCGTGAGTTCCTGTTGCTGGGGACAGCCGCATCAACCATGGCACTGGCTCAGGGAATCGCCTCTCGCGGAGTCAAACCACAACCGCGCGGCAAGCCATCGGGGCTCCCATTCCTGGCCCACTTCACGGACGTTGCCGCCAAAGCAGGTCTTGTTGCCCCAACTATCTATGGTGGAATCGATCATAAGCAATTCATCTTCGAAACCGTTGGCTGCGGTGTCGCTTTCTTCGACTACGACAACGACGGCTGGCTCGATATCCTCGTGCTTTGCGGCACCCGGGCCGATTCGCCTCCCGAAGCCACCAATCGACTCTACAAAAACAACCGAGATGGAACCTTCATCGATGTAACCGAGAAGGCTGGTCTTGTCCGTACTGGCTGGGCCAGCGGCGTGACCATCGCCGACTACAACAATGATGGTTACGAAGACATCTTCATCACGTACTACGGCCAGAATGTTCTCTATAAAAACAACGGAGACGGAACCTTCACGGATGTCACCGAGCAGGCTGGTCTCGCTTACACCGGCCCGACGCGATGGGGATCAGGTTGCACCTTCCTGGATTACGATCGAGACGGTCATCTCGATCTTTTTGTGGCCAGCTACCTCGCGGTCGACCTGAATAAGATTCCTAAACCTGGCACCAATCCCATGTGCAGCTACAAAGAGGTGCCAGTGAATTGCGGCCCCAATGGGCTTCCCTTTGCGAAAAATTTCCTTTACCGAAATCAGGGAGATGGCACTTTCCGCGACGTGTCGGAGACGAGTGGGATCCGGAAAGCCACCTCTACCTACGCAATGACCTCCGTCGCAGCGGATTTTACCGGTGATGGCTGGACTGATCTGTACGTCGCATCTGATTCCACGCCCAGCCTGCTCTTTGTCAACCAGCACGATGGGACTTTTAAGGAAGAAGCGACGGAACGCGGCGTCGCCTTCAGTGAAGATGGCTTGGAACAGGCCGGTATGGGTGTCGGGATCGGAGATTACACACTTCGAGGACGACTGGACATCTTCAAGACCCATTTTTCCGACGACACGGACGTGCTCTATCGCAACGACGGCACCGGCCAATTTACAGATGTAACGCTCGCAGCTATGCTCGGTGTGGAAACTCGATTTATTCAGTGGGGAACTGGATTCGCTGACCTGGATAACAACGGGTGGCCCGACCTTTTCATAGTGACCGGTTCCGTCTATCCGGAGGTCGAAGCAAAATTTCCGCAATATCCTTTAAAGTCGCCCAGGCTGATTTTCCGTAACCTGGGCAACGGCAAATTTGAAGAACTGATCGAAGAGGCTGGGCCTGGAATAAGTGCTGCGCATTGTAGTCGAGGATGTGCTTTCGGCGATTTCGACAACGACGGCGACGTCGATGTGGCGATCATCAATTTAAACGAGCCGCCATCTTTACTGCGCAACGATTTAAAGGGCAATCATAACTGGATCAAGGTCCTCCTTGTCGGTACCAAGAGCAATCGAAGTGCGATCGGTTCCAGAGTCATCGCGCGATATGGCGGTAAACTGCAGGCACAAACCGTGACTGCACAATCCAGTTTTTATTCCGTGAATGACCGGCGCCTCCACTTCGGACTGGGAGCCGCCCAACTAGCCGACCTCGACATTCACTGGACGAACGGAGCGGTAGAGAAACTGACCGGCGTTAAGGCGGGCCAATTCATCATCGTCAAAGAAGGCCAAGGCATCACCAAGACCGAAACCTGGACCAGCCTTGATAAGTCATAGCAGAGCCCCCCAACCGGTATAAGTTGCTTCCTTCCGTAAGGACGGCCCCAAGCACAATCTCGGGTCTAAGAAAAAAGGCCGGGATTCGACAATTGACCTGTCGTGGTGGCAAATTCCAGATGGCATCACACGCGGTTACTATTGTGCGGGTTACATCAAAACAGCCCCATGGTAGACTCTCGCAGACGCTCAGGAGAACGAGAGTCGCGGAGGTTCGACTCCGCGGATGTGCCGTGTTGGGCGTCCCCCTCCCTTGTTAACTACGGCTAGTAAATATATCTGTCTTTGTTACAAGGGGCCTTTCGGTGATTTCCTGTCTCTGGTGTGGGCCTTCGCTCGCCCTCCATCGCAGTCGGCGGCGCAGGAATGCGCTGTATCCAAACCTCGTGATGCTCGCGGTCCTGCTGGCCGGGGCTTGCAACATAGGGCGCGCGCAGCAACCGTCTCAGCCATTGCACAATCACGTGCACCGCGAAGTCACGACAGGGCAAGCGCCGCTTGTGGCTTCTCTGCCACCCCAGCAGCGAATGAACCTTTCCATCGTGCTGCCCTTGCGCAACCAGGCAGAATTGGCAACCCTGTTGCAACGGCTTTACGACCCCTCCAGTCCCGACTTCCGCCAGTTTCTCAGCGTGGATCAGTTCACGGAGCGGTTCGGTCCCACGGCTCACGATTACCAGGCCGCCGTTGCTTTCGCCCGGGCCAACGGTTTCACTATCACGGGAACACCGGTGAATCGGCTAGTCGTACCCATCAGCGGCACCGTGGACCAGATCAACAGTGCCTTGCACGTAAGGATGAATGTCTACCGCCATCCCACAGAGGATCGCACCTTCTACTCTGCGGATCGCGAGCCGTCGCTCGATTTGAGTGTGCCGGTCGCGCATATCGCCGGCCTGAACAACTTTCATATGCCGCGTCCGATGGCGACAGCGCCGCAGCAGGGCCATGAGGCGAACGTGTCCGGATCCGGCCCAGGAGGATCTTATCTCGCCAGCGACATGCGGGCAGCGTATTACGGGGGCACAACCCTCGATGGCAACGGTCAGGCGGTGGGCCTTCTGGAGTTTAGCGGCTACGATCTGAGCGACGTGGACAGCACCTTCAGTAATGCCGGGCAGACCTACAACGTCGCTGTCAATAACGTGTTGCTGGATGGCGCCACGGGACAGCCGGACGGCGGCAACGGACCTGCTGAAGTAGTGTTGGATATTGTCCAGGCGATCGGCATGGCTCCAGGCCTGAGCCAGGTTCGCGTGTATATCGGGCAGGGAGTCGACGATGCGAACATTCTCAACACCATGGCCTCCGAAAACATCGCAAAACAAATCAGCAGTTCCTGGAGCTGGACCCCCGACGACCCTGTGACGGACGATGTCTTCTTCCAGGAATTTGCCGCGCAGGGACAGAGCTTCTTCACTGCCTCTGGCGACAATGGCGCCTGGGATGCCTCGATCAGCCCATTTTTCTATCCGGCGGACGACCAGTATGTGACGGCTGTCGGGGGCACCCACCTGACCACGAATGGCGCCGGAGGCGGGTGGGCGTCAGAGACAGCCTGGAATTCGTCGGGAGACGGCAGCGGCGGCGGCATCAGTCCGGATAACATCGCGATTCCGGCCTGGCAAAGCGGCGTGGCCAACTCATCCAATGCCGGTTCGGCCACCCTGCGCAATGTGCCCGACGTAAGCATGGAAGGGGATTTCGATAACTATGTCTGTAGCCTGGGCTCTTGTAATGGAGGGTGGGCAGGCACCAGCTTTGCGGCTCCGCGCTGGGCTGGGTTCATGTCGCTTGTGAACGAACAGGCGGTCGAGGCAGGTACAGCACCCAAAGGTGGAGTGGGCTTCCTCAATCCAGCTCTTTATACCCTAGCTGAGGGGTCCACCTACAGCAACGATTTCCACGACATCACCTCCGGTAACAACGACACGGATAACCAGCCGGTATGGTTTAGCGCCGTCACCGGCTACGACCTGGTGACTGGATGGGGAAGCGCCAACGGACAGCACCTCATCGATGACCTGGCGGGGGCGCAGGTGCCGGGTTTCTGGATCCTGGGCACTCCGGCCACTGTTTTGTTGAACCAGGGGGCCTCCAGCTCCACCACCATCAACGTGACCGACGCCGGCGGGTTTAGCGGGAAGGTCACCCTGGCTGTGACCACACCGCTGCCCAGTGGTGTGACGGCGTTGTGGGGTACGAATCCGACGTCCGGGAGCAGTGTGCTGACGCTGACGGCAAGCAGTTCCGTGCCCAACTCAACCACCACGCTCACGATCAGTGGCACCTCCGGTAACCTGACGGCGAGCACTAACATCACGGTGGCAATTCATGCGCCCAGCTTTCTTCTGTCCCCTTCGCCCAGCAGCGTGGAGCTGAACCAGGGCGGTTCCGCAACCTCGACGATCACCGTCGGACCTCAATATGGATTTACCGGCAACGTGAATCTTTCCCTGTCAGGCCTGCCCAACGGCGTGAGCGCTTCATTCTCACCCACCTCCACGACCGGGACCAGCACGCTGACCCTGACGGCGAGCAGTACCGCCAACGTGGGCACCAGCACGCTGACCATCACAGGCACCTCCGGCAACCTGACAGAAACCGGCACCTTGTCACTCTCCATCCATGGGCCCAGCTTCACGCTCATCGGTCCGGGCATTTTGGCTCTAGGCCAAGGAAATTCCGGCAGCGCGTCTTTCTCAGTCGTCCCCGCGTTTGGATTCAACGGCAATGTGAACCTTGCCGTGTCCGGTTTGCCGCAAGGAGTGACTGCAAGCTTCGCCCCCAACCCCACGACGAATACGAGCATGCTGACTCTAACGGGGAGCAGTACCGCCACCGTGGGGACCAGCACGCTGACGATCTCGGGTACCTCGGGCAGTCTGACGGCGACCACAACTCTGACTCTTGGCGTATATGCGCCGACCTTTACACTTTCTGCCCTGGGTCTGAACATTGGCCAGGGAACGTCAGGCACGACCTATGTCGTGGTGAACCCACAGTATGGATTTACAGGCAATGTCACTCTTTCGATCTCCGGGCTGCCCAGCGGCGTGACGGCCCTGTGGAATCCGAATCCAACCACCGGCTCCAGCCTGCTGACGTTGACGGCAAGCAGTACTGCCGCTCCAGGGACGAAGACGCTGACGATCACCGGCACCTCGGGCAATCTGAACGTAACTACCACTGTGAGTCTTGGCGTGTATGCGCCCAGCTTTACACTTACCGGCCCGGGGAATCTGAATATTGGCCAGGGAACGTCGGGAACCGCCTACTTCTTTGTGAGTCCTCAATATGGATTCACTGGCAAAGTGAATTATTCCGTGTCCGGCCTGCCCAACGGTGTGACTGCGTCGTTTTCACCCAACCCCACAACCGGGCTCAGCATAATGACTCTGGTGGTCGGCAGTTCGGCCGCGCCGGGGACCAACACGCTGACGATCACCGGCACCTCGGGCAATCTGACCGCAACCACAACCCTGGTTCTTGCTGTCTATACACCCACATTCACCGTCTCCAGTTCCGGCTTGAGTGTCGGCCAGGGAACCTCTGGAACCGGCTACGTCTATGTAAATCCCCAGTACGGATTCGCCGGCCAGGTAAATCTTGCCGTGTCCGGCCTGCCCAGCGGTGTGACTGCGTCGTTTTCACCCAACCCCACGACTGGGTTCAGCACGCTGACAGTGACAGCCGGCAGTACGGCTCCCGTCGGCCAATACACACTCACCGTCACCGGCACGTCCGGCTCCCAGACCGCGACCACCACGATCACGCTGGGGATCTATGTGCCCAGCTTCACACTCTCCAGTCCCGGGTTTGTGTCATTGGGCCAGGCGAGTTCCAGCACCGAGTATGTCTATGTGAATCCACTGTACGGATTCTCCGGCAATGTGAATCTCTCCGTGTCCGGCCTGCCGAGCGGCGTGACCGCATCGTGGTCTCCGAACCCGGCCAACTCAAGCAGCTTACTGACGCTGACGACAAGCAGCACGGCTGCTCCGGGGCAATACGCCTTGACCATCACCGGCACCTCCGGCACGCAAACGATGACGGTACCCCTCGCGCTGGGAATTTATGCGCCGAGCTTCATCTTGTCCGTGGGAAGTATCATCGTTGGCCAGGGAACCGTAAGCACCTCAGATGTTTGGGTGTACCCGCAATACGGATTCAGCGGAAACGTGAACCTGTCTGTGTCCGGGCTGCCCAGCGGCGTGACAGCATCGTGGTCTCCGGACCCGACCACTTTCCACAGCACATTGACAGTCACCACCAGCAGCTCGGCAGCTCCGGGACAATACACGCTGACCGTTACCGGCACCTCCGGAACCCAGACTGTGACGGCCTCGATATATCTGGAAATTTATGCGCCGGGCTTCACGCTCTCGTCCTCTGCCTATAGCCTGAGCATGAACGAGGGCAGCACTGCTACCACCACCATCGATGTGTACCCGCAATGGGGATTTACCGGAAGCGTGAACTTTGCCGCGTCGGGGCTGCCCAGTGGAGTTACAGCATCCTTCTCTCCCAACCCTTCTACCGGGAACAGCACATTGACGCTGGTGACAAGCAACACGGCGACCCCGGGGAACGCGATCGTTACCATCACCGGCACCTCCGGAAGCCTGACCTCATCGACGAACATCAATCTGACCGTCAATGCAGCGAATTTCGCGATCAGCAATGCCCCCGGTGAAATCAACCTGGCGCCAGGCGGTTCCGGGGAATCAACCATCGCTGTGATTCCTCAATATGGATTCGAAGGCAACGTCAGCCTTGCAGCCGCCAGCCTACCCAGCGGTGCGACCGCGACCTTTTCTCCGAATCCGACTGCAACAGGAACCAGCGTGCTGACCCTGACGGCAAGCAGTTCTGCGCCGCTGGGTACAAAGACGGTGACCATTACCGGCACCTCGGGATCCCAGACTGCGACAACGTCTTTGGTGGTGACAATCGGGACTGCGGCCTCCACCTCGACAACCCTGCAGGTATCTTCGACCGGCAATCCGGTCACCTCGGTCGCATCCGGCACGGTAGTGATGCTCACCGCTACGGTGAAGGCCGGGGCCACAGCCCTGAACGGGCAGGTGAATTTCTGCGATGCGACAGCGAAGTACTGCGATCCAATCCATCTGCTCGGGAGCGCCCAGTTGACGAGCGCGGGAACAGCGAGTCTTCAATTCATCCCGGGAACGGGAAGCCACAGCTACAAAGCTATGTTCGCCGGCACCCTTGCCGACGCAAAGAGTTCCTCCGTAGCATCGAGTTTGACCGTCACCGCCTCACAGGCGTCAACCACGACCATCGCTCAAAGCGGGAATCCTGGCGATTACACACTCACCGCCACCGTGACGGGACAAGGACCGGTTGCCCCGGGAGGAACGTTGTCATTCCTTGACACCAGCAACGCGAACTCGGTGCTGGGCAGTGCGGCTCTGGGCAACGGCGTGGCGACCCTCAACTGGCAGAATCCTCAGTCCCCGGCCACAGGCGCGCAACCAGGGTCGATCGCGCTGGGCGATTTCAACGGGGACGGCGTCCTCGACATGGCGGTAACAAATAGCGGCGACAATACACTGACCATCCTGCTGGGGAACGGCGACGGCACCTTCACTGCCGCTGCATCGAATCCGCAAACGGGTGCCGGGCCCTCATTCGTAACCGTAGGAGATTTCAACCGCGATGGCAAAGCCGACCTGGCTGTTGCCAACCTCAGCGGCAATAACGTGACCATCCTTCTCGGCAACGGAGACGGTACGTTTACGGCTGCCGCCTCAAGCGAAGAAACCGGCTACCAACCGCAGTCGATGGCCATCGGGGACTTCAATGGCGACGGCATGCTGGATCTGGCCGTACTCAACACCGGGGTCAATACGGTCACCATTCTGCTGGGCAACGGCGACGGCACCTTTACCGCTTCTCCGTTGAGTTCGCAAACGGGCAGCCAGCCGACATCGCTGGTGTCCGGAGACTTCAACGGTGATGGCACCCTGGATCTGGCCGTGACGAACCGCGCCGCGAACACGATGACGATTCTGTTGGGCAATGGAGACGGATCGTTTACTACGGCGCCAAGTCCGGCGACAGGCGCCGATCCTTATGCAGCCGCCGTTGGAGACTTTAACCTGGACGGCAAGCTTGACCTGGCGGTGGCGAACCAATCGAGCGGTTCCGTGACCATTCTGCTGGGCAATGGAGACGGAACGTTTACCGCTGCAACGG
>CAZSUK010000535.1:0-16526 GCA_964609355.1 uncultured Acidobacteriaceae bacterium | reverse complement strand
TTGGATCTCTACTTCGGCGTCGGTCTGCACGATCTCATTCACCACTACTGGCATGGGGGGATCTCCTGGTACTCCTATTAGATGACTCGTTTAAATACAGTTCGGCTAGCCACCACTGTGGGTGTTCCATATCCTGCGCGTCTGCGAGATATAGGTTTTTTCATGTGCGAGACGGTCTTCTAGACCGGTCCTGCTACATCTGGCCCTGCATTCCCTGGAACCCGTGCGCGAGTTGCTTGAAGAAGTATTTAATGACCCGCTGGTCGTTGTAGCACCAGCCCAAAATATGGTTCAGAGTCGAAAAACAATGGGTCTGACAGGTTTCTTTTTGGTGGTCGAGCTGTTTGGTTTCGAACTTGTGGTTGCCGACCACACCCCAGTCGTAGCTGGCGGTATACATCGGGAAGCACGGCGCAAGCGTCCCATCCACACGGATGATCATGGAATTCTGCCCCGCACGGCAGTTCCACGGGAAATGATTGCCCTTCATAAAATCGACCATCTGCCATAGGCGAGTGTTCGAATTTACCATCTTATAGCCGCTATCCTGCTTCTCAGTCAACCACTGAATGGTTTCCTCAACCGCCGGCCAGTCATCTTTTGTAATGTAGGTGACATTGTTGTCCGCGTGCTTGAAGTGTTCATCCTGCTCCAGCAGCGGCGACTCATTGATGTGGTAATCGGTGGCGATTCCGCAATCATGGGCAATCTCGGTCAGCTGCCGCACATCATCCAGGTTGTTGCGGCAGATGTTGATGTTCAGAAACACTGAATACCCGTAGCCATATTGTTTACGAACCAGGTAGTCGAATTGTTTCCGGATCGGCGCCAGCGCCTTCGGCAACCCCTGTTTGATATCTACCGCATCCACGGCAATATTGAAAGTGGAAATTCCCGCGTCGGCAAGCTTGTCGATGACGTCGATTCGCAGCAGGCGGGCATTGGTCGGAAGATATATCCAAAAGTCTTTCTTGGCCGCGTAGTAGGTGATGCGCTGGATGAGGTCCGGCCGCAAGAGCGGTTCTCCACCCATGTAGGCCAGCACCCGGCAACCGGTCCCGTGAAGCCAGTCAATGGAGCGCTTGGCCGTGTCTTCGGTCATCCCTTTCACCTTGTTGTCGAAGGCCCAGCAATAATGGCAATCGAGATTGCACTTGAACTCGGTAAACAAATAGGAAATCAAGGGATGAAAATCGCCCGAGGTTACGCGGGAACGAATGTAAGGAAACAGCCAGCCGCGCATGGCGTGGTAAACCTGCCCGCCCGTCCAGTGGCGTTTTTCTGGTGGAGTCCACGGAGCGCCTTCCTCCACCGGTCCCAGCAATTCAGGTCGTTGGGGAAAGACCGGATCGGGAAATCGTTGCGGCTCCCCGATCGGCTGTAGCCCTGGAAGAGGAGCTGCGGGTTTAGTAAGGAGACTATGCAGCGGGACATCAAGCCGGAAGCTCGGAGTCTGCGCGCTTTCTTGTTCTACTTGCATCTATACCCCCGGAAGGATCAAAAGAATCAGTATTGCGGACATCCGGTCACTGCAAGTGAAGTGCCATAGCAACGGTGCGTCGGCACATGAGCGCTAAATGATTGATAAAAAAGCACATCGATTTCGCACAATCGATGTGCCCGGTCTCGATGTGCCAATAGCCTGACGTGCTGTCAACTATTTGGCAGGGCACAGACGATAGAAACAGATTCTCGCCCGGCATTTCGGCAGTAAATGGCGCAACGCAAATGCTGCTACCTCACTGCCTGTCACGTCATCTATGAAGCATCTGTTTGAGGGAGGTGTGTCCCGGACCATGCAGAGGTCCCACAACCCGAACGGTCGATCCCCCCATTTAGCAAAAGGGCACGTTGAAGAAGTTCTGCGCTTCGCACGCAAGTTGGGGATGCACAGTGATCCGGATCAGCTGTTACGCGCGTTGCCCGCGGAGCTGTATGCCCTGCTCGATTGCACAGCCACCGCGGTGATCCATCTGCACCAGGGTGAGCTCTCCTTTCATGTGGTCGATGGCGAGGGTTGCGTGCTCTCACAGGATCCTTCCGTGAGCGACTGGCCGAAGGAGATCTGGTCTGCGGTTCCAGAGGAGGAGACACCTCTGGTCATTTCCTTACCGGATAACGAGTCAGCCTTTCCCGCCGCCGCCAGATTCTTCCGCGACTGTGGCTGTGAGTCTCTTTGCGTAGTGGGGCTCACCACCAGCGTGAATCGGCTTGGTGCGCTTTGTGTCGGCCGCCGCTGGTCCGATGCCTTCTCTGAACAGGAATCGGCACTGCTTTCGCTCGTCAGTCACTATGCAGCCCTGGCCATCGAGGAGCGATTTAATTTCGCCCAATCCGAGCTGGTGCGCGCCCAGTTGGAAGAGGAGAGAACCAAGCTCAGGCTGGTCCTCGACCTAAATAACAGTGTGGTTTCCAACCTTGAATTGAAAGAAGTACTTCAAGCAATTTCTCCTGGTATGCGCAAGGCGATGCGCCTGGATGGAGTGGCTTTGATTTTGCCCGATGGGGAGGGCCGCGAGCTGCAACTTTACGCCCTGGATTTCCCGGAAGGGAGCTCACCCGCCCGGCAGGATCTGCCGCCTACACTCAACGGATCCATCTGCGGTCGAGTCTTTCGTACAGCAAAGCCCTGGAGCGGACATATCGGGCAACTGCAGAAGGCGGGCTTGGACTACAAAATGGCGTCGACGGCAGGGGTTGAGACCCTTTGTATGCTGCCCTTGCTTCGCGGCAATCGCGTGCTCGGGGTTCTCTCCCTGGTGCGCACCGACAAAAATGACTTTACCGAGTCCGATCTCGAATTCTTCTCTCAGGTTGCCGGGCAAATCGCCATCGCCATTGACAATGCATTTGCCTACCGGCAGATTACTGAACTCAAGGACAAGCTGGCCCAGGAAAAACTCTACTTCGAAGACGAACTCTCGAGCGAGATGAATTTCCAGGAGATCATTGGCAACAGTTCTGTTCTGCGCAGCGTTCTGCGCCAGGTCGAAGCCGTAGCTCCCACCGGTTCGACGGTCTTGATCCATGGCGAGACCGGAACAGGTAAGGAACTGATTGCGCGTGCGGTCCACAATCTCAGCCAGCGCCAGGCTAATCCCTTCGTCAAGCTGAATTGCGCCGCCATCCCTACCGGGTTGCTGGAAAGCGAACTCTTCGGGCATGAAAGAGGGGCCTTCACCGGCGCGGTCTCCCAGCGCATCGGGCGCTTTGAATTGGCCTCCCAGGGAACCATCTTTCTCGACGAAGTCGGTGAAATTCCGCTCGAGCTACAGCCGAAGTTGTTACGTGTGTTGCAGGAGAGGGAATTCGAGCGTCTGGGCGGATCGCGCACCCTGCGCACCAACGCGCGGCTCATCGCTGCCACCAATCGCGATCTGCGGACCATGGTTGAGGAGCAAGAATTCCGCTCCGACTTGTTTTATCGCCTGAGCGTTTTCCCCATTCACGTGCCTCCGCTGCGCGAGCGCACTGAGGACATACCGTTCCTGGTCCGTCACTTCGCGCAATACTTCGCATTCAACATGGGCAAGCGGATTGAAACCATTTCTTCCGAAACCATGAATGCCCTGGTCCGGTATCCCTGGCCGGGAAATATCCGCGAGTTGCAGAACGTGATCGAGCGTGCCGTCATTCTCTCGCAAGGGCCGATCCTGAAGGTCCCGCTCGCCGATTTGAAGGCGAGGGGGGCAGAGTTGAACCATGTGAACGGAAACGGCTCCTCGACTCTGGAAGAAGTGGAGCGGAGGCACATCCTGGCAGTGCTGGAGCAGACCAACTGGGTCTTTGCCGGCCCCAATGGAGCCGCCGCACGCCTGGGCATCAAGCGTCCCACACTCCAATTCCGTATGCAAAAACTGGGGATTTCCCGTCCGCAGAGAACCTAGCAGTCCGTGCCAATTTACTGGCATCCTGCCAGCGGATTGGCGCAATTCCTCCCCTGGCGAGTTGCAAACCAATTGTCTTGCCTACCTGAGACTTTTACGTCGTGGGGTTTGCGAATAGGCACGCTGATTGCAAAAGACATCGAAACAGCTTATTGCGCTCTATACCCAAATGGCTTCTGCGCCGGGGTTGCGACATGTTAAGAATCACAGTCACGGAAACTGCCTTGGAAGAAACATGGCTTCTCCAAGGCCGGATGACGAAGCGCTCGGTCGCTGAGTTGGTAACGAGTTGGAAAGCCCACTCGCTAGGGCGACGTCGCGTCGTGGACCTCGACGGAGTTACATCGATTGACAAGACTGGCGAAGAGGTCCTGTCGATGATGATTCACGACGGGGCCAGGTTCGTGGCCTCCGGTGTCTATACGAGACACTTGTTAGAGCAACTGCAGGCGGGGCATGGCAAGGAAAAGCTGCTCGGTTGATCTGGAGACGTTCCTGGAACGGCTCACTCTCTATCCCTCAAACAAATGACGGGTGCCCCATATCTGCCTGCTTTTGGCAGATGTGGGATTCCGAGGACCTCGCCCCTGACTGTGCCCAAACACCCTATGTCGGTTGCTGGGAGGTCTCTGATCCTGTACCTACATCCTAGAAAATGATTTCGGAAAATGATTTCGGTAGGCGGCGGCTTCTCGGCGGCACCTCCCTGACCGGCAGTTTTCCGGTAGTTTACGGACTAAGCCCGAGCGAAGGCCAGTTTTACTGCTGTCCGGTGTCACACTTTATCCCTGTCAAAAATCAGCTTGATCCAGTATCCGCGCCGCGGGATTTTTTATTGCGTCCTCACTGTGCCTGCGCAGTAGCAAACCTCTTCCGTCAACCGCAGTACCCCAAAGAGCCGCTCTTTCTGGAAGGGCACGGGTTCACCCGTGCCGAAAAGCAAGCCACAGATGAGGGCTTTTAGCCCCTGAGGTACGTTTTGAAAGATTCAACCTTACGGAATTGTCCTCGAACCTTTTCTCGCTTTCCCGACTTACCCGACCGCCATCCCGACTACTGACCTAAACGAGTCGACCTTAACCTCTGCAATCGAATTGTCATCCCGGAGCGGAGCGTAGTGGAGGAACCTGCGGTTCCCGGCCCCTGGGAAACCGCGCAAACGAATTTCATTATCGCCTCATCTCTGCAAGTCCTCTTGGGTTCCCGATACCAGACTCCTCTTCTCAATAAACAAGAACCGTTTTGGCGGGCACCGCTGACTACGCGCTGGCCGTTAATGCCCCAAAAGACCCAATAGCATCGAATTTTACAAATGCTCCCGAAACCCATGGCTCCTGGCGCAGCCAGGGGCGAGTTCGTCGGAATCCCACATCTGCCAAAACCAGGCAGATACCCCGAATTTCCTGTACGCAGCTCTGGAAAAGGTCGCGTGTGCGCCTTTCATTAAGGAAAGGCGCAGGGAACCCACGAAACTCCACAGGAAATCGGGGATTTGGGGCACCGGTCATTTGTTAGAGGGAGAGAGGTTGGAAAGTGAGATAAGGACGCAGATAAGAGAAGCCCTCGGGGCAAAAACCCCGAGGGCTTCCTTTGGTTAAGAATCTACAGCGATCAGAAGATGATCTTCGCCGCCAGTTGAGTATTGTAGGGCTCGCCAACCCCGATACCCGGCGCGCCGGCATAGGCTCCAAACGTCGACCCAATCGTGCCGCCAGTGGAGCTGGTTGAGGGTTGCCCGGCGAACGCGAGGTTGGTGTGGTTGTAGATGTTGAACATCTCCACTCGAAGCTGAAGGGTAAGCCGCTCGTAAAGCTTGGTGTTCTTAAACACCGAGACGTCGACGTCCTGGAATCCTGGATTCCGATACTGGCCGCGCCCGCTCGTGCCGTACGTCCCAAGTGCCGGATCTTCGAATGCAGCGGTATTGAACCACTGCACGGAACCATTGACGATGCTGTGGTTCACGCCCGCGAAAGGGTTGCCGATCTGGTTGGCCCGGTCCGCACTCTCCCCGTTGCCGCTGTTTTGATTGGTAGCGGTGACGCTGAAGGGCATTCCGCCGTGGAACGTCCACAGTGAATTCAATTGCCATCCGTTGGTCAACCATCTTGGTCCGCGGGATCCGCCCGGCACATCATATTGGGCGTAAGCGGAGAAACTGTTAGTCACGTCGAAGTCAGAATTGCCTTTCTCACCCTTAAGGTTAAAACTGTTCTGCGGCAAATAAGGGATCAGTCCAGATTCTTCATCCAGGCTATGCGACCAGGTGTAAGTCATTTGGGTGCTTAAATGATGCCAGCTTGTGGTCCGGAGCAATGTCTGCAAGGAATTGTAATTCGAAGTGGCCTCGCTCTCCACCTGGTTGATCACACCGTAGTTGGGGAACTGGTTGAAGTAAGGCCGTGTTGTCTGTTGATAGCTGTAAGGTCCAATACCAATCTGGACATTACCACTACCAAGGGCGGCCTGGTTGATGTCGCGGACGTCAAGCAGATGGCGGCCGTTGGTCCCGACATAACCAATTTGCATCATGACATTCGGGCCAAAACTCTGCTGGATGTTCAGGTTGTAGCTATAGGTATAGGACGGCCGGAAATTCTTATTCACTGAGAAAAGATTGGTGACTCCGGCGCCTGCAATCGCCTCCGCCAATGGAGTGAAGATAAGCGTGCCGGGGCTCCAGACCGATAGGCCTGCCACGGCATTCGCACTGGCCACTGGATCTGTCCCAGCTGGATTGTCCTGAACCCCAAATGGGCCGCCGTTCGTGGTTCCACGCAAATTCAGGAAGGGAACCATGTACGGCGCATCGTAGAACATTCCAAAGCCGCCGCGGATGACCGTGTTGGTGCCAGCCGGCTGGTAAGCAAAACCTACACGCGGGCTGAAGCTGGTCCAGAACTGCTGATAGATGTTGGGCCGATTGACCCCGGCCACTGCGAGGCCGTTGGGCGCACTCGGATCGAAGGTGGTTAGATTGTGATACTGGCTGTGAATAGGACCGCTGTAGTCATAGCGAATACCATAGTTCAAATTCAGCTGGTGGCTAAACTGCCATGCATCCTGAGCAAAGAGGCTGAAGGTGTTTTCGAAGACCTGGCGTTTTGGATTTCCTTGCACAATGTTGGTCGGCGAGGTGAAGCAGCCTGCCAGGAAATCTGCCAGGGAAAGAACGTTGCTGTCATAGCCGGAGCTCGGAGTGTACCCGGGAGCGGTCGTACCCAGGTTTTTAGTTGCCAGTCCGTCGCACGCGGTTTGTCCAGGAGCAGACCCCTGTGCGGTTTGTATACCGTACGTCCAGGGACCTTGCGAGCCGTCAAACGTGAACGTTCCACGCTGGCCGCTCTGGTAGAAGTCATCTACCTGCGCCTGGCGATACTCTCCACCGAAACGAAACTCATGCTTGCCCTTCGTCCAGGAGAGCGCGTCATCAATGTGACCGGTGATGTCATTACGTCCGGAGTCGACGGTCGGGCCAGTAGGATCAAATCCGCTATTGCTTGCGCTCAACCCGGAACTCGCACCGGCCGCCGCAATATTGATGCGTGGAGCACCAGACAGACTTGGGTTGGTAACGCCCGTGTTGAGCCCCAGCGCGACCGGGTTGAAGCTACTGTCGGCGTCAGAAAATGACTGGTTGTAGTAGTTCACGCCGAGAAAAAGTTGATTCACGATCGAAGGCGAGATAACCCGGTTGTACACGATCGAGTAGTTATATACGTGGATGGGCGCTTCTTCGTAGTAGGGGGCGAGGAAGGAAACGGTGGGAGCGACCTGGTTTCCCTGGCCCATAAACGCTTTCACCGAAAGATGGTCTTTCTCGGTGAAATTCTGGTCGATTTTTACGATCCCGTTGAAGCTGTGCCCGGTGAGCGGGGAAGTGTTGTAGTAGTTGTTGGCGTTTGCCCCTCCGGTAAGCGCGTCTGCCGGCCAAAGATTGGCGAGCAATGTCGTCGATAACGGATTGACCGGAATGCCGTAGTACGCCAGCACACCTGCAGAAGCCGCCTGATAAGCGCCCGAAGGCTCGGTCGAGCGGCTTTGATTGCCGATAACGAAGTTGTTGTGCTCGTAGGTCACAAAGAAGAAGGTCTTGTCTTTGAAGATGGGACCACCCACCGAACCGCCATAGATAAGAAAGCGGTTTTTATTCTTGGGAGAACCATCGGCGAAGGGAGTATTGGCGGCCAGGGCTTCGTTTCGGTTGAAGTCGTACGCGGTGCCGTGCCACTGGTTGGTGCCTGATTTGATGACCAGGTTCGCCGTGCCACCGGCATTGCGCCCGGTTTCCGGAGAAGATGCGGTCACAAAAGAAAATTGGTCGATGGCATCCAGCGGAAGCACGATACCGGCGATCCCGTTCACGCCACCTTGATTGACCGCGGGGATATTCCACCATAGGTCATTGTTGTCGGTGCCTTCAATCTGCCAGTTCACTGAGTTGGTGCGGGTTCCGTTTACCGATGCAAATCCGGCGCCGCCATTTTGTGCATAGCCTGAAAATCCAGGGGTCAGTCCGAGGAATTGCGTGAAGTCGCGTCCGTTGATGGGCGTGTCCTGGATTGTCTTGGTAGGCAGAACCGTTGTCTGCGTGACGGAGGTCGTATCCAGCGAAACGCCGGCTGCATTGACCTCAACCGTCGTGGCCTGCGATGCCACGGCAAGCTTTATCGGGAGGCTATAAGTCGAACCCGCGGAAACCTGGACCTTCTCAACTTTAAGAGTTTCGAAACCGGAGGATGTGGCTGAAACCGTATAAAGGCCGAGGGGAAGGTCAGGGAAGCTAAACTCCCCAGCGCTGGAGGCAACTGCGGCTTGCGTGACACCCGTACCATCGTTGGTGATCGAAACCTGCGCGCCTGGAATGGAGGCGCCGCCCTGGTCGGTTACTACTCCATTGATGCCACCGCGAAAGTTCTGTGCTCCGGCGAACGTCGCGCCGAGAAACACCATCAGCAGGAAAGCGAGTAGGGGGAAAAAGCGAGTACGGATATCAGCAAATGACATAGAACAACCTCCCAGAAATTGGTGCGAAAAAAGATATCTCCAGACCCTCAGAAACCCGGGGTGGATGAGTAATCGGCCGACTTAACTTCGACTTGGAAGGGTGCTACGAGCCTGTGCAACCGGAAAGGTACACCGGTGAGAACCACGCTTCTACAGTGAAAGCGTTCACCGTGATGATACTGGGTACCGCGAGCGACGGCAGTATGCGTTAAAGGTAGCTGCATTACCAGTTCAGTGCAACTGAAAAATGAGAGCCTCCCAGCGTGGCCGTTACCATGCCCTGAAGCAAAAAGCGGCACTGTGAATGATTAAATTGCCGTTAGACGGGCTCGTGGCGGCGCCGGGTCAGGTGATAGTACACCACGGGAGTAACCACCAGGCTAAGCACAATCGAAATCGAGAGTCCTCCGATGACGGCAATGGCCAGCGGCTGCAACATCTGCGAGCCCGCCCCCAGGGCCAGAGCTAAAGGAAACATCCCACAAATAGTGGCGATGGCCGTCATCAGGATGGGCCGCCTGCGCCGCTCGGTGGCCTGGAGCATTGCCTGCCGCGCGTCCATTCCGCTGGCGCGCAGCTGTTCGTCAGCGTCGAGCAATAAGATACCGTTCTTGGCCACAATCCCAATAACCATGATCAGTCCCATGAAGCTGGACACATTGAAATTTGTCCCGGTGATGAGCAAAGCAAACACCACACCCGCGAGGGACAACACCGAACTCGTCAGGATGGATATGGGAGCAGCAAAGTTACGGAACTCTGCCAGCAGCACCCCGAAAACCAGGGCCAGCGCCAGCACCAATACACGGGCCAGGTCGGCAAACGATCGTTGCTGCTCCTGATATGTTCCGCCGTACTCCACACGAACAGACGACGGAAGCTGAAGGCGGCTCACCGCTGCTCGCACCTTCTGCATGGTTCCGCCGAGATCGGAACCCTCGAGACGGCCGCTCACCTGGATCACTTGTTGCAGGTTCTCGCGCCGGATCTCATTCTGTGGCGGCAATTGCGTCATCGTGGCCATCGCGCCAAGGGTAGCGGTGTGGCCGCTGCTGCTGTTAAAGACGGTGTTCTGAATGGCGTCGAGAGAAGCACGATTGGCGTCTGGCAAGCGCACTCGAATCGTGTAAGGCCGGCCACCGGAAATGAGCGGATTATTTGCCGGCAATCCATCCAGAATAGAAGTCGCATCTTCTGCAACTTCAGTAGGCGTAAAGCCCAGCCGCCCCGCGACGACCGGATCAATCTGGAAACTCGTGGCCGGCCCGCTGATGGTGTTGTCCACGCCGTTTTCCGTATCCACCACGCCGGGAATCTTGGCGATCGCCTGCTGCACCCGGGGACCAAGCGTAAGCAGCAGGTTCTGGTCATTCGAAAACAGCTTGATCTGGATCGGTTCAGGCGAATTGGATAGATCGCCAATCATGTCCTGTAAAACCTGCGTGAACTCCATATCAACCGACGGCTCAGCGGCATGAATCTGAGCGCGTGCGTCTGCGATAACCTCATCGATGGCACGCGAACGGTCCGACTTCAGGCGCACGGTAAAGTCACCCGTGTTTGCTTCCGTGACCGCGGCTAGACCCATCTGCAGGCCGGTGCGACGTGAAGTAATGGACACTTCGGGTATGCCCCGCAAGATCCGGTCCACGTGATCGAGGATGCGGTTGGTCTCGGTCAGCGAGGTTCCGGCAGGAGTGAAGTAGTCCAGCACAAACGCTCCTTCATCCATCTCTGGTAGTAGGTCAGAGCCCAAACCCTTATAGCTGAAGTAGCCGGCCATCATGAGCACGGCACAAACTGCGATCAGTAAGAATGGGCGTTGAAATGACCAGGCAAGCGCACCTTCGTGATAGCCCGTCAGGCGGTGGAAGATCTCTCCGCCCCTTTGCCGAACCCGCGAAAAAAATCCCGTCCGCTGTTCGTCGATAGCCGAGACCTTCGCATGACCTTCGCTCCCCAGCTGAATCGAAAGCGCGGGCGTGAAGGTGAGGGCAAGCAACAGGGAAGTCAGCAAAGCAACCGTCATGGTTACCGCAAGAGCGCGGAAGAAGCTGCCAGTCACCTGGGTAACGGAGACCAGGGGGAGAAAAACAATGACCGGCGTGATGGTGGAAAAGAACAGAGGCCGGCTTATCTCGCGGATCGTCTTGCGCACCGAACCAATCCTCGATTCACCCGCTTCCCGGTGGACGGCTATATTCTCCACAACCACGATGGCGTCGTCGATAACCAGCCCAATGGCCGCGGCCAAGCCGCCCAGGGTCATCAGGTTAAAGCTCTGGCCCGTGATGCGGAGAAACAGGATCGTCACCGCAACGGTGACCGGAATCACCAGCCCCGCGACCAGCGAAGAAGTCCAGTCGTGCAGAAACAGGAACAGAATGATACAGGCAAGCACCAGGCCGATGAGGATCGCGTCGCGAACGCTGAGAATACTTTCCCGCACCAACTCTGACTGGTCATAAAACGGTTCCAGGCGAACCCCTGCCGGTAACTTCGACTTCAGTTGATCGATTTCTGCCGCCACCCCATTCGCCACCGCGACAGTATTGCCCGAAGGTTGCCGGGTGATATTGAGCAAAACAGCGGGTTTGCCATTCGCCCTGACCGCCGTATAGACCGGCATGGTGGACGGTTCGACCGTCGCGACATCTCCCACGCGGATGGCTACCCCGCCCCCTGAGGTCTTCACGACCAGGTTTGCCAGTTCGGCCGCGCTGTGCGCCTGTGCTCCGATGAGGCCAAGGATAAGTTGATGGTTTGCTTCGTACAGGCCAGGAGAGTCAATAATGTTCGATTCCTGGATGGCATTCACCATCTCCAGCAGGGTTGCGCCAGAGGCCTGCAACCGGGCGAGGTTGGGCACCACCTGGAACTCCGGCACCTGCCCGCCCTGTACTAGCACTGTGCTGACCCCGTTGACACGGTTGAGGGGCGGCTTCAGGTCGTAGGTGGCGATCTCCCACAGACGGGTTTGAGGAACGGTGTCCTTGCCGTGATCCTCCGCAGTCAGCGCGTAGCCGAGAATGGGAAACGTCGCGAAGGTGAGACGATTGGTGGTGATGTGCGCCGTTGCAGGAAGCGACTGAGAGACCCGGGCCAACGCTGAGTCGGTTAACTGCAGCGTGCGAAACATATCCACGTTCCAGTCAAAGAAAAGGCTGATCTCCGCCGAACCGCGGCTGGTGGTGCTGCGCACGATCAGCAGGCCAGGGACGCTGTTCACCGCGTCCTCGATCGGCTTGGTGATCGTGACCTGCATCTGTTCCACCGGCATCACGCCATTGTCCACGCCAATCACCACTCGTGGAAAATCCGTTTCAGGGAAAACCGAGATGGGCAACTGGGAGGCCATGTAGACCCCGGCGAGCGTCAACAGCGCGAGCAGGAAAAAGATAGGCTTCGCCGCAGCAGCAAGCCAGAAAGAGCTCTCGGGTTCGACCTCGACCTTGTCGATAGTCCCAGGCATCAGTCCTTGTCGCCTCCGGCCTTGTCTGCTTCCGCCGCGCCGACCTTAACCTTGGTCCCTTCGTCCAGCCCATAGGCGCCGGTCGTAATGACCATATCGGCCAGGCCCAGGCCGCTCAGAACCTGGGCTGATTCGCTATTGCGGATCCCGAGGGTCACCGGGCGCTTGGCAGCGGTGCCGTCCGGTTTGATCGCCATCACAAATTTGCTGACCCCATCAGGGTCCGTCTGGACGGCTTCCGCAGGGATGACCAATGCGTTGCTGGCCGAGCGGCCGGTAATCGTGGTGTGGACAGGAGTGCCGGCCTTGAGCGTTCCTTTTGCGTTTGCGACCCGGAGCCAAACTTCCACCGTGGTGCTGCCCGGATCAAGCGCGGGGCTGATCAGCGAGACCTTGGCCGGCACCGGCTCGGTGACCCCGGGCACAGTGATCGTGGCCGGCGCCCCCAACGAGAGTTGCTGCGACTGTGTTTGTGACAGATGCAGCTTGGCCAGCAGCGCGGACGTATCCATCACCGTAATCACGGGATTGCCCGCCGCGGCTGTCTCGCCGGCAAAGAGCGGACGATCGGTTACGACGCCGGCGATAGGACTGCGGATTTCGGTATAGCTCAACTGCGCCTGGGCCCCGAGGTACTTGCCCTTGGCGGAGGTGAGCTGTCCCTGCGCGCTCTCGAGCGCGGCTTTATGGCTGACCTTCTGGACTGCGTCGAGATGCTGCTTGGCTATATCGTGTGCGGCCTGGGCTTGCACCAGGGCAGCTTTGGCAGTGTCCAGATCGCGTCCTGGGATCGCGCCTTCTGAGAAGAGTTGTGCCCGGCTGTTCACAATGCTCTGCGCCAGGCTCAGGTTGGCCGTTGCCTGGGCCAGGTCTGTCTCCGCTTTTACTGTGTCTTCAGGTACCGTGGCCCCGGTCGCGATGTCATACGTACCCTGGGCCGCGGCGTAAGACCCCTTGTTGTCCAATGCAGCGGCCTCCAGATCACTGTTCTCGAGCGTCGCTAAAAGCTGACCCGCGCTGACCCGGGAACCCCTCTGCACGTAGAATTTCTTCACCGGTGCGGTCACCTTGGGCGAGATGGCGGCCTGGGCCAGCGGCGCCAACGTAGCATCGACCGTGATCTGCTCGGAGATCTCGCCCCGTTCCGGATGTTCGGCTTGTACGTTGACCTCCGTCGGAGCAGCCTCCTCAGTCTTGCTGCAAGCGGTAACCAGCAGGGAAGTGCAGCACAGCAGCAGAGCAGCAAACCGTGTTGGGGTGAGAGCAGGTAATGGCAATAACTTGCTCATGGCTCAGATTGCTCCTGTCAGGAGTTGCAGATTTTTGAGAGCCAATTGATAGCGGATGGTCCCGTCCTCACGCGCGATCTCTGATGCAGTCAAGGAGTTTTCTGCGTCCACCACTTCGAGTACAGTCGCCTCTCCTGCGCTATAGCGCAGCCGCGTAAGGCGCAGACTCTCGCTCGCCGTTTGAACACTTTGTTCCAGGGACTGCAATTCGTCGTGCGCCGTGGCTGCCTCTGAATACGACTCGTCCAGCTGGGCCACCAGGCGGCGCTGAGTTGCGGTGAGCGTGGTGTGTGCCACGTCTCGCAGAATCTCACTCTGTTTAACTTTGTGCTGGGTGGAAAGCCAATCCCACACCGGAATATCAACGGTAGCAAAGGCAGAGTAGCCGAGGTTTTGAGGCCGGACGCCGTCAAAAGAATTAAAACGTCCTCTGGCGCCGAACTGCGGCGCGTCGATGCCGTAGGTAAAGTTGAGCGCAAGATCTGGCAGATAGGCAGCCCGCGCCGCGGCTACCTGCAAGGTGTTAACCCGTAGGGAGGCCATAGCCTCACGCAACTCTGGATTGAGTCGCATGGCGTTCGCGTCGACATCATCCCTTGCCGGCAGTGGCACAACGGGACCCGGTGAGAGCGTGTAAGCAGTCCGCGGGTCAGCAAACAGGAGCACAGCCAGGTCGAGCCGGGATTTCTGTGCCCCAAGCAGAGCTTCCGCCAGGTCGCGATCGCGCTGCTGTTGCTGCAGCTGCGCCTTCACCACATCGGCATGCGCCCCCTCGCGGGCACTCTCCCGCTGTTGCGTGAGATTGGTGAAATTGGCGGCTTCGCCCGCCGCGCGTTGTGCCACAGCAACCTTGCGTTCGGCGGCCAGCTCCTGGTAAAAGAGGCTGGTTACGGTGAGCACCAGTCCGCGGCGAGCAATTTCCAGCTGCGCCGCAGCAACCGAAGCAGCCGCGGCCGTCCGCGAGACCGCAATGGTCTGTTGCAGTCCCAGCGTCTCGTTCACTACCGCCTGGCTGGTATATTCGTGGATCGAATTGTTCGCAATAAAGACAGGAAGAGACTGGGCTCCAATCGCGGCAGTCTCGGTGTGGATGCCGTTCGGTTGGGTGTACAGGTACTGGTTGTGATAAAGGGCATTGGGCAGCAAAGCGGCGCGCGCTATGGAGTGATCCAGTGCGGCGACCCGGGCGTTCGCGGCCGCAGCAGCAAACGCCGGCTCGTTGGCACGAGCTAACGAGATGGCCTGCTCCAATGTGATCGGCGCCGCCGGCGCAGGACTGGCTTGCTGCGCAAATGCCGGGCTCAGGCACAATGCGAAGCCTATGAAAGCAATTCTCATCATGGCATAACTCTAGACCCGCAGCTGCTCACTGTTGCCCCACCACCAGTATGGTGAAGGTGCCGGGCACAATCGCCGGCCGTGGGTGCGGATTAGCTGCCGTTGCCGCCGGCCGTTCGCCGAACGAAGCCGTTGCCAGATAAATGCGTCCTGTGGCTTCATCCAGGGTCATGGTTCTTGCTCCTCGCTGTGTGTCGAGGTTCTGCAGCACCGGATAGCTATCTTTGCTGGCGTCGATGATGGTCAGCGTGCCTCCACCATTGGAAGAAAAAGCCAGCTTCCGCTTGGCATCATAGCGAGCCGCATCCGGACCATCGCCGATCGCAGGATTGGCCAGCGTCTTTCCGGAGTTCGCATCCACCACGGCCATCTTCCCCCCGTCGCAAACGGCAAAGAGCCTCCGCCCTGCGGTATCTATTGCCAGGCCGGAGGGGGAATCGCAGTTGGCCACCTCCCACGTTGCGGTAATGGTCTTTGCTGCTGCGTCGAAACGGTCAATCTCATTCTTGCTTTCGATATTGTCGAACACGGTGCCCGAACCATCCGCGACCGGGAACTCAGGCTTGCCCGTGAGCGCGATGGTCGCTACCGCCTTACGCTGAGCGGTGTCAATTACGGTTACATTATTGCTGCGGCCATTGAAAGCCCACACGGTTTTTGTCTTCGGCTCGAACACAATTCCATCTGGATTCGTGCCCGCCGGAATCGATGCCACTGTGGCCAACGACCCGCGGTCAAACACCACGACGGCATTTGCGCCCCCATCGCTGATGTATCCGTACTTCCCCGCGTCATCCAGCGCCACACCGTGGGTGCCCTTGAGGCCGGTGATGCTGCCCACTACTTTCCCTGAATCGCTGTCCAGCACATCAACCCGCGGTCCATGGGTGACGTAAAGACGGTGCGCGTGAGCATCGGAGGTAAGGTAGTCCCAACCTCCCTCACCGCCAATTTTCCATTGCGTCAGAACACGGTACGGGCTTTGCGCAAATGCAGTAAAGGGCGCGCTCAAAGCGAGCATAAGTAAGGTGGCGTGTATGCGATTCGGTGTCATCAGATCTCCAATCAGGCTCAGCTTCAATTTCGCACAGCTACCTTAACCGGAGCTGAAGGTAGCTGTGCCGCCGGGAAGCGCACGTTCACTTTGGTCCCAACCCCTAAGTCGCTGGCTATTTCAATGGTGCCCTGCCACCTGGAAGTAATGGCCTTGCAGATGGCGAGCCCCAGGCCGGTACCTCCGGTATTGCGGCTGCGTGACGGGTCGCCGCGGTAGAAACGCTCGAAAACGTGAGGCAGGTCTTCGGGCGCGATGCCTTCCCCAGCATCCTCAATAGTCAATTCGGCGCGCGTCCCATCCTGCTGGACGACCGCGCGGACCGCCGAGCCCGCAGCGCTGTGCTGCAGCGCATTCAAAAGCAGGTTGGAGCATAAGAGTTGCAATTGCTCCGGATCGACGTCTACCAACACCGGCTCCGCAGCCAGCAGGATAATCCTCAGGTGCTTGAGCTCGGCCATAGATTCAAACTGGTCAGA
>CAZSUK010000534.1:0-5041 GCA_964609355.1 uncultured Acidobacteriaceae bacterium | reverse complement strand
GTCATTGATCAGGTCTCCTGCTATGGTTAAATTCGAATCAAGTCCCCAAAACTGACCGCTAACCGGGTGGTCGCCGTGGGAGCTGCAGAAGTGACCGAAAGCCTTGGCCCACCGGCAATTGACGACACTCCTGTGGGACATTACGTACATTTGTTGGAATTTAACCATATTTCCGGCCCAGCCCAACCAAGATCCCCCGTTACTTCGCAAAAAACCGCGGCCTACCTGGTTACGCTGAAGCGCGCCTGGCCTTTCAACGCTGCGGAGAAGCCGGATTTGCAGTGGCCGGCGGAGGAGAGGACGCGGGCGCTGTTTGCGGTGGCGGGACGGGAAGCACGGGGCGGGATGTTGGCGACGATGTCATTTCCTCGTCGCCTATCTCGAAGGTGGGCGTCCCCTTGGGCAGCTTGAGACGGCCGTCAGCCAGATAAGCGACGACGACTCCGCCGGTAACCTCGGGGGCTAAGATGACCATCGGGAGAAGATACTTCTTGCTCTCAATCAGCGACTGAGCCACGCCGTCAACGGCGTGGCTGCGGGGCATGCTACCGGGCACCTGCGGGATGATGAAGGCCGTCATGTCGATCTCGGGGTGCTTCTTGCCGTAACTGACCAGCGAGCGCGCAACCTGCTTAGGGGTCATCAGACCGACGTCGGCAATGAAGTTACGATGGATCGCGTGGGGCAGGTAGATATCGAGGACGACACGGGAAAAGTCGGCACAGTTGTGGAAGAGGAGATTGAAGTGGCCGACGTTGCGGCGGTCGTTGAAAGTATCAATGAATCGCTGATCCTGGGCCGGAGTGCTGTTGACCTGGAATCCGTGGATGGTCCGGTCGTAGGACGAACCTATCAGTTCGTACCACTCGCCTTTTGGGGAACCACCCTGCTTGTTGTCCGGTGCGAGTGCGAGCAAGTGCTTTATGCGATAGGCATCGCGCAGGGTCATCACCTGTTCCTTGTCCACCGTTGCGGGGATGTCGTTCACCGAATCGACAGCGTAGAGATAGGCAACCAGGGGGATCGCGAGCCAGTCATAGCCGTCGATCTTGTGGTAGCGGCTGATAACGGCGCCATACTCGCCATCGTGGCAAGTGCGCAGCACCGTCGGCGTGTCTGCGCAGATGCGATTGAAATAGACGGCGGCGTGCCCCGTAGGGTTCATAGCACCAAATGTGCCATAAGGCTCTTCCATCAGAAGTGCGATTGAGGCGTGTGCGCACGTTGCCGCTACGGCTGCAAGACAGAGAAGAATTGCACCCCGCCAAAGCATCTTTTTAAGCAGGTTTCTGGCGTTTATCTTGCTCTCCATACATGCCACAGCAGGAAATGCGCTCGCAGGCTAGGACCTTCTGAGTCTTGCGTGCTGCTTCGCCTCTTTCGAAGCAGCAAGGCGACATCTGCCGGGGAAGGGTGCATCGGAGTGGGAGGACGACCGCCGCGGAAACGACTCCAGAACCATAGCAATAATGCTGCTGCGACCAAAAACTTGAAAAGCTCCACGATGGGGTAAGTCTGGTCCATGCTTAGTGGGGGCCTTTTATGGCGGAGAGAGTGGGATTCGAACCCACGGTACCTTGCGGTACACACGCTTTCCAAGCGTGCGCCTTAAGCCACTCGGCCATCTCTCCCGGTGAAACCGGCAAACATTGCGCGCCTCATTGACTTTACCATCTTGAAATTACCCCAGCAAAGATCCCCTCCGGATCCCACGCCCCAGGATCGGTTAAGGTGAAAAGGACCATGTCGTCCCGCGCTCCAGCCACGCAATCGCTCACCCCCTCGCGTTTTCGCACCGAGTTGGCGGCCTTGTTGCGATTAGCCATCCCCGTCGTGCTCTCCGAACTGGGGTGGATGGCCATGTCCATCGTGGACACCATTATGGTCGGACGACTGAGCCCGGCAGCCATCGGCGCGGTAGGGATCAGCAGTGCCATCTTCTATATGCCCGCGCTCTTCGGAATAGGATTGCTGCTGGGGCTCGACACCCTGGTGGCCCAGGCCTTCGGTCGCGGAGACTTTGATGATTGCCATCGCGCACTAGCCCAGGGCGTCTACCTCGCCATCATCTATACACCCTTGGCCATGCTGGTGGTCGGCTTCGCCCCGCATCTATTTCCCCTCATCGGCATCACCGAAGCGGTGCGCACACCTGCCAGGCAATACATTCAATTGCTCAATTTCAGCGCGCTCCCACTGCTCATCTACGTTGCCTTCCGGCGTTATCTGCAGGGTGTCGGCAAGGTCAGGCCGGTGACGTTTGCGCTCATCTCCGCCAATCTCGTCAACTGGTTCGGCAATTGGGCGCTGATCTACGGCAAGCTCGGCCTTCCCGCCATGGGCGTGCGCGGCTCCGCACTCTCTACCTGCGTGGCCCGGATTTACATGGCCGGCGTGCTGATCTGGTGGGCATGGAGGCACGAGCGGGATCGCGGACACCCCTTGTTTGCCCATTGGCCGGGTCTGCGGCCCGCACTCTTTCGCCGCTTGCTGCAGCTTGGGTGGCCAGCCGCTTCGCAATTGCTCTTTGAGGTGGGAGCATTCTCGCTCGCCACCCTGATGGCAGGACGGCTTTCTCCCGACATCCTGGCCGCACATCAGATCGTGCTGAATTCAGCCAGCCTCACCTATATGGTTCCGCTAGGCGTTTCGGCCGCAGCGGCCATTTCGGTAGGCCACGCGGTCGGAGCAGGGAATCAGCCCCTCGCCCGCCGCAATGGATCCATGGCGATTGGGCTCGGTGTCGCGTTCATGGCCTTGGCGGCCACAGCGTTCATAACCATTCCCCGGGCCCTCATCCACGTCTATACCCACGATCCGCAGACCGTCTTCGTCGGTGTGCGCCTGCTGGCACTGGCGGCCGTCTTTCAAATTTTCGACGGTATCCAGGGCATCGGTACCGGCGCCTTGCGAGGCCTTGGCAAAACCCGCGGCCCCATGCTGGTCAACCTGGTGGCCTACGGAGTCATCGGCTTACCTATCGGATATCTACTGTGCTTCAGAACCCGCTTTGGTATTTACGGGCTGTGGAGCGGCCTCACCCTGGCACTCATCTTCGCGGCAGCGCTGGTGCTCACCATGTGGCTCAAAGATTCGAAAGTGGCTTGATCCGCTACTGCCAGGCGGTCAGGAAGGTACCGGGGACGCAGTCGATTTAGTCAGCGTGAGTGGCGATGCGCTTAACCGGTGTCCAACACGGTTCATCGGGATCTCGACCAGGTAACGGCTCAGACAGGCCGCCAGCAGGAGCGCCAGCAAATTCCACGGCGGCCGCTGCAGCGCGCGAAAGCTTCCTCGCGCCATCACCGACGCGATTTCGGGAAGAAAAAGCTCCTGCCAGATATAGAGACTGTAAGCCAGCGTTCCAATCCATCGCATCGGCTGCCATTCCAAAGCCCGCCCTAACCAACTTTCCGGCTGCGTGACCGTGCTTACCAGCAGCACGGGTAGCAGAATCGCGCGCCACAAGGTCAAACCCGGGACATGCAAGAGCTGCGTAACAACCAGCAATGCCAGGGGCACGAGCCACAACTGCGAAAAGCCGATACGCCCAACCACGCGCTGGATCCTGGGAAAGTAGATGGCCGCGACACAGCCCCACAATAATCCGTCCATCCTGGTGTCGGTCCTGGTCAACAGGTTTGCCTGCGGCAGCAAGAAATAGCTGAAAATGCCCTTCCACCACTCTCCAGCAGAAAACCAGCATGGCCAGCAGAAACGCCACCTTGCCCGCTCGCCGCGGCTTCACAACCAGTAGCAACATGGGCCAGATAAGGTAGAAGTGCTCCTCCATTGCCAGCGTCCAGAAGTGGGCCGTATAAAACCCGCCGCGTTCATCTGTCCCCAGAGGCATGTAGTTGCGGTAGAACAGCAAACAACTCGGCAGGTCGGCATTGTTGAGCGTGATCACGCCCAATAGCGACACGACACAAAAGATCGCCATTGCAACGTAGTAGGGGGGCAGTATGCGAAAGCATCGTCGCAGATAGAAGCGGCGGAGGCTGATGTCGCCGTCATCTTCGTACTCCTTCAGCAGCAGCCCGCAAATCAGGAAGCCGCTAATGGCAAAGAAGACGTCGACCCCCAGAATCCCGTGGTCACAGATCCTGTACAGCAACGAATCTTCAGCAAAGAAGCCCGACCGGCCATGGAAAAGGATGACTCCAATGACCGCCACGGCACGCCAGCCATCCAAGGTGGGAAGGTATCGATTTTGACGACTCACTTCGTCTCCGCATCCCGAAGGGGCAACCATCAGGTGGCGAATGCCGGGCGAGGCCATTCGGTGGGAAACCGCCGGGGGGAACGGTCGCATCACAGCTAGGGAAAACAGGACCCAAGCAGCAAAAGAAACAGCATTACGTCAAGTATCAATAAATTTGATGCAGTATCAATGAACGATCAGTCTTATCTTTCGGCTAGTCGTGTCCGATAACATATAATCTGTTAACTAACCAAATGGGTTTCCTTTTGGGGTCCCAAGGCCCGGGTCTGAACGATTCCCCTCCGTGCCTAGGAGGCACACAAAGTCGTGTACCTGGTATGCATCCCTTTTGCAATTCGGTCCCAGGTGAAATGCCCCATCACTCGCTGACGTCCGGCACGACCCATAGCTTCACGCAAATCAGCGTCGTTCAGCAGCCTCAGCAGCGCCTCCGCCAACTCCTCCGGATTGTTCTTTTCCACCAGAATTCCAGTCTTGCCGTCCACCACGGTTTCCACCAGGGTCCCTGAGCGGCTGGTCACCACAGGCAAACCGGTGGCCATCGCCTCCACCGCCGGCAGGCCAAAACCTTCATCCCAGATAGGCGCAAAGGCAAAAATGTCGGACGCATAATATCGGTCGACTAATTCTGGCCGTTGAAACATTCCCAGGAACCACACTTTAGCGGCCACATCGCCAGGAAGCCCAGCTTGTAGGGAGTTTAGATACGCGTTCTTGTCCGAGGCGTTGCCGAGGATTTTGGACTTGACAAGGCCCCAGAGGCTGTTCGCATAGAATGGGGCCACCCTGCGGATCGCTTCCAAATCGCGCACATCA
>CAZSUK010000533.1:0-3396 GCA_964609355.1 uncultured Acidobacteriaceae bacterium | reverse complement strand
ATTCTCGGACTACAGCTTGGTGTTTGGCAGAGATCAAGCGAACAAGAATGCTGTTGTTGAGGTGGGGTATGGCGCGGATTGGTTCGTTACTTCGGCCTACCGCGGTGAGCGGGAGTTCCGCGGCTCCAGCGAATACAGCGCATTCGTCGGCCGCTATCGCAGCGACGGCGGGGATGATGTGCGGGTGTTTATACGTAAGGGACAGTTGTGGCTCGGCGACACTCGGCTGACCGGGCTCGGCTCGGCGCTCTTTCGCATCGGAGATGAGTCCTGGTCTCCGGATACTGCGCAGTTCCTCACCATTGTCGATGGCCGCGCCAGGATGCTGCGCGTCATCGATGAGGACTGCTGGAGAATCGAAGTCGGAACTTAGGGTTGCTCGCCACCCACTCTTAGGCCAGCTTCACAAAGTGCATGGCTGCTGAATTCATGCAGTAGCGCAGACCCGTTGGTGGTGGGCCGTCAGTGAAGACGTGCCCCAAGTGGGCATCGCACTGCTTGCAGGAAACCTCCGTTCGCTCCATACCCAGGGATCGATCCGTCGTCTCAACCACATTCTCACGAGCAATCGGCGCCCAGAAACTAGGCCACCCGGTGCCGGAATCAAACTTGGTTTCCGAATTGAATAGAGCCGTGTCACAGCAGATGCAGCGAAACAGGCCGCGATCGTGCACGTTCAACGTATCACCGGTAAATGGGCGCTCGGTGCCTGCCTGGCGAGCTACCTGGTATTGAAGGGCGGATAACTGTTTCTGCCATTCAGCGTCCGATTTGACTATTTTCGGGACCTGAACTTTGCCCATCTTCTTGCCGTCCGCACCAAATTGAACGATCGTCACCACGCCCGGAGTTGTAGGTTTCCCGCTTGCCGCTGACGCAACTCCGGTTTTGTCGAGAGAACAAATGGCAACCGCGCCGCAAACTCCAGCAGAGGTAACCAGGAATGCGCGCCGGCTAAAGCCCTGTGAATCGTTCATATAGCTCTCCTTCTCTTAACCAAAGGTGAATGAATACGCCCGTACCCCCGGCACCAGAAATTCTATGCGGAAGGTGCGGTCATGAATACTGCCTTGCTGACGAATAAGTTGATACAGTCGGTCCCCGGTGACTACGCCGTATCCTTCGGCGTCCGTATCCACGCCATGGTTGGCGCCAGGCGCCTGGCCATCGAGAGTAACGCGGAAACGGACTGGCTTGTCTTCGTCCGGCCCTAAGACCAGATGCAGGTCCCGAGCGTGAAAGCGATACGAAATGCTGTCCCCAGCGGCGCGCGAAGTGGCGAACTGGTCGTCATCTTTCCACATGCCGGCCAACGCCCATTGGTTGAGTGTCAGCGCGGTCGGAGTTCGGTAGTTTTTTGGATCATCCTCATTAAATCCGCCGGGCGAGGCGAAATTTTGTGCCCTCGCATACCCTACGTAAGTCTCAGGAGACTGGACATCGTTTGCATCCGCGGCGGCTTCCGTGCCGCTGGCGGCGATATTGGTTGCGGTCGGAGGAAGCGGCGCATGGTTCGCTTCCTCGAGCAGGGTGCGAATCTGCTTTTCAGATTCGTCGTATGCGCCCTCGCCAAAGTGGTGAAAACGGATGGCTCCAGTGGCGTCGATAAAATAATCCGCCGGCCAGTACTCGTTATTGAAGCTACGCCAGATCTTGTAGTTGTTGTCCATCGGGACGGGATAGGTGATACCAAGATCCTTCACCGCCTTGCGAACGTTCGCTTCGTCTTTTTCAAAGGGAAACTCAGGCGTATGAACGCCAATGATTACCAGGCCGCTGTCTTTGTACTTCTCATTCCAGGCCTTGATATACGGCAAGGTGCGCAGGCAGTTGATACAGGAGTAGGTCCAAAAATCCACTAAAACTACTTTTCCATGAAGCGAGGCGAACGAGAGCGGCGGGGAGTTGATCCAGGCCGTGGCTCCGGAAAGATCGGGCTTGGCGCTGTCGGAAACGTCGATGGTTTGGGTAATCACGATTGGCTTCGGCGGATGGAAGCGATCGAGCAGGCGCTGCTCCAGATTGCCGGTGCTGGCGAGGGAGAGCCGGGTGAGGATGCCACGGTCCAATCCAAAGGCGACCGCAGCCACAGCCGCAAGCACGGCTACCCCAAGAGCCCGGCGAATCCACTCTTCAACGCCCAGACCGCGCTTCATGGCGGCGAACAGACGGCCGCCGGCGAGCAGAGCCACCGCGAGCGAGGTGGCTGCTCCCGCAGCGTAGCTCAGCAGCAACAGCGCAGTGCGGGCGCTAGCCCCTTGCAGGGCGGCTCCGGTAAGAATGAGGCCTAGAATTGGCCCGGCGCAGGGCGCCCAGAGTAGCCCGGTACCAATCCCAAGCAGGAAAGAGTTGAGGACACTGGCCCCTGAATCGGAATTGGCAGACAGCCGATTTCCCAGTTGGACCAGCGGACGCGAGAGCCGGTCGGCTAGCGACGAGAAGAGCAGGGTGAACCCGAACAGGGCGAAGAGAACCAGGGCGGCGATACGGCCGAACTGATTGGCTCGGACTGCCCAGCCGCCGCCCACAGTGGCCAGGCTGGCAACCACCGCAAACGTGATACACATGCCGGCCAGGAGCGGCAAGCCACTCTTGCGAAAGGGCTGATCGGAGCGCGCGAACACGAACGGCAGCACCGGCAGGATGCAGGGACTGAGAATCGTGAGCACACCGCCGAAATACGCCAGGAGTACCAGGAACATTCGTTCACCACCTGCACCAATGAGACTCTCACAGGAGCATAGAAGTTACGGATATTGAGCCGCTTTGGTTTTCGGCAGCACGTATGATGAAAGCGCGGGCAAGCCCCTCTGCCGCCCCGAACCTTATGCGCCCTCTCCGAAAACTCCTCAGCGCTCTGTTCTTCCTTACCATCGTTTTTGCGCCGAGGTTTCAGGGGCAAACGCCGGCCAGTCACCCTACCAGCACGCCCTATGCGGGCGACCTGAGCATCTTTGAGGAGCCCGGGCGCGACAAACGTCTGCAGATCGACCGCGTCATGGACCTGCTGCAGCTTAAGCCCGGCAGTGTGGTTGCAGACATCGGGGCTGGGGGTGGTTGGTTCAGCGTTCGCGCCGCCCGCCGTGTGGCTCCCAATGGCCGTGTCATCGCTGAGGAAATTAATCCCAAAGCGATTACCGCCATACAGCAGCGCGCGCAGCGCGAGCACCTCGACAACATCGAAACCATCCTGGGAACGCCAGACGATCCCAAGCTTGCGCCCAACTCGCTCGACGCTGCTTTGATGCTGAAGGTGTACCACGAAATCGCGCATCCTTCGCTTCTGCTGGCCAATCTGCGCGCCGCGCTCAAACCAGGCGCACGCTTCGGCATTATCGATAAGAATGGCAACGGCGCGGATCATGGTCTGAACGAACCCATCGTTCGTGCCGAGGT
>CAZSUK010000532.1:0-10728 GCA_964609355.1 uncultured Acidobacteriaceae bacterium | reverse complement strand
CGTGGCGCATTCTGTTCCATCACATTTTAAGGAATGCCGCGGCCCCTATTTTGGTACAAGCTACTCTCACCGCCGGCGATGAGGTGTTGACGGCGTCCGGACTCAGCTTTCTGGGACTCGGCGCTCAGCCTCCACTGGCGGAATGGGGAGCCATGATAGCAGACGGCCGCAACTGTCTCGGTGTCGCGACTTACCTCACGTTTTTTCCTGGCGCCGCGATCACGCTCACAGCCCTGGGTTTGAACCTGCTGGGGGATGGCTTGCGCGACCGGCTTGATCCGCGCTTTCATCCGCGCTGATTTCGGCTTCAAGAGTTTCGGGGTAAGAGCGGTGGAATCCCACATCTCAAAATCGAGATGCCCCGAATTTCCTGTACGCAGCTCTGGACAGGACCGCGTGTGCGCCTCTCTTTAAGGAGAGGCGCATGAAGTTCAGGGAACCCACGAGACTACACAGGAAATCGGGGATGTGGGGCACCCCTGTTCTTGGTGGGGTGAGAGTTTAAGGGGAGCAACAGCTTTATGCGGAAGGATTTGAGAGAACCGGAGGGCGCACTGCAGATCTCGCAAAAAAGTGCCAAAAGTGCGCAAAAAGCGCAAAAAGCCCCTCCTGAGCTTCTTCCGGTGCTTCGTTCTCGAGAAAATAGCCGAGAATCGGACTCCCGACGTCTGAGGCGTAGGACTTAAAATACTTGGGTGGATGGTTTGATTGCGCGTAGCTGAAGCAACCGTCATCGCGGCCTGGATTTTCCTCGCCGGGTTGCCGTGTTCTGGCCAACAATCCACGAAACAGCGGCCAAATATCATTCTGATCTCGGTGGATACGCTACGAGCCGATCGGCTGAGTTGTTATTCCCCAAGCGCTGAACCGACTCCCAATATCGATAAGCTCGCTCACGGAGGCACCTCGTTTTCGCAGGAAACTTCCATGGTCCCGCTGACCTTGCCTTCTCACGTCTCGATGCTGACTTCGACCTACCCGTTTGTGAATGGTGTCGAAGACAACGGGGAGCGGCTTGCCCCCGGGGCAGTCACCCTGGCGGGGACACTACGGTCCCATGGCTACCGGACCGCCGCGTTTCTTGGCAGTTTCGTGCTGGACCGGCGCTTTGGATTGGACCAGGGATTCGAAACCTATGACAGCCCCACGGGGGCATTGAATAGCGGCAGCGATCCGGGAGATATCAAACGAAAAGGGCAAGCAGTCGCCGATGCCGGCGAAGCGTGGCTCAACACTCATTCGGATCGGCCTTTTTTTCTTTTCCTTCACTTCTACGACTTGCACACTCCCTATGACCTATCTGCAGCGGAAGAGGCGAAATTTGGCAAGGGCTATCACGGGGAGTTGAGTTATGTCGACCACGTGATAGGTGGATTCTGGGACTACCTCGCTGCTCATGACCTAGTGAATCAATCGCTCATCGTCTTCACGTCGGATCACGGGGAAGGATTGGGAGACCACGGCGAGAGCACACATGGTTTTTTCATCTATCAAAGCACGCTGCATGTGCCGCTGATCATTCACTGGCCGGGGCACTGGCCCACGGATGGCGCTCCGTTGCCGGAGCGAGTCGACACACCGGCCAGCCTGCTCGATCTCTCTCCTACCATTCTCGACGCGGTACGGATTCCGAAGCCGCAAGCGATGGAAGGCAAGAGCGTGGTCGCCGCGGGCGGTCCCCCCGGGGATGTATTCAGCGAGAGTCTTTATCCCCAGAGACACTTTGGGGCGAGTGCTCTGGCCAGCTTGCGGCAGGGGCACTACAAATACATTGAGGCGCCCAGGCCGGAATTTTACGATCTTGCCAAAGATCCCGGAGAGTCCACGAACCTTTACGCGGACAAAGGCTCGCTCGCATCGGCTTATCGCGAGAAGCTGAAGCAACTACGGCAGCTTTATGAGCCGCGTTCCCGAGGGACTGCCAACGCGCTAAGCCCTGAAGTGATCGAGCGCTTTCATGCACTGGGGTATCTGGTTGGAAATGGATCTGCCCGTAACTCTGCGTCGAGCGGCGTCGATCCGAAAGACAGAATTGCCGACTACGAAGAGTACGGAAAGGCCATTTACCTGGCGTCCCTTAGCCACCTGGAAGAAGCAGACGCGATCTTGAAAGGGATTTTGGCGCGAGACCGTGACTTATCTGATGTTCGCCTGGCCTTGGGGCTGAACGAGCAACGGATGGGCAGAGACGCTGAGGCGCTCGACGATTTTCGCGCCGTGCTCGCCGCTGAACCGGCAAGCGCCATTGCCCACCTCGACGCCGGTCTGAGCTATTACAACCTACGCCAATACGAGAAAGCCGGCCGGGAGCTGAATGCCGCCCTGGCAATCTCGCCGGGTTATACCAAGGCGGAGGTGGTGCTCGCCAGGACCTTAGCGCAGGAGCATAAGTATGATGAGGCAGGGGCGGAGTTCAACCAGGTGCTCAAAGAAACGCCCGACAGCTATGACGCCCACGATGGCCTGGGCACGCTCGCAGCCATGCGCGGAGACTGGAGCGAGAGCGAAAAGCAACTGGAGGCAGCTCTCTCGATCGAACCTGCAGCGGCAGAGACTCACAATACGCTGGGGAATGTTTATTTGCGTAAAGGCGAGATGGCCCTGGCTCGCGGCCAATTTGAGGAAGCGATCCGCCTCAAACCAGACTATGCCGCAGCGCACTACGGTCTAGGTTTGACCATGGCGGCGCTTAATGATCCTGATGGCGCCAGAGGTGAGTTTGAAAAGGCTTTGAACGCCGATCCAAACTATCTGCCCGCACAGAACGCACTCGCACGATTCAGCAAGTCACCGTAATCACGTAACAGTATTACCTACTAATATGCCGGGACATCAATACTTCTGCCGCGCGAAACGACGGTTACGATTTGTAACCGTTTCTGTCTTGCTGCTGCTATGCACTCACCTGGCGCACGGACAGCAATCAGCCGAGCAATCGATTCAGGCTATTGGCGCGCAGGCCGAGGAAATGGAGCGTGAGGGGCATTGGAATGAGGCTGCCAACGGCTACAGGAAGATCCTCGAGCTTGACCCAAAGTCAATACCGGCACTGAACCGGCTCGGCGCACTCTACGTAAGAGAAGGCCAATTCGCCGAAGGCATACGATATTATCGGGAAGCACTTCGCTGGGATCCGCAAAACTTCGGTACCAATCTCAATCTCGGTATCGCCTTTCTCAAGGAGCAGGATTACCTCCACGCGAGCTCACCACTGCAGCAGGCCGTGACGGCACAACCGGCGAACCTGCAAGCGCGCCAATTGCTCGCACTGTCCTTCGTCGGCCAGGAAAACTATGAGCGGGCTATTCCGGAATTGGAGCAGATCGGCAGGCTGAGCCCAGGAGATGCAGGAAACCTCTATCTGCTGAGCCGCGCCTATCTTCAAACAAAGCGCTTCAACAAGGCCCTTGTGGCCTTTGATGAACTCGCCCAGGCTGACCCCAATTCGCCGTGGGTCCATCTTCTGAAAGGCCAGGCGTATGACGGGTTAGCCGACTTTGACAAGGCCATCGAAGAGTTCAAAATCGCCGTGCAACAGCAACCCAACGATGCCACCGGCTGGTTTTCGCTGGGTTTCCTCTACTGGAAGACACGCCGCTTGGCTGAGGCGGAGGTAGAGCTCGCAAAGGCAGTTCACCTGGATCCTGACTTTCTGGAAGCAAAATTTTATCTCGCCGATGCCTATCTCGCCGATCAGAAACCGCAGGAATCGATACCACTTCTGCAGTCAATTCTTGTTCGCGATCCAAACTACGCCCGCGCCAGACTCGATTTAGGGAAGGCACTCTTCCAGTTAAACCGCTATCCAGAGGCAGCGACTGAGTTGCAAGCAGCGCTACGCCTGGAGCCAGACCGCGCGGAAGCTCACTATCAACTTGCCCGCGTATACCAAAAACTCAATGAACCCACCAAGTATCAGCAGGAACTGGAAGTGGTGAAGACACTCAAGGCCGGCAAACTGCGCGAGGAGGAAAGCGTGCTGGCGGTTACGGGCGCCAGGGGCGATGCAACCCAGCAATTGGGGCTTTCCCCGGCAAGAGATAGTTCCGCGTCTCCGGATGTAGCACATTGAGCCCCATGAAAGCCTTCCCGTTGTGGGTCGCTGCCATGGCCGTCGCAGCAGCAGCACTTTCTCCAGCCCAGACAGTCGCTGGATCTTTGCCTCTGCCGGATGTTTACCTGGTGACGATCGATACGCTACGCGCCGACCACATCCGCTGTTATGGGGACGACAAAATTCAGACTCCGGCCCTGGACTCTCTGGCGCAGGATGGTATTCGCTTCGCACAGGCTTTCACTCCAAGTCCAATTACGAATACTTCCCACACCAGCATCCTGACCGGCCTGCTCCCCAGTGTGCACGGTGTCACCGACTTCGCGATCCCGCTCAAGAACACCTTCCCGACCTGGGCTGAATTACTGAAGAATGATGGATACCAGACAGCCGCTTTCATTGGCGCTGTCATTCTCGACTCACATACCCTCGCGCCCGGACTCGACCGAGGTTTTGACTACTATGACAACTTTCCGGAACACGCACCGGAAGGAGAGCATTGGGGATACGTGGAGCGCCGCGGCATGGATGTGGTGCATCGCGCGGAGACGTGGATGGGCTCAACGGGCAAGAAACCGCGATTCGTCTGGGTCCACCTATACGACCCTCATGATCCGTACGAACCGCCGCCGCCTTTCTCCCAACTCTACAAAGACCGTCTGTACGATGGGGAGATCGCGTATGCAGATGCCGCGTTGGGAAACCTGCTTAATTATTTGAAGCACGAGAACCGATACCGGAACGCGCTGATTATCGTGGTGGGTGATCATGGCGAAGGCCTCGGAGAACACGGCGAACAAACTCACGGTATCTTCCTATACGATTCGACAACTCATGTGCCCCTGATCATCAAGCTTCCCGCGAGCGGCAGACCGGCCGGCGCGCATAGGGAGAAAGTGGTTGAGGCACAAGTACAAACAACCGACATCCTACCCACGGCTCTTGAGCTGCTCGGCGTTTCTGCGCCGTCCACGCTTGGCAACCGCTCTCTGGCTCCCTACTTTACGGAAACGAAACAGAGTGAGAGGGTAGTCTTTGGCGAGACGGATTATCCGCTGCGTTTCGGATGGGCGCCGCTGCGCGCGGTCCGCAGCGACGGGTTCAAATTTATCGAAGCACCGCGGCCGGAATTCTACGACCTTGGAACAGACCCAGCTGAACTCAAGAATGAATATGAGCCCTGGAATCCTACGGTTCAACAACTCCGCACCAAGCTTGCTTCGTCTGCAATGCGACCGCCAAGCGTCTCGCCCTCCACAGGTGCTGCGGGAAAGGAAACGCTCAGCCAACTTCGTGCGCTGGGCTATCTAGGACCCGGCGACGAGCACAGCTCCACCAACGTTCCCGAATTATCGTCACTGCCGGATCCCAAAGACAAAATCGAGGAGCAGAACCTGCTGCATTCCGCGATGATGCTGGTGGATGAAAGCAGATCACCGGATGCCCGGCTGCTGCTCGAGGAGGTTCTGCTTCTGAATCCCGATTCCCACGCCGCTTTGCGGCAACTGGGAGAGTTGGAGTTCCATGCCGGCGAGTACCGCAACGCAGCCGACCATCTTGCGCACGCACGTGAGAAGCAACCCGATGACCCGCTGGCGGCAGACTACGAGGGACAATCACTCGACAAGCTAGGTGATTCGCAAGGGGCACGCAAGGCGCTCGAAGACGCAGTCAAACAATCTCCCGGACAACTTGACGCTCGCCTCCTGCTGGCGCGAATCGACTTGAAATCCGGTGATCGGGCAGCAGCGGAAGATCAACTCGAAGCGGTTCTTGTTTTGAATCCGGCTAACCAGGAGGCATTGCTCTCGCTAGCCACAGAGTATCTTCAAGACCGGCGGTTTGCTGATGTCGTGGAGCTGCTGGAACCTCGCGCTCAAGATGCGTCCGTCCGCGTGGATGCACTTCAGCTGCTTGTTCAGGCTTATGTGGGCCTGGGCCGTACCTCCGATGCTGAACGAGTACAAAGCCGGGTGCAGGCGCTCAAGCACCGGCCCTGAAACGGCCGCGAGCTATTTCTGGGCCACTGTGTTCGCGGATCCTTCGAATATCTGGGTAAGAACATGTCCGCGCATCTGCTTCGGTTGCTCAATGCCATACAAGGAGAGGATCGTAGGCGCAATGTCGTAGACGCTTGCTTCGAGTCCCATCAGCCGCAGATCGTGCTTGATACCTGGTCCCATGGCAAAGAACGTTCCCGGAACTTCATCTCCGTCAGCAAAGTCATGCTTGGCGATAACAGGCGTGGTCTTCTCGTGGTCCATGTGCATGTGGGGATCGGTTTGCTCGAACTCGCGCAATGGCTTGATGCCATGATCCGACACGACGAAGAGATAGGTATTGTCGTCGATGTGCTGGAGCACGGCGCCCAGTACTTTGTCGAAGGCAATGTACTGGTTGGGAAAAGCATCTTCGCGGACCGCGTTAATCTTCGGGTTATAGCCTGCGTTGTAAGGGGCAATCGGATAGAGCCAATGGCCGGTGCGGTCTTCACAGGACTGGCCCAGCCAGGTGAACTGGGTGGGGTGATTCTCTAGAAGATAGTCGAACAATTTTGTCTGCTGGCTGCGGATCAAATCTACTTTCTTCAGCCACGCGTTAATGACTTCAGATTCGTGCCCCTCAAGCTCCTCAGCCGAGGGCATGCGCTCGCAATCGACGTAATAGTCACCTACGTTCTTGATCAACTCGGGCTTCAGCGATGCGGGATATACGGCATCCCCGCCTTCCACCTCGGACAGTTTTGGAGCACACAAGACGCCGTCCTCACAGTTTTTTCCGCGAGTGAGCATACCGCTAACCATATAGCCATTTACCGGCATCACGGGAAAAGTTGCTGGGACATTCGCCATGCCTACGGTGATGTGGTTTTTGGAAAGTATCGACCAGATCGGTTCTTCTTTCAGCATGTTGGTGTTGGCCGTAACGCCGCCGACGACGAAGCCAGTGACACCATGCTCTTCCGGAGTCGTGCTGGTGAAAAGCGTGCTGTAAACTCGCGGGCAGTTCGGCGCGGAAACAGTGCGCAACTTTCCATATGCGCCTCGCTTGATGACGCTGGTGAGGTTAGGCATCTTGCCCTGGAGGATCAGAGGGCGAAGGACGTCCATCTCCATGCCATTCACGCCAATCACCACCACTCGTGGCTTCGGTTTCGCTCCGCCAGAAGTCTGCGCTAACAGGAGCGATGTAGTGACGAGCAACGATGCGGCGAGTGTTCTGAAGGCTTTAACCATCATAGGAAGAGCTCCGAAATGCGGGATCGGTCTAAGCAGACGGTTTGCTCTTCCCATCCTACCTGAGAGCCTACCGCCGGGTTCCAATTTCAGTTTCATTGGCAGACAGCGAAGCGCCCGGTTTTGCCGGGCGCTTCGCTGTTTATGTTTGCTCCGATGATCAGAAAACGATCTTCAGGCCGACCTGAACATTGCGCCCATCGTTAGCGCTGGTAATCTTCCCCAGCGTTGGTGGCGAGCCTATGTTATTGCCAGGAGGCGCAAAGTAGGGAGTATTCCAAGCATCGAAGAATTCGCCCCGGAATTCCAGGTCGGCCTTATCCCACATATTGAAGTGACGCAGTACAGCCAAATCTGTATTCGACTGACCAGGCGCATCCAGGATGTTGCGCCGTGAATTGCCGAAGCTCGGATTGGCGGCCGATCCAGCAACGGAGAAGCAGCTTTGATTGAACCAGTTGGTGACGCTCTTCTGGCCGACGCCGCTGCAACTGCGGTTGGGGCGAGGAGAGCTGGAGTTGGTGTTGGAGAAATCCGTACCAAGAACAACGAAGGGGTAGCCGGTCTGATAGGAGACGATAGCGGATGCTTCCCATCCACCCACAAATGCACTCACGATACTTTTGTCGTTGAGAAATTGTCTTCCCTTGCCAAAGGGCAGATTGTAGACCGCGTTGACCACGATCCTGTGGCGCGCATCGGTATAGGACCGCGACCACTCGAACGCCAGGTTGTTGTCGTCTTGCGGGAGATTGCTACCGTTGGCGCCGGCGCCAAAGCCTTCGTCGCCCTCCGAGTTGTCGAGGGATTTGGCGAATGTGTAGGCGGTGAGCAGATTGAGCCCATGGCTCAGCCGCTTGGTCAGTTTGAACTGGAAGGCGTTATAGCTCGAGGACCCGTCTGAGGTCGTGTAGAGCGAGGTGCCCAGGTCGACATACGGACGGCGCGACTGCAGAGGGGTTGTGCCCGGCTCGGCCTGGTTGCCGGAGAGGTGCAAGTTGCCGATCTTGGTCCCCTTGGTTCCGATATAGTTAATATCCATTGCCCAGTCTGCGGAAAGTTGGCTTTGAATGCCGAAGCTCCACTGCTGGAAATAGGGCGCCAGGTAGTGGGGCGCGACATAGAGAGAGATGAATTGGTTCGTCAGCTTGGGAATGCCTGAGCCGGCAAATACGTTCTCGCTGGTCGCAGCCGGCGTCTGTCCTGGGGAAGTAACATACTGCTGTGATGGAGAAAAAACCGGATTGTCGTCGACGAAATGCTGGTTATTGAAGTTAGGCAAGTCGTAGAACAAGCCGTAGCCCGTGCGCACCACCAGTTTGTCCGATCCGGTAGGACGAAAAACTATTCCGAGGCGTGGCGCGAAATCGTGGTGCACGGGAAAGATCAGGGTCTGCCGCGTGCGGCCGGTGAATCCCAGCTGCGCTCGTTGGATCGAAGTAGCAATTAAACAGCGCCCGTCCGTGGTGGTTAGATACGAGTAGGCCGAATCGGTGCAAAACGAGTCGTTCTGCGCATCGGGCGCCGCTGTCACCAGGGTAGCGTTGCCCGGCCCACTGAACTTGGGCCCAGTCGGCACCAGGGTCACGTAATTGTCGTGCTTGTCGATCGCCGGCCGGCGGTACTCCCAACGCATGCCGGCGTTGAAAGCGAAGTTTTCGCTCATTTTGACGTTATCCTGGAAGAACAAGCTGATGAAGTTGCCGCCAACCTGGTTCGTGTTCTCAAACTGCAGGCTGCGGTTGGCTCCGTGTGGAGCGCCGAGCAGGAAGTCAGCGAAGTCGGAGGCGCTGGAGACGCCACCATTCAACTCACCGGCCACCGCGGCATACTGGCCGTTGTAATCTAACTCGCCATGCGGGGAGTATGGCGCCTCCTCACCAAGAACCTGCCATGGTTGAATATCCGCCCCTGCAATGATCGTCTGTTTGCCACGCGTAATCGTGACAGTGTCTTGATATTTCTCCACCATATCCGGGCTGATGACCGGGCGGTAGTTGGAGTCGCCAATAGCAGAGAAGTTGGTGAACTCGAAAGGTGGGAAGCCTTCAAGGGACGGCGACAGGGCGGTCAGGCCCTGGATTCCAAAGTTTTCCATAAACCCGGCGGGCCGGGGGCACGATGCGCAATTATTAATATCGGTGTCGCGCTGGAAGCCGAAGAGTGCCTCATTGAGAAGGCGCGGGCCGAAGGTGTGGGTCCAGCCAATGGCCACATTCTGCCCCCGGAAATAGAGCTTGTCGCCAAAGCCGGGCAACGTGCTGTATCCGGTGGTTGGGGTCACGATATTAGCTTGGCCGAGGATGTACCGCCCAAACACCTGGTCTTTCTCGCTGATGGCGTAGTCAACACGCGCGTCGTATTGGTCGTCGTAGCGGGTCTCCGGCTGTGAGTTGATGTAGTTATTGCCCGAGGTCCCCGTCAGGTTGGGCAAAGGCCAGGCATTCAGGGAAAGTACATGGGCCGCCACCGGATCGATGGCGGTGATCTGGTTGCCCGAATAGGGGTGCCGACCAGTATGGTCTGGCCTGCGTGGGCGCCGCTGGTACAGGTGGTTGTGGTCTCACTCGATGGATAAAAGAGCTGGCCGCTGTCGTAGTTATAGGCTGCTGGACCGCCCGCTCCGCACAAGTTGGCGGTAGTTCCTGTCAGCAGGCCGCTGAGGTCTCCCGCTCGTTGGGCTGGAGTGGGCACCAGGGAGGTTGCGGATGACCCTTGCACCAGGCGCAAGCCTTCATAATTGCCAAAGAAGAAGAGCTTTTTCGATCTCCAGATCGGGCCGCCAAGCGCTGCGCCGTACTGGTTCCGGCGAAGCTCTGGCTTCACCGGGTTGAAATAGTTCGAGGCGTCCAACACGTCATTACGGAGAAACTCATAGATCGATCCGTGGAACGAATTTGTCCCGGATTTTGTGATTAGGTTGATGGTTGAGCCGGCCGTTTTGCCGAAGGCCGCGTCGTAGATATTGGTCTGGATCTTGAATTCCTGCACCGCGTCCGGTGACGGCTGAACGGCGAACCCGCCAAAGGTCAGGTTCCTCGAGTCAACCCCGTCGATCAAGGTGTTGTTGCTCGACGAGCGAGCCCCGTTGGCGGCGTAGGTGGATTCGCTAAAGGGCGATCCGAAGCTGGAATTTGCGAAACCGCCGCTGACGCCACCCGCGCCGGCGTCTGGTACGGTTCCAGGAACTAGAATTGCGAGCGCTCCGAAACGGCGCACATTCAACGGAAGATCGACCACTTCGCGCTGATCGATCACCGTGCCAACGCTCGCGCTGCTGGTATCGACAAGCGGCGCCGCAGTAGTCACTTCGACTGTGGAATCGACCGAGCCTACCTGCAGATGGACGTCCTCGCGCGCGTTCTGGATCACCGTCAAGGTGATCCCCCTGAGCTCCTCAGTCTTGAAGCCGGGCGCGTCTACGGTGACGGTATATGC
>CAZSUK010000531.1:0-3492 GCA_964609355.1 uncultured Acidobacteriaceae bacterium | reverse complement strand
CCTCGGCTCAGCTCCATTGAAAGCCCATAGTACTGGCAGCCGTTAAGGCTTCCTTCAAGTCGCTGTATCTGAAGCGCCCACCAAGACCAGCTCAACGGCCAAATTTGGCTGGCGGGCGCTTCAGATACAGCCCTAAGACTTATCAGGACTGACCTTTCCAGATGGGACTGACCTTCTCTAGCTGTTGCTCAACCAGTAACTGCCGGATAGGCGACAATACACCCGGAGCGCAAACATACGAATCTGCCTAACGTCACATGATGCCCCCGGTGAAGTCAATTCCCGCTTTGCCAGCCTAGTTCCGCAAGAACCTGTTGACAGGTCTCACGCCGCCGCCGCCGCAATATGTCAACATGCGACATGTCATTAGGCATAAGGAATCCCTAAAGACAAAACCTCTAAGCGAGGCCGTGGTGCTGATGCTCGCAAGTCTCGCCCAAGAGCCGCGGCACGGCTATGCACTGCTTACAGATGTTGAGAAGCTGAGCGAGGGACGTGTTTGCTTGAGCACGGGAACACTCTATGGAGCGATCCGCAGATTACTTGAAGATGGGTGGATCGAACGATACGAACAGGAAGACACTTCACGGGATAAGCAGGCCTATCGCCTGACAAAGACGGGCCGGAGAGCACTCGAATCCGAGCTTGTGCGACTCCGCCACCTGGAGCAATCGGCAACGATGCGATTGCGGCAAAAGGAGCTTTGAATGGACCTTACGACGTTTTACCGTATTCTTCTATTGCTCTACCCGAAGGATTTTCGACAGGAATTCTCTGGTGAAATGCTGGAAGTCTTTCACCAGACGGCCCGCGAGCGCATCGTCCACCGAAAAGCTACGACAGTCCAGTTCCTGCTTCATGAGCATTTCGGTTTATTGAGAGGCGCAACAGAAGCATGGAAGTGCAAAATCATTCCGAAGAGAGTATTCCTGGTGATCCCAATCCCCATTTTCGGAAATTACTTTCCAAGGCCGACCGCAGAAGAAGCTGCCTTGAGTGTAGCGGAACTGCAGCAGCGTCACGATGAAGGTAAAGCAAGGATGACCCAAGCCGCCGCAAATGGTGACTTCGTCGCTGCTTATCGCCATGAGTGTGAGATCGGCCGCCTTCTGATATTCCTCCGGAGGCGGAATCGTTCAACAAAACGGGGAGCTACCGGAGCAGCTTGATGGGAAAGTTTCTTACACCAAAATCGTCCAACATCTAAGATCGTCCCCACGCGAGGTGCCGTTTGGAGCCTTCAGGCATCACCACCCCCGCCGAGTCCCCCGTCTCCGCCGGCACTCCGCCCGCTCCCTGGAGCCCCGCCACCCGCCTCGGCTTCCGCATCGCCTTCCTCTACTTCTTCTGCTTCATCTTTTTCGACAGCAACGGAACCCTCTTTCAAGCCTTCCCGATCGTCGGCGGCTGGATCCAAGACAAGCTCAACTGGCCCTTCAACCATCTCTCCGAGTTCATCGGCCAGCATCTCTTCCATCTCACCGGCATCGCCGCCCACTGGCACCCCAGCGAATCCGGCGACACCACGATGAACTGGATCCAGAACGGCCTCTCGTTCACTTTCGCCCTGGCCGGCGGCATCCTTTGGACCGTCATCGCCCATCTCCGGAACAACCGTCGCACCGAGTACCGCACCCTCCACGCATGGCTTCGTTTCGTCCTCCGCCTTACCTGCGCCATGTTCATGGTCATCTATGGCTCGGTCAAGGTCTTTCCGCTTCAGATGCCCCCGCCCTCCATCGCCACCCTCAACGAGCCCGCCGGCAACATGGCTCCGATGACTTTCCTTTGGAACCTCATCGGCCTCAACCCCGTCTACGAGATCATCTGCGGCTCAGCCGAGGTCCTCGGCGGCATCCTCCTTTTCTATCGCCGCACCTCGCTCGCCGGCGCCCTCTTCTCCACCTTCGTGGTCAGCAACGTGGTCCTCTACAACTTCTGTACGACGTCCCCGTCAAGCTCTTCGCCGTCAACCTGCTCCTCGGCTGCATCTTCCTCGCCCTGCCCGACGCCCTCTCCCTCTGCCGCTTCTTCTGGAGCCACAAACCCGCCGCGCCCACCGCCATGTGGGTTCCCCCCACCAGCCGCCGCGCCGGGCGCATCGCCATTTTCATCACCGAGATTGTCTTCGCCGCCGCCTTCCTCGTCGTCCGACCCATCTTCTTGACCATCGGCTGGCACCACCAACAAGTCGCGCTCCGCACGCCATCCCCTCTGGTCGGCGCCTGGCATCTCGACGCCACCCACCCAGCCTCCGGCGCCTTCATCGACCCCGAAGGCCTTCCCATCACCGACCTCTACGTCGCCCCCTCCAGCCGCGCCTACACGCGCTCCACGGACGGCGAACTCTGGATCTCCGTCGTCAATCTCAACCCCAAGCAACACACCGTCCGCATCAGCTGCTACATCATCAGCGCCCCCACCAACTACGCCTGGCAGCTCTCCGACCCCAACCACCTCATTCTCACCTCGGTCCCGCCCGACCCACCCAAACCCGACCCCAAACACCAGCCCGCTAAACTCGCCGCGCCCTTCACTCCGGCCATCTTCACCCTCACCCGAACTCCGACGCCGGACCACTACCCGCTCCTCGAGCGCGGCTTCCACTTCATCAGCGAATGGCGCTACGAGCGTTAGCCAGCGGGGAAGGCCCCGCTAACGGAACCGCGTCATAACAAACGCCGTCGACCAGCGGGATGCGCCATTCATGCACAGCTTCATTCAGCGCCGCTTGGGTGGGGTGAGTTTGGAGTGAAGGGAAGAAAATTTTGTATGGAGTTGGGAGGACCGGCCGCGCTCGAGGTTCGTGATCGTTATGTCCGGATTGGCTACACGGCCATGTGACGAGAAGCGCGTTCATGGGATTCATCTCCCTGGTTAGCGAAGGACGAGACCGCGCCTATAGCGCTTTCACCACCTCTGCCGTTTCATCCTGGGAAGTGAAGAGCCCAACGAGCGCCCTCACGCGCTCTTTTTGACGGATGGGCGGAAATCGCTTGGTTCCTGTTAGCTCGGCGATACCATGGAGGCTGGCCCAAGACAGTTCCGACATAGAGAGACCGAGATAACAAAAGACGCAGTGATACCGCTTCGAGCAGCGTCCGAAGTGCGCTAGCGAGACGGCGCCAATTGAGTTTAGGGGAGCCCGATTCAACGACCTAACGTTGGGTACACTCTGGACAGCGACGACGGATTATGATCGCTTACTATGTTCAATATAGTATTTTGGGTGTACTATTCGAAAATGATGCGGCAGCCGGAACCCCGCGGCCTGTTTCCAGGCGCTTTGGAACTAATGATTTTGCAAACGCTAAGCAGGAAACCAATGCATGGTTACGCGCTCGCTCAGCGTATAAAAAGTGTTTCGGCTGAGCTGTTGCAGATCGAGGAAGGTTCCCTCTACCCAGCGTTGCAGCGCATGTTGAAAGTGGGGTGGCTGGAAGGCGAGATGGGCATTTCGGCTCGGAATCGTCCGGTGCGAATTTTCAAATT
>CAZSUK010000530.1:0-4991 GCA_964609355.1 uncultured Acidobacteriaceae bacterium | reverse complement strand
CCCATGACATCTGTCATCAGATTACGATGACAACCTGCACTGTTTTGTTCTTGCGTCAGCTGCGATTCTCAGCTTGTAAGTCGAGGCTGACATATGAATCGATGGACTGGCATCTTCCTCTGCGCAGCGTTGAGCGTCGGCGGAAACATGCGAGCGCAAACCTGCGGGGCCCAATCCAAAAATCTTAGCGGCACCGTACTCGATCCTACCGGGGCAGCCGTCGTAGGAGCCGACGTCCATTTGCAGTCGGCCACGCCAGAGCAAACGACCACCAACCAACAGGGCGTCTTCCTTTTCCATTGCGTCGGGAATGGCGCCTATCAGGTCAACGTCCAGGCCGACGGATTCGCCGATAGCCAGGTGAACGGCCACGCCGGCGCAAACATCACCGTCCACCTGCGTATCGCGGATGTTCACACGACCGTCGAGGTGGGAAAAGAAAGTGAAGTTTCTGTCGATGCCGACCACGGCGCCGGGACACACACGCTCAATGCCCAGGATCTTCAGGGCATGGCGGATGATCCGGATGACTTCAAACGCCAGTTGCAAGTGCTCGCCGCCACCAGCGGTGGTGCTCCCGGTCAGGCCATTATTACCGTGGATGGATTCCAGAACAGCAGCACACTGCCGCCTAAATCCTCCATCGCTTCAATCCGAGTAAACCCTGACATGTTCTCGGCCGAATATGATCGGCCGCCCTACCAGGGAGGCCGGGTGGAGATCTTCACTAAGCCCGGCCGCGACTCGCTTCACGGAGCTCTCTTCTTCACCGACAGCGAGTCGGGGGTTAACGCGACAGACCCGTTCGCGGTGAGCGCCACCCCGGCGGGCAAGCGTCGCTATGGATTCGAGTTCGGTGGTCCCATTCGCAAGCAGAAGAGTGATTTCTTTCTTGCCTTGGAGAGACGCGACATCCACGAGTTCAACGTGGTGAATGCTGTGGTCCTCGACGGCCAGGATAATGAGACGGCGTTGAACGAAAATGTCTCGGCGCCGCAGCGCTTGTGGGTCGGCAGCGTGCGCACCGACTGGCAACTCAACCCGAAAAATATGCTGGCGGCCACTTATTCCGCGAACGTAAATGACTCTGACAATATCGGTAGCGGTGGCCTGGTTCTGGCCGAAGCCGGATACAACAGCACCATCAGCGAACAGAACCTGCGGCTAACGGATGTCTTCACGCTAAGCCCTACTCTTCTCAATGAGAGCCACATCGGCTTCACCTGGAAAAGCACCAGCGATGTACCGCTCTCAACCGCTCCCAGCCTGCAAGTGGCCGGCGCATTCACCGGAGGCGGTGCGACGGCCGGCCTGTTGCGAAATCGCGAACGCGATCTCGAAATGGACGATGACGTCCTGTGGACCCATCACAAGCACTCCTTAAAAATCGGAGTAACGTCGCTGGCCGCGTTGGTTCATGACTACGATCCTGATACGTTCAATGGCGCCTTTGTCTTTGGCGGCGGACTGGCGCCGGCGCTCGACAACAATGGGCCACAAACCGCGATCTCGGGGCTGGAACAGTACCGCCGAACCTTGCTCGCTCTCCCCGGCGGAGTTCCCACCAGCTACAACATTACCCAAGGCATTCCATTGGTCCCGTTCGCGCAGTGGCGCGTGGCCTTGTTCGCGCAGGATCAATGGAGTATCAAGCCCAACCTGTCGCTGGCGTTGGGAATACGGTATGCATTGCAAACTTCGCCTGCCAGCTTCGGCAACCTGGTTCCCCGAGCCGGTATCGCGTGGTCGCCCGATCGCAAACAACGATGGATTATCCACCTGCGTGGCGGCTTGTTCTCGAGTCCGGTGATGCCGGATGTAACCACCGAAGCTTACCGCCTGAATGGATCGCGCCAAACCCAGCAGCTTCTCTACTCGCCGTCGTTTACCCAGCCACTGGTGCCTACTCCGTCGACGATCACGGTCGCAACCAATCGCCAATTCGCCGCGCACCTGGGACAGCCCATGTCCTTTCAGTCACAGGTCGGGGCGGAACACGAGCTGCCACAACACTGGCACGTGCAGGCAAACCTCTTCGATGGGCAGGCCTGGGGCTCGCTTCGCTCACGCAATATCAATGCGCCTTTGGTTGCAAACAGCACACCGAATCCTTTGCTCGCGCCACGCCCGATTGCGCCCGGCAGGAATATCTTCCAGTTTGAACAATCCGGTCATCTACATGGCCAGGTGGTCTTTGTAGGCGCGGATCAGCATAGCTATAAACGCTTTGGTATCTTTGTCGGTTACTTATATTTCAACCTGAAGACCGATGCCGACTCAGCCACGCTTTTCCCTCAGTCCAGCTACTCCGAACGCGGGGAGACGGCGCGTGCATCCTGGGAGTCCACCCACCGGGTGTTTGCCATAGGGCAGCTCAACCTGCCTCGCGACCTGTCGCTTACCAGCCAGTTCGATGCTTCCTCCGGAGACCCTTACGACGTGGTCACCGGGATGGATAACAACGGAGATGGGGTCTTCAACGACCGCCCTTCACTTACAGCGCAAGAGGGCACCGGCACTTACCAGACGCCCTTTGGCCTGTTGAATACAACCGGTATCAATGGCTCGCTAGGGCGGAACGCGGGAAACATGCCGGCGCTCATTCACCTGGATACGAACCTGAGCCGCACCTTCCAGCTTTCTTCGCGTGGCTTCTCTGCCGACCGGCATCAGAGCATCACGCTGAACGCGCGCTCGGCGAACCTTCTCAACCACACCAATGTAACCACCGTGGGCAACGTCGTGGGCTCGACTACATTTACGCAGCCACTCGCCGCCGAAGCCGCGCGACGGGTGGAATTCGGTATCCGCTACACCTTCTAAAAGGAGACGTTATGTTCAAAGCTCTTGCTGTTTCGCTTCTTCTCGGCAGTTCGACCACCATGCTGGCGCAGCTTCCAGCCCCCGTCCCTTCTGAACAAATCATCTTTCGGCATTGGCCGGAGCAGTTTATCGAGTGGATAGGCCCGGAGCTTCCCTATACGATGATCGAACTATATGTTGACCCGGCAGGCGGGACGGCGCCTCTCTATGACGCAGTGCTTACCGAGCGCTCCACTGGCAAACGCATTCACTACGCAAATCGGCAGGAGATGGTTGACATCGCCAAGCGCTCGGGGGCCGAAGCCTATCTCACCACGATGCAGCTCGACCGCCCCGCGAATGAAGGTAAGGGTGCGACTTACCTGCTGAGGTTCGTCGATCACGCAGGCCAACCGGTTTCGTGGCAGTTCGTCCAGGGCTCTGATATCAGTGAGCGCGGTGGTGGAAGTTCACCTGCAGGTCTCGAGCCGCCGGTGCTTGTGTATCGCACCCGCTCGGCTGTCGCGGGTGAAGGCGCAGCAGTCAAGATTGGCAACGCGGTCAGCGTTGCTGACGTGTGGACGGAGATCAGCCAACCGCCATATTTTGTCGCGTACCGCGGCGCTGTCTCTCAGGATGTCGATATCGCCGTCTTTGCCGTCCCCGCACAGCAATGGACAACGAGCAGTGCGCCAAAAACCTTGACTGCCGACGCTGAATGGAAGTTAAAGGCCCAGGACGGCCTGGAACGCACCTTGCACGTGCAGAGTGTCACCGGCGATCATGCGACCATTCTCGATAAAGACGATCATTTTCCCGGCAGAACTGTGACCATCGACGCGGCCTTAACCAATGGTGCGTGGTCCATCGAAAAGTTGCACTACGCGGGCGCAGGTGAGGACGCTAACCAGGGACTAACGATTTCGTTTGCTCCTGGTGCGAGTGGGGGCGCGGCGCCATCGAAGTTCGAGATGCTCGCAGGGCATAAGACCCGCATCGCCAGTGGTACAGTGCACGGGGATGCAGAGCAGTCACGCGTGGCCTGGGAGTTCAAGGATCCGCAATGGTTGAAGGGCAAGACTGCATGGGTAAACAGTGCGGTGGTCAACCAGAAACCAGCGGGCGCGGAAACAGCTTCAAAGTAATTTCTTCCTCAGCTTTTCCCAGCCTTGACGACGAGCCAAGGCTGGGCGGCTCAAGAGCGAAACCGCAGGTCCCTCCACTGCGTTCCCGAGATTTTTCCGCAGGCCGATAGCCCATGAGGGCATCTTTTTAGCAGCGCATAAGACAATTTAGAGGATGGAAAAAGCGTACCTCAGCGGCTAAACAAGCTGCGGAAAAAGTCTCAGCTGCGAAGAAGTCAGGGGCGAAGAGCGGTGGTTTCCCACATCTCGCAAAAAACGAGCGAGATATGGGGCACCCGGGGTCCTTTTGGGGGCGAAGGAAAAAAAGCGCCACAGGGGTTAAATTCATCCGGTGCACGCGCTAAACGCCACGCCGTAACTCCGCTTCTCCTAGCCAACCGCGCCGTAACGTCTCCGCCGGGATACTCGACAGATACGGCTTGATATCGAGAATGGGAGTTCCATCAAGCATGTCGACCCCGAGCACATGCAGCATGCAGTCTTCACGGCGAAGCAACGAGACGACGGTGAGCCCAATCGGATTGGGGCGACGGGGAGATCGAGTTGCAAACACTCCGTGCGGCTTATCCTCGAAGGGCGGTTTGCCGATCAAGTCGAAGTCTTGGGATCGGTCGAACTCCCAGAGAACGAAGAGGTGTGAGAAGCCCTCAATATCGGTGAGGCCGATCTCGAATTCCGGCAGAATCCTGAGTATGCCTTCTGCTTCATGTTTCGTGTGCAAACCTTTCGGAATTTGTTTTGTATCGTTGTAGGGGCTACGGACAAAGCCGATCGGGCGGGGAACAAACATAAGCGCGGAGCCTTTCGTTTTGATCATAGCTGGTCAGGGATTGCGTGATGTGAGACGGTGGTAGGCATGAAAATTGCCAGCTGGAATGTTAATTCGATTCGCGCCCGGATTGATCACGTGACCGCGTGGATCAAGCTACAGCAGCCGGATGTGCTTCTGCTGCAGGAACTCAAGGCGACGGAGTTTCCGGCGTTAGTATTTCAGGCGCTCGGTTATGAGAGCGTGGCAGTGACCCAGAAGTCCTACAACGGAGT
>CAZSUK010000529.1:0-6072 GCA_964609355.1 uncultured Acidobacteriaceae bacterium | reverse complement strand
AGCCGCCAGCGGCTTGCTGCCGATGGGGCGGTCCAGCGCCGCATCGAGCGCGGCCTTCACGTCCGGCAAAGCAGATGCGGACCGACTCTCAATCACCTCGTACCTGGGCCCCTCTGGCAAAGTCAGGTCCAGGCCACGCTTCCCAAATGCGAAGTGTATCTGCATGCCTTTTACTTTACCGGTTAGAGGGCGCCTTTGAGAATCTGACTCACGGTGGTCCGCCGCGGTTAATATCCCGCGGCTTTTCCGAAGGTGTGGCGCTTATCCTGGCCGCCTTCGATCAACCCGGTCTTCGGATCCACCGCGATGCACTCCCCATCGCTCCAGTGATGATCTTCACCGTCTCCGCCCTGGATGGTGTAGCCCATGCCCCGGAGAGCCTGCAGGGTGTCAGCCGGAAATCCCGGCTCTACAAAAACGACATCAGGCAAGTATTGCTGGTGAAACCGCGGAGCATCGACCGCCCGCTGGATATTCAGCCCGCCATCCGCTGCGCTGAGGAAAATATTGGCCACCGTGGTGATGATGCGAGGCCCACCCGGAGACCCGATGAGAAAGCGAACTTTATGATCCTCAAGGACGATGATGGGCGTCATGCTTGACAAGGGTCGCTTCCGGGGAGCGATTGCATTCGCCGACCCCTGCATCAGTCCGAACATATTCGGCTCGCCAACCTTGGAAGTAAAGTCATCCATCTCGTCGTTCAACAGGATCCCCAGCCCCTCCGCGGTCGCACCCGATCCGAAGGAATTGTTCAGGGTATACGTAACAGACACTGCATTCCCTGCCTGGTCGAGCACGGAGTAGTGAGTCGTTTGCTTCGACTCAGACGGAACGAAGCCCGCCGGCCGGACGAGCGCGCTGGAGGGAGTCGCCGTCGTCATACTGATACTTCTTCGCCAGGCAGCGGCGTAATCCTTGTCAATCAACTGCCTGGTGGGCACGGACTGAAAATCAGGATCGCCCAGGAAGGAAGTGCGATCGTAGAAGGCGCGGCGGAAAGCCTCAAGGATCAGGTGCATGGAGGCGGGCGTACGGTCACGCAGGGCAGCTAAATCAAAGCCTTCCAGAATATTGAGCGTTTCAAGCAGCGCAATGCCACCTGATGACGGCGGAGGCGGAGCAAGAATCTCGTACTGACGATAGGTGCCGGTCAGAGGCTGGCGATCTTTTACCTGGTAAATAGCCAGGTCTTTTTCGCTCACCAGTCCGCCGCGCTTTTCGATAGCACGGGCTAGATCGCCGGCGAGTGCGCCGTGGTAGAAACTGCCCGGATCCTGCTCGATGCGGGTGAGTGTTCGTGCCAAGTCCGGCTGCCGGAAGACCTCTCCAGGTTGATAGAAGTTTCCACCGCGTTGGAAAATGCGCCGTGACTCCGGGAACCGGGAAAGCAGGGGATCGTGGAGCATGGCAGCCTCTTCGGCACCGAGGACGTAGCCTTTCTCCGCAAACTCGATCGCCGGAGCCATTACCTGGGGAAGAGTGAGCTTGCCAAACCGCCGCTCCGCTTCAACCAGCCCAGCCACTGTGCCGGGAACACCCACCGACAAGTATCCGACTGTGGAGGCCTCGGGAACGACCTTGCCGTTGCTGTCGAGATACATGTTCGCACTCGCTCGCAGCGGCGCCTCCTCGCGGAAGTCGAGGAAGTGGGACTCACCGTCGGCCAACCGCAGCATGATAAAGCCGCCGCCGCCCAGATTGCCCGCGTCGGGGTAAACCACGGCCAGCGCAAAGCCGGTAGCAACAGCGGCGTCGACCGCATTTCCTCCTGCTTGCAGCATCTTCAACCCTGCATCGCTGGCGAGGTGATGAATGCTCACGACCATGGCGTGTTGTGCCTGCGCCGGCGCCACATCGGGCAATGCGCCGGTTTGCGACCCGGCGGATAACACCAGGAAAAAGGGAGCGAGCAGGAACAACGGTTGGTGCAGTGCGGGCTTGGCCATGAAGGATAGTTTCTCCTATTCCTCAGCCACATTCGTGGATAGGAGAAATTTCCCGATGGAATTCAATTCAGAGAGAACGGAAGAGAAGTTCCCGCGCGGCTTTGATCTCCTGCGGTAGCACGGTGTGAGGGCGACCCGGATAACGCTGCAGCTGGACTTCAGCGCCCATGGCACGGAACTGATCTGCCGATGCCACGACCCGGCTCCAGGGCACGTGCGGATCGGGATCCCCGGAACTAAACAGGGCCGGCATGCCGGCGAAGTTGCCGGGATGGTGCAGGTCCGCATCCGGCGGCCCGATCAACCCCCCGGTGAAAGCAACGACCCCCCCATACCGCGCGGGGTTTCTGGCCGCGAACTCCGCGGACAGGCAACCACCCTGGGAGAAGCCGCAAACAAAGATGTGCTGCAGCGATACGCCGGCGTCGACAGCCTGTTTCACGAGCGAAGCCACCTTCGCCAATGCCGACGACAGCCACGGCTCGTTGTCCTTGATGGGCGCGAGGAAGGAAAGAGGATACCAGCGATGATCGGCAGCCTGCGGGGCTAGATAGGCAACGCGTTCATCGTACATTTCCGTTGCCAGCCCGAGTATGTCTTCTGCAGAGGCACCGCGCCCATGCAGCAGAATAACGGCCGCGGCTGCCTGTTCAAGCCTGGCGCCGAGTGTGCGGACAGGCTGATCGCGATGGGGGTCGTTCACCGGCTTCTCTCTTTTCTATTTGCGTGTGTGCAGCGCAATTGGAGGCAACAGGCGTTCTACACGGGCGCGCTGCGGCTCCAGCCACGGTGGCAACTTGAGGGCCTCACCCAGCGAGGTGACGGGCTCATCCAGGGCGAAGCCCGGCGGATCGGTCGCCAGCTCGAACAACACACCCCCCGGCTCGCGGAAATAAATGGAGTGGAAGTAGGTGCGGTCGAGCACGGGTGTCACATCGAGTGAACTCGCCACCAGCACTTCGCGCCACTCCAGTTGCGAGGCATCGTCGGCGGCACGAAATGCAATGTGGTGCACGCTGCCCGCGCCCATACGGCCATAGACGAGCTGCGGCTGAACCAGCACGTCAATGTGATTGCCCAGCGCACTACCCTCTGCGGCAAAGCGAAAGCGGGTCCCGTGCTCGCCTATCTTGTGGAATCCCATGGTGGCCAGCACGCCAACTGTCTTCTCATAGCCGCCCTCACATAACGTCACGCCAAAGAAGCCGCGAATCGCGTGTTCGGGCGAAATGTCGCTGGTGCGCGGAGCCTTAGCCTCACCCGCGTCATGGTGGCCGACAATCTCCAGGCGCATGCCGTCAGGATCCCCAAAGCTAAGCACCTCCTCCTGGAACCGCTCCCCGGTACGCTCTACGGGAACCCCGGCACTCAGGAGACGCTTCTCCCAAAACCCCAGCGAGGCATGCGGAACACTGAAGGCCGTGGCACATGTCTCTCCAACGCCTATGCTGCCGCGCGAGGCCCGCGGCCAGGGAAAGAAGGTAAGGATCGTTCCCGGTGAACCGATGTCGTCGCCAAAGTAAAAATGGTAAGTCCCCGGATCATCAAAGTTGATGGTGCGCTTGACGAAACGAAGCCCCAGAACTTCCGTGAAGAAGTCAAGGTTCCGCTGGGGATCAGAAGCAATCGCTGTTACGTGATGCAGACCGACAATGGGCTTTGGCATGGGGAACCTCCAGTTGAGTGTAAGACAGTCCGCTCACTATGGATGATCAGTTCCGCCGAAGGATCTGAAGCAAAGCAAAAAAAAAGGGCGCCCGGTTTCGGCGCCCCTTGGATCGATGGTGGTTGTCTATGGCAGGTAGTAGCGGAAGGAGGTCCAGAACATGTTGTCTATGCCTTTGGCGCCGACACCCCCATTGATGCCGGAACCAGAAACCGGTGCGCCCGTCCAGCTTTGGCGGAAGGCGTAAGCGTACTGCATACCCAGGCGCACGCGGCCATAGTCGCCTTTGTAGAAGTCATACCAGTAGCCGGCCGTGGCTTCCTGGACGTCTTTGGTCTGGGCGCCGCAGCTTCCGCCGGGGTAGAACCCGGTGGAACTCCCGTTGTAGCCGGGAGCGGCATTGGTGAGGCAGGAGGAGTTGTTGAGTTCGTAAGAGCCGTAGCCGACTGGCGCGACGGCTGGTGCAGCCCAGTGACCGCCCCATACCTTGGTCGTGGCATTCTGCGCTGCCGTGGGAGCGCCGAGTGTAGTGCCGACCCCGGAGTTGCGGCTGGCATAGTCTCCGCCGTAGTTCAGGTAGATGATGAGCCGGGGAGTGGCGGCAATCTCTACTGTACCCAAGGCGGACAGGTTGTGCAGGGGTGTGAATTCCCCGCTAGCAGCTGAGGTCACGTCCGAGAGCGTGGTGGAGCCGTAACGGCCGACACCCGGTCCGTAGAGACCTTTGAGCCCCACAGTAAACTTGCCGGCCAGCGTAGCCCGAGCACTCGCGCCCAAGCCGCCCAAGGCGATGTTGTTTTTGTAGCTGCCGGCCGTGCTGAGCGCCGGGGCGACCGTGGCTCCAGTGACGATGTCCTTCAAGCCGCCGTAGAGGTTGCCGTTGGTGGTTTCGCCGGGATAAACGGTCTCGTGAGCGTAGCGTCCGATGCCAAAGATTTCATAGTGGCCAAAACTTGGATCGAAGGCCGCTTTGACGATAATGTCTGGTATGACGTTGAAGGAGTAGTTGTTGATGTTGGTGCAGGCGTTGACGGTCTTATAAACCGGCACATAGGTGTTGATGCCGCCATTCACTTGGTTGGTGTAGTTCACGATGCTGGTAGAGGGCGTGCAGGTGCTGATGGCGGAGTTGTAGAGTCCACCGTTCGTGCCGGTGCTGCCAAGGACGGCGTAAGGAGTGTTGCCCGCCAGCGTGGCGGTGTAAAGCACTTGAGGATTCTCGGCTGCGATGCCGAAAGCTGCGTGCGGCATGGTCTTGGTAACCCGGAAGCCGTACTGGCGCTCCCAAACGAAGCCTGGCACGTAGTTCGGGTCTATGGTTAGCGGGGTGAGAATGTCGCCGGAGAGGTTGGAAAGGCCCTTCTTGTCTTCTGTCGCCAGGGACCAGAGCTGGCCACCGGTGAAAGCCCACCCATTGTTGAGCGCTGCTTGAGCCCACAGCACGCGTTCGCGGAAGACATAGCTGTTGCTCTCATTGTTGTTCGAGGTGACGCCCGTGCCCAGCCAGTCCGCCTCATAGTAGCCGCGGAGGGTCGCCGAGCCAGTCTTGCCTTCGGCCATAATGGCGACGCGCGACTGGCGTGCTGTGCCGTAGAACTCGCTGAGGGAGTAGGCATCGGCATGCTCGTAAGGCAGGGAGCTGAACGGGGTAGGAATGTCGCTGGCGGTGGCGTGGGTGCGATAAACCGTTTCACCCGCCAGATAGCTCCCGGTTGGGGAGATCGTGACGCCCTTAAAGTGGATTGCGTCGGGATGCTCTATCTGCTTTTCCACCTTGGCCTGCTGGTCCTGGATGGTGGTGGTAAGCGAGGTGGTGTTCGTCTTCAGGTCGGTAACCGCACCCTGCAGACTGCTAACCGCCTGCGAATTCTCGGTCAGGGTCGCCGACTGTTGCGCTGCCTGTTGCTGCGCCTGGGTGGCGGCCGCCTGGGCTGCCGCCGCTGCCTGCTGAGCCTGCTGCAACTGCTGGTCGCGATCGCTCAGCTGTTGCTTCAATTGTTGAATCTGCGAATTCATGTCCTGCCGCAACGATTCAATCTGGCTCTCCACGGAAGGCTTTTTGGGTACTGGAGGCTTCTTGGTGGTGCGTTTATGGACCGTAGTAGGACTCGTCGTACCGGACGCTGTTGTCTGTGCCATCCCGGCAGACAGTGCCGAGACAAGCGCCAGCGTCGCCAGCGTCTTCAGTTGGAGCTTCATTTGACCTCTCTTTGTTTAAATCGCAGTGCAAGCAAGCTGCAGGAAACGCCTCGTATCAACGCATGCGCGTGTACCCGATCCATTGGGGAATCTGAGCGCTCGGGGGACCCTCTTCGCTGCTGTGAGATTCGCAGCTGCCTGTGAACATCTGAAGAATTTGCCGTGAAAAACAGAAGAAACGGTAGCGGCAAGGCCTTTGTTTTGAGCAGTCGAGCCACGAGGGGAGGCGGAAATGTGACAAGTGGCCCGGAGGCGGGA
>CAZSUK010000528.1:0-6171 GCA_964609355.1 uncultured Acidobacteriaceae bacterium | reverse complement strand
TCCCAAGCACGATTGCGATTCCCGCCAGCACGATAGACCGATATTTCATCTCAAGCCTCAGTTAAGTCCCCAGACCGTTCTGCGCATCGGTCTCACTAATTTCTGTAAATGGTTGGTCAACTAATTCCAACTCGCTCGCATCTACTTCAACAGCCACACTGCGCATGATGGCTTCAAGGGTAAGAACAAAGCGAAACTCGTTCTTCTTGCGCACCAGAATACCCTCAACGCCCGCCATTAAACCGGATTTAATTCGCACTCTTTCACCGACCCTGAGGTAGGGGTGCGGCTCCGCCTTACCGAGCCTGGCCCCAAGGCGCAGCGCTTCTACTTCTAACTGGGGAAGTGGCCACGGTTCTTTGGGGGAGCCCACGATCGAGACGACACCCGGCAAACTAAGCACCGTTCCGCGTGCAGCGCGATTGATGCGGACAAAGAGATAACACGGAAACAAAGGCAGATCCAGCGTAACCGGACTGCTTTTCTTCCATTGCCGCACTGTCCGGTAGAGCGGCAGAAAGGATTCAATATTTCGTTCTGCAAGCACTTCGCCTACATGCTTCTCGTGACGAGGAGTAGTGTACGCCGCAAACCATTGCAGCGCCGAATCACTAACGGTGGAAAACTGATCACTAACTCGCATGGGCGGAACTTGGGTATCGTTTTTTGGGTATGGCTTCGCCAGCCTTACTCGGAGGCGTCTCTTTCCACAGCGCTTGATTGCTTTTTCGTCCTTACTCCCGGGTTCTTTTCCACAGCCTGTACTTCTGCTGACGTTGGTTTGACTAAGGGCCGAACAACCTTACAACCGGAGCATGGTAGTTAAACTTTTATAGCGATAACTGACGCGGCGCGCTCTTGCCGGGTAGCTATTGGCTTGTCAATATCCGTGACATGCCTAATGTTGTGTTGACATGCGTCGGCCGCATCTGCCATCTAGTCCACGGCAAGGCAAATCAGGATAGCAAAGAAGCTTGCGTATTCGCCTCTTGGACGACCTGGACCGACTCTTCAGACTTTCCCGCTGGTACGCGGTTGTGGTCGGAAAAAAGGTCAAGTCGAACAAGGGTGAACAGGCCAGCAAAACTTTGGTTTTCCCAGGGATAGCGGTTTTAAAAAACCGATGGATCTGCAAAGGGGGATTTCGCACATCCCGTCTAAAAGTCCTGCTTTATGCTCGAGCCCAGATTCGTATCACCGGGGATCTTTGTGGTGTTTACTTTCACCGAAACCAAATATGCGGGAGTGCAGGTTCATTGTAAAGAACATTTAGGTAACAGATTACCCATGCGGCTGCTTCGCCCGGCGTGACCAAAAACCAGTGCGATGAACGTCGGCGGAACAGTACCGGCCGAAGCCGACGACATTGCGTAACTCCCCGATTTGAAGGTTTTAGGTGTTACCAGTACGGGCGGGGCCTGCCCTTGAGTTGGGTACCACAATGCGGTGGAAAAGCCTACGATTTCGATTGCACGAATTTCAACAAGACCTTAGCATCTCTAGTCATCAGGCAACACATCTGTGGTATCTGTTTCCGCTCAGTCCGGCAACTTCGGAAGTGAAGTGCAAAAAACCTTCTTTTCTGCCGCAAGTGGCCAGCGTTCACACTCCGGACTACGCCTAGACCTCCTCCACGCAGAACGCCGATAGGGAGATTTACAGGTATGCTTGCGAAAGGTTCAGAAAGCCCGAACAAAGCGATGCAGGCAAACCCCGCTCGTGGTATGAACAGTGTGATCGATAGCGTTGCGGACAAAGCGAGCGGCGGACCGGCGGAGCTAGGAGGATACTTTGAGGTTCCCGGCGCTCACTTATACACAGTTCTGCACAGGGTAACCAAACCCATTGCTCGAGTACTGCTTGTGGGACCATTCGCAGCCGAACGTCATAGTTCCTACATACCATGGGTACTCTGGGCCCGGTACCTCGCGGAAAGGGGAATCGAGGTTCTTCGCTACGATTACCGGGGCATCGGTGAGAGCTCGGGGGCCTTCGAAGAGATGTCGTTCAGCGATTGGAGCGAGGACGTTCATCTGCTTGCAAAGTGGCTCAAGGAGCAATCGCCGGAGGTGCCGCTCGTGCTTCATGGTCTTGGAGTGGGAGCATTGCTGGCATCGCGTGCTTTTCATGGCGGGGTGGGCGAGGTTTTGCTGCTATGGTCCCCGCCAGAGAGCGCGAACCAGGCACTTCGATCGGCTGTGGTGCGTTGGATTAATGTGGAGCAGCTCTTCAAGTATGGCGATGAGCGGAAACCTCCGTCGGCATTTATCCAGGAACTGGAACGTGGTTCTTCCGTCGAAGTGGAGGGTTACCAGTTCTCAGGGAAATTGTGGCAGAATTCATTCCTCTTTGATATGCCGCTTGCGATGCGAGATGAGGCGAGCGCGAGAGCAGAGTATAAGAAGCCGGTCAGAATCATCAAACTCAGCCGCGAGGCTGCCCCCCTGGTCAAGGCAGGAACGGTAGCCGACGATCGAGCAAAGGACTTTACCTGGTTATTCCTTGAAAACTGGCAATGGATCGCAACCAGCATCGACGACGTGAGGAACATGCAGTGAAAGACGTTATCCAAGGGCGTGAGTTGTTTTCATTGGAGGTATTTGGCAATTCGATCCAAGGTACCTGCCACTTGCCGCAGGACGAGTCTTCCAATGAGGGCGGGTCGCTCGCGCACCACAAGAGCACAGGGATCTTAATAATCAGTGGCTTGCTGGCGCCGAGAGCTGGAATCGGCGATACGCTGGTCTACTGGGCAGATTCTCTGGCCAAGGACGGTTACCCCTGCTTCCGGTTCGATTTGCCGGGAACATGTGACTCGACCGGCGCTCCCCCCGCGGAGTTAATGAGCTTTATCAGCACCGGCAGCTACGAAGCAGCGACCGTTGAAATCATCAAGCAAATCCGCCTGCGATACGACCTGGAATCAATGATCCTTATTGGTCACTGTACAGGAGCGGTCACAGCGATGTTCGCGGCGTCGTCCTGCAACGATTGCCGAGGGTTGGTTCTACTGGAACCCTTCTTCCACCTGTTCCCACCAGTAGCAACGAAAAGCCGGGCCGCGCTCAGCGACTGGGCTGCCAGTAACCGGCTGGGTGGAATTCTTAGCAACATCTTCGATCGTCTGAAGGAACTTCGCTTGCGTCTGCGCCGAAGTGAGCTTCCCGGCAATGCGAATTTTCCCCTGATCAAACGGTGGAAGGGCCTGGCGTCTGCCGGCCTTCCCATCCTGATACTCAAGGTGCCCGCGGCCAAAGCGGTCGGAGCTAAGCCTAGGCTGGGCGAGTTCGACTACCTGGCGTATGTCACGGGGCTGGGCGGGAGCCGTCGTTGTGTCGACATAAAGGTGATCGAAGGTACGACCCACTCCTTTGCAGACCTCGCAGGACGAACGGCCGTGCGACGTTACACCGAATCCTGGTTGGCTGAATATTTCCCCCAAGCGACCGTGAAACGAAAGCTTCCACAAGATCACAATGTTCCCATCCAACCAGGAGCGTCCCTAAGCACGGAGAGCCTGGTTACAGTTTCGCCGGGAGACTAATCTCCAGCCCGGGTTTCAGATGGGTGAAACGTTAACTTGCTCGTACTAAGCAATTTCGCATTAGTACAAGCACTCACGAGAAACTCTATGTGCGCAGCACCCATCATGCTGCGGCCTGAGGACTTCATGCACGATTCCCCGCCAGGGCCCTGTCCTTATGATATTCGTGCCGAACGTCCTGGATTCTTCCCGGTGCGCGATGCGCAACTCTACACCGTGCTGCACGAGGTCAAGAAACCGTTAGCTCGCGTTCTGCTGGTCGGGCCTTTTACCCTGGAGCGTCACACCTCTTACCGGGCATGGGTCCAATGGGCGCGCTACCTGGCGGCCAGGCAGATCGAAGTGGTCCGATACGATTATCGTGGGGTCGGGGAGAGCACCGGGTCGTTCGAGGACATGACCTTCGACACCTGGATGGATGATGTCGAGTGCCTATCGACATGGTTCCGGAAGCGAGGAGAGGACGTGCCGCTGGTGCTGCACGGCCTTGAAATGGGTGGACTTCTTGCCGCGAAGGTCTTTCATAATGGGGCGGCAGAAGCACTCCTGTCGTGGTCGGCACCCACGGACGCCAACGAGGTGCTGCGGTCGACTTTTCAGCGCTGGATTGGAACGCAGCAGGTTTACAAACGGCCAGAAGAACGGAGGCCGGCTTCGCACTATTTTCGACTTCTGGACGAAGGAAAGAGCGTCGAGGTGCAAGGGTATGAATGGTCAGCAACATTGTGGCATCAATCTCGCGGCTTTAACCTGCCGGCGGCGATGATTCCGCCAAACGATCCGACAGTTTCTTACAAGAGGCCCGTCCACATGGTGAAACTGGGCAAGGATGCTACCCCCCTCGTCAAGGGTGGGGTGCCAGGTTTTGAGGAAAACAAAGACTTCAGCTTTCTGTTCGATCCCAATTACGAGTGGATCGTCTCAAATCTGGGAGTCGCAAGGGAGCGAGCATGATCAGCGACCAAGTGGGTATGCGTCAACTAACAACGCTCGACGGCGGTGGAGTCCTGCTCCACGGTACCTATCACAAACCCACGAGCCTGGCTGGAACGGAAGCAGCGGTATCGTCCACGACGCTGGGAATAATGTTCACGAACGCTTTATCCAGCCCGCGGTCTCTGGTAGGCGACTCGGGAGTTTATTGGGCAACGTCGTTTGCATCTCGCGGTTACCCATCCTTCCGCTTCGATTTTCCGGGCCTGGGAGATAGCTATGGCGAGATACCAAACGACCTCCTGCGATTCACGAATGAGGGCGGCTATGCAGCTGTCGCCTCTTCCAAAGCACGGGAGCTGGTGCAGAAGTACCAGCTCTCGGGAGTGGTGATGTTTGGCCACTGCGCCGGAGCGACAACCGCGATTTACGGGGCTTCCACGTGTGCGGACTGTAAAGGCCTGGTACTGCTGGATCCGTACCTGACCCTGTCCAGAGCGCTCACGGTAACATTGCGGCCGGGCCTGGTGCTTTGGATTCGGCGGAGCAGGGCTGGAGCAATTCTTCGGGCTACCTACGATCGGGTTCGTGCACTCAAGACGATATTTGCCAAGGGAGACCTGCCGGAGAATACCAACTTCGACGTCATCAGCCGGTTCAAGGAAATTGTTGCCAGCGGAACCCCCGTCCTTATCTTAAAAGCGCCGGAGACCGCCATAAGCGGAGGCGCCGGCAAAGCCAACAGCTTTGATTATTTCGAGTATATCCGTTCGTTTGCGGTGCAAAGCGGCCAGGTCTCGATTCGCACGATTGAGGATACGGATCACTCCTTTTCCAATCACGCGGGGCAGTTGTCGGTTCGCCAACATACGGAAACATGGCTAAGCGAACACTTCCCAGAGGGCGTGGCCAGCATTGCGCCCGTACAACAGCAAGAGTCTCAAATTCAAGCGCCTTTGATCTTAAGGTAGTCCGTTCATAACCCGCATTTCGCCTCGAGATGAGTGCAACATGGTTTTGTACAAGGCCAAAGGGAAGATCTCGAATCGCGCAAACGACGCAGACCGTGAGCGCAGTGAAGCCTTCTCGTCTGCAGCCGCTCCTCCGGCCTTCCATTCGCCTGCGGCTTCGGGCCGGGGGGTAACGTTTCTAAAAACTCTGGTAAGCGATTACCAGATTCTTTCTCCAGTATCGACTTTCGCATGTACTCTTGGGCAACAGTCATCACAATATAAACCGATGACGTTTCCAGGCCGTTTGTTATGCGCTTTTTGCCTTATTCGATCTTATCGACCGCGGACGTCGACTTATTTTGATTTTTCTCCTGGTGTTGTAAATTGGACGCGCTTCTCAGCCGAGCAATAACCGATTAGAAGCGTCGGCGTGCCTCGTTGTTATACATCTTCGTTGTGATCGACCTTTTCTTTTTGAAGTGCAAGGCGAGTGCATCCCCCTGCCCTACCTTGCGACCGGGCTCTGTTAGTTGCACATCATGATCTACGGATCCATCACCCAGCTTTTAAACCATAGAGGATAACTATGACTACTTCGCTCGTCGCCCCCGAAATTCAGAACCTATCGTCCATCAAGCCGCGGATTGATAGTGAGATTGACAGTCTGGTTGCTGCGCTTCCAGATCCAAAAGACCTTACTCCCGAACAACGGCGCGGGATCATAGCACGATACAGCGCTGT
>CAZSUK010000527.1:0-13196 GCA_964609355.1 uncultured Acidobacteriaceae bacterium | reverse complement strand
CGATGGTAGTGATCTCATCCCCTTCATGCATGACAGCCAGCGTCAGACAGGAGTTAACGCGGCGCCCGTTCACATGCACAGTGCAAGCTCCGCACTGGCCGTGATCGCATCCTTTTTTTGTGCCGGTCAAACTGATTGTTTCGCGCAGGCAATCGAGAAGGGTCGTGCGCGGGTCGACTTGAAGGTCGAGTCGCTTGCCGTTGACTCGGAGGCTGACGGGAATCGCCCCCTCGATCGTCTCAGAGGTAGAATCAGCCGCCATAGGGGCCACTGGCGTCGCTGTCTGGGCTGTCGCCAGGACGGGTCCGGCAGTTGCCACTACGCCGGCAGCGCCGAGCGAGGAAAGAAACGAGCGGCGACTGAGGTGGGCCGGTAAGGGTTTTTTCTGGCTGGTCATTTGGCCTCCTATTTACCTGGTGATCATCATATTCGTTCTCGAATGACGTTTGTAAGATGCGGGTTCCCTCGGATTTCCCTACTTCGCTCTGCTAGCGGCGACCACGGGTGCGGCTCAACGTGAAGAGAGCCGCATGCAGATCGCTTGAAGCCACGGGTCTCCACAGGAAATCCGGGTTCAGGTCACGAAATGCAGTCATGGCGGCCGATGGTGTTAGAGGTTGTGAGGTTGGCTGCGGGCCGTTGCCGGGTGATAGCTTGAATACAACTATGAAACTGTACCGCCAAGATTTATCTCACCCTGCACAAAGATGAAGGATGGGGCCCGTGCAGATTCATTATGGGAGGCAACCGGTTTTGATATTCAAGCAGATAGTCAGGCGCAGCCTGGTTTGGGCGGCGGCATTCCTGCTCGCGACATCCGGATCCAACGCCGCGGATAAAAAGCCGCAGGTTGGCTGGGACGATTCTCAAATGCAGCAGCCCAGCAGCGAAGCGATCAATCTGAATGCCTACAATGCGATTCGCGAAGAGGGCCTCCAGCATTCCCACGTGATGGATTACGCCGGAGGCCTGATGGACGGAATTGGGCCCCGCTTGACAGGTTCTCCGAATATGGCCAAGGCCAACGCATGGACTCGTGACCAGCTGAGCAAGATGGGCTGCGTCAACGCGCACCTGGAAGATTGGGGCGAATTTGGGATGGGCTGGCAGCAACTCAATACCTGGGTTCGGATGACGGAACCGGATACCTCTGTATTTCTGGCCCAGGCAAGTCCCTGGTCCCCCTCGACCAACGGACCTTTAAAGGCCCAGGCTATTTCTGTAGTGATCAACGAGGCGAATGACATCGCTCAATACAAAGGCAAACTTTCGGGCAAAATTGTGCTGCTGGGGCCGATGCGCGATGTGCCAGTGCCCGACAAGCCTTTCTTTGAGCGCTATACCGAAAAGGACCTTAAGGATCTGGAGTCCCTCCCGGTAACGGAGAGTAAGCCGAATGCGGAGTCACCCCTCGACCGGTATTCGAAACGCGTCAAGCTGAGAAACACGATCTATTCGTTCCTGACCGAGGAAAAGGTCGCGGGGGTCATCCTTCCCAGCCGCGATGGCGAGCATGGCGGGGGCACCGGGATTATTTTCGACGATACCAGCGCCACTCCTTATCGCAAGGACACGGCACTGGCATTTCCTGTTGTGGTCACGCAGATTGAGAACTATGGCCGGGTGTATCGATTGCTCGAGAACCACGTTCCGGTGTCCGTCGAGATGAACGTCGAAACCAGGTTCACTGGCGATCACGAACATGGCTTCGATACGGTTGCAGAGATTCCCGGAACCGACCCGCAGCTTAGAGACGAAGTGGTGATGGTGGGCGGCCACCTGGATAGCTGGATTGCGGGCACCGGTGCTACGGATAACGGGGCCGGATCCGTGGTTGCGCTCGAGGTGATGCGCATTCTCAACGCAATTCAGATCAAACCGCGCCGGACGATTCGTATTGCCCTGTGGTCCGGCGAAGAAGAAGGGCTGTTCGGCAGCATGCGATACGTAGGCGAACATTTTGGCAGCTTCCCGCGCTCCACTGCCCCCGACGCAATGGTTGGAATGGAGTTCATGCGCAAACCGGCCGGCCCGCTCACGTTGAAACCGGAGCAGAAACTGATTTCAGCCTATTTCAACGTTGATAACGGGACGGGCAGGATTCGCGGCGTTTATACCCAGGGAAATGCCGCGGTCGATCACATTTTCGAGCAATGGATGGCACCGCTGAAGGACCTCGGTGTCACCGCTATCAGCAACCGGGATACGGGCGGCACAGACCATCTGTCCTTCGATGACGTGGGGATACCAGGCTTTCAGTTCATTCAGGATCCGATGGATTACGATACACGTACTCACCACTCGGATATGGATACCTATGAACACCTGCAGGCTGCGGATCTAAAGCAAATCGCGGTGGTGGAAGCCATCTTCGTCTACAACGCTGCCATGCGTGACCAGATGATTCCGCGCAAGCCGCTGCCTCATCCTGAACTGCGGGAACAACAGGGTAAGCCGCTGCCAGACCTGTACCCTACGGCGGTTCAATAACTTCGCCGCAACACCCAGGTCTCAAAAGCGAGACCTGGGCCACCCACACGACGTTCGTCCGCATCGTTTTCGTCTTCATCCGGGACGGCATGCACGCGGAATGTATATGCGGCTAGCGCAGCCAAAAGATGATTAAATACGTCCGTACACTCACAGCCCTTCGAAAGGTCTCTCAAGGATGTCTTCCATCTCACGTCGCAGAATGCTCAAAAGCACCATCGCAGGCACCGCAATAGCCAGCTCCCCCTTGTCCTGGGGCCAGGAAAAGGCCCAGGCTTCTACGGAAAGTCCGACCCCAAGGAAGGGGAATATTCGACAGTCGGTCAGCCGCTGGTGCTATCCGAAGATGACCCTGGACGAATTGTGCGCCTACTCGGCCCAGATTGGGCTCAAGGGAGTGGACCTTTTAGAAGTGGCGGACTTTGAAACGCCGAAGAAGTATGGGCTGATCTGTACCATGGGCTACGGCGGCGGGGGTTCGATCCCCGATGGACTGAACGTGATCGCCAACCACGACAAGATCGTGCAGGGTCTAACTGCCAGCATACCGCTGGCGGCAAAAGCTGGAGTGCCGAATGTCATTACGTTCTCCGGCAATCGCCGCGGAATGCCGGATGAGGAAGGCGCGAAGAACACAATTATCGGGTTGAACCGGATAAAGAAAATTGCAGAAGACAATAATGTCGTCGTGAATCTCGAGTTGCTGAATAGCAAGGTCAACCATAAGGACTACATGGCCGACCACACCGCCTGGGGCGTCACGGTGATGAAGGAAGTGAATTCTTCGCATGTGAAGCTGCTGTACGACATCTACCACATGCAGATTATGGAAGGGGACCTGATCGCGACTATCCAGGCGAACATTCAATGGCTCGGCCACTTCCATACCGGCGGGGTGCCCGGCCGCCACGAGCTGAATAATACCCAGGAAGTGCAATGGGATGGGGTGATGCGCGGCATCGTCGCCAGCGGATTCAAAGGATATGTCGCCCATGAGTTCGTCCCCACCGGCGACCCGCGCGCCTCGCTTTTGCAGGCTGTTGATCTTTGCGATGTATAAGATGTTTGGAGGATTGCATGCGTAAATTAGCTCTTGTTCTCACCTTGTGTGTCGCCGCGATCGCGATGGCCGTGCCGACGAAGGGTGTCTATAGCTTCACTTTGAAGTCCATTGATGGCCAGCCTGTCAGCCTGGCAAGCTACCGGGGCAAGGTTCTGCTGCTGGTGAACGTGGCCAGCAAGTGCGGCTACACTCCGCAGTATGCGGGACTGGAGTCGCTCTATGAAAAGTACAAAGATCGCGGATTGGTGATTGTTGGTATCCCGGCCAACAATTTCGCCCAGCAGGAGCCGGGCACCAATGACGAGATCAAGAAGTTCTGCCATAACCGCTACAACGTTTCCTTTCCCATGATGGCGAAGGTGTCCGTGGTAGGCGAGGATAAGACGCCACTCTACGTGTTTTTAACCGACAAATCGGTGAACCCGCAGATTGGTGGCGAAATCAAATGGAACTTCACCAAGTTTCTGTTCGATCGTACTGGCAAGCCAGTGGAGCGGTTTGAACCCGCCGTGACTCCAGACTCGCCGCAGGTTACGACAGCTATCGAAGCGGCTTTGGATAACAAAAAGTAGGCTTAGGTAGCCACGCGCAGGCGCCGCCACTCGGTTTTAAGCCCGATGCAGGCAAGCAGAAAGATCATCGATCCCAGATGCTTGGGGTCGAAGAGAAAGCTTTCGTCGAGATTGTAGATCAGGGTGAGAACCACGATGATCAGATACCACTCGACTGCCCGCAGTTGCTCTTGGTCGTGAGAGCGAAGAAGACAGACAACGCCGTCTCGAAAAGCGAAGCCGAAGACCAGGAGTACGATCGCCAGCCCGGCCACACCATTCTGTAACATGATGTCAAGAAAGCCGTTCTGCGCCTGGGCCAACATCCAGGAAACGACGAGAATGACACGATACGATTCGCCTTCCAGGCCAAGCCAGAAAGCCTGATAGCCGTAGCCAAGCAAGGGCCGCTTGACGATAGAATCTGACACCGCGCTCCATATGCCAGTGCGGCCAGTCAGGGTCATGTCCTTTCCCAACAGGTCGATCAGGAAATCCGGCCGGGCCACGATGATTAGGACTGCGGCGGAGCAGGCCATCAGCAGAAGGAGGCAGACGACAAAGTAATCCTTCTTACTAAAGCGATGCAGGGTCCTTAAGGTGACCAGACAGACTATGTAGATCGCGGTCAACAGGTAGGCAGTGGCCGCGCGAGAAAACGCAATTGCGGTAAGGCAAAAAATGATTTGCGAAACGCGAACGGAGCGGAGAAACGGCGTGCGCCCTCGATAAGATATCGCCATGGTCAGAAAAAACAGCGCCATATTACCCAAATAGTTTTTCGCACTGAAGATGCCCTTCCAGGCGTTGGAATGGCCCCCCATCTGGTCAAGGCCATACTGCGGCAAGGCAAGAGCAAAGACTATGCTGGCCGCCATGGTCACGGTGCCAAGAGCAAGCATCATTTCAAGCACCTGATCGAGGCTGTAGCGAGACATGATGTAGTACAGAAGCAGAATGGCACTCAGTAGCAACCCAGCCGAACTGATTGTTCTGGTGGGGAGCTGCGATATAGGAGCGAGCAAAAGCGCGAGGAGCGGATAGAAGATTATCAGCTTCGTTTGCATGCTCAAGCGGCGCACGGACGCGTGCCGCTGAAGGGCAAACGCCATGCAGGCAACAGAAATAAGAAGCTTGCTGACACGCTCAAAAAGGACACCACCCGCGGAGTCTGTGGCGACGGCGCGGGTGGCAGTTGGCTCATTGACGAAGGGAGATACGCCGGCGAGAGCAAAGTAGAGCAGCAGCAGCAACAAGCACCAGGTTGAAGCGTTCCCCCAAATGCTTCCGGACCCTTTAACCGCGCGTTCCTGTTTGCGGACGCGGGTGGTTACAGGGGCAGGAGCAAATGTTCGAGCAGTTGCGCTTAAGCTGAGCATCAGTGGATGTAAATGGCAGCAGAAGTTGCGGAAGCCAGAATACCCTGGCCGTTGATCCCGATATTACGCATGAAACTGAAGGGGACGTAAACCACGTCGTCGGCCAATAATGCGACATCGGGCTTTTTTCCTTTCTCGATGGCGTTTACTTCCAGGTCTATCTCCACTACCCCGGTCGGAGTCGCGCGCACCAACTTGGATTTGCCAACCGCGGCGGTGTGGTTGGCATAACCCGCCATGGCAATCGCCTGCAGTACGGTCATGGTTGAGTTGTTCGTGATTATCGGATAACCGCCTGGCTTCGACACGTCGCCCAGCACATAGACCACTGCCGCCTTGGGCACAACGACTGTATCTCCCGGGTAAACCATCGGGTCTTCAGATAAAGCGGTCAGCGCCGAATTCGAGTAGTAGTACTCGACTTTTTGCTGAGCGGCGCCGAAGCGTTGGATGGTAATGTGGCGATCCGCTACATCGGTAAGCCCACCGGCCATGGCCAGCACTTCAACCACCTTGCGGCCGGTATCGATTTCGTAGCTTCCGGGTTTTTGTACTTGCCCCATGACGGACGCGTTCTGGGTGGCGTACGCTTCCACCCGGACACTCACCTCGGGATGCAACATAACCCCGGCAGCCACCAGGCGATGCTCGATTTGCTCGGCGGCCTGCGCCGGGGTCAAGCCGGATACGCTGACGGTGCCCAGGAAGCTGAATGGAATGGTTCCAGAGTCTGTGACCCGGGCGTGCTGCTCCATCTCTGGGGTGTCGTAGACCAGAAGGTGCAACAGATCGCCACGTTCGATCAGCAGGCTTTCATTCTGCGCCGGCAAATGGATGGTTGCGCTCGAAAGCAGAAGTAATAGCAGGCAGTACCATTGAAGTTTTTTCATCAGGCCCTCACAGCCTCATTTTGGGCGGAAAGGACGTAGCCTTCCTCAAGCTGCTCTTTCACGCCATTGATCACGATGTTGATCTTGCGGTCGTCGCTCGACTGGACGTTATCGAGCATGCGGTAGCTCTTCTCAAGCGCCGGCAACGGAGTCTTTTGATGCCTCGCCACCAGCAGAACGGAGTTGACCATGGAGCTTAGAACTACGGAGTCAGTGAATTGCAGGACAGGGGGTGCGTCCAGGATCACGAGATCGTATTGCACCTCCCAGATCTTCACCAGAGTAGCCATTCGATCAGATGCCAGTAGTTCTGCGGGATAGGGAGGCAGTGGCCCAGCGGGCATGAGAAAAAGTCCGGGCACCTCTTTCACGGGAATAATCGCGGTGCCACCATAATCCGGTAAGAGGCCGGCCAGCAAGGTGCTCAATCCCACATCGGGGTTGACCTCAAGATTGCGATGTAGCCAGGGGTGGCGAAGGTTCGCGTCGCAGAGCAATACCCGCTTGCCCTGCTGGGCAAAGACGATAGCCAGATTCAAGCTCACAAAACTTTTTCCCTCGCCTGAGAGCGGACTGGTGACCAGCACGGAACTAGGGGGTGCTCCACTGCGAGACAACATCAGCGAAGTGCGCAGGGAACGTAGCGACTCAACAAACAGGGAGCGCGGGCTGTCCAATGCCGGCAGTGCTGATTTCGCTGCCCAGCCTACGCCGCCAGTCAGGACGGCCTTCTCTTTTTGAAACGGCAACGCGCACAACGGCGCCGGCCCCACCTCGCGCGATATCTGCCGCAGGTCCTGAATGCTGGTGTCAGTTACGTCCCGTAGCAACGCGGCAACTGTGCCGAAGACCAATCCCAGACCGATCGATCCGAGCAGATAGAGGAGGATCACTGGCTTGGCAGGTTTATCACTGGGCTTGCCCCAGTCGACGATGGAAATGTTTGTAGAGCGCAGGCCGGCCAGCAGTCCGGATTCTTTGAGATGCTTTGACATATCGTCGTAAACTGACCGGGTTTCGTCGGCTTCCTGGCGCACCATCTGGTATTCGATGGTCTTGTTGTTGAGCGCTTCCGCTTCGCTCTTGTAGGCGTTGAAATCCTGACGGGTTCTTTGCTCAGTCTGTTCGGCCACCACAAAGTCGTTGTGAGCCCGCCCTGCAACCCGGGCCACTTCCGCTCGAATGGATCCCTGGACGGCGTTCAGATTGCCGCGAAGCTCCGCCAGCTTGGGATAAGCCGGACCGAACTTGGCCGAGAGTTCCTGGAGTTGACCCTGCAGGGTTGCCTCCTGCATGCGGAGGTTTTGAATCAGATTGAACGACGTGCCGGTGCCGGCGGAGGCAGAGCCCCCCGAAAGCGTGTTCCCGGCGAGCCCGGAAAGCAGCTCCGCGTTACCGCTGTTTGCAACCTCGTTGATCGCACCTTTGAGGATGCGGTTGGACTGTGCCTGGGCTTCGGCCTGGGTGGCCATCTGCAGCTTTTCGACGGTCGGGTTATAGACCTGATCCTTACCGTCTTTGTCGACGTCGCCCAGAGCAAAGACACCTGCTTCCTGCTGCAGCTTCACCACCCGAGCCTGCAGCTCATGGGTTCTGTTACGCAAATCATCCAGCTGGGAACCCAGCCACGACGATGCCTGCATGGTGGCGTCATAGCGGGCCTGAAAGCCTTTCTCGATCAATCCCTGCAGCAGGTGGTTTACGACCATCGCCGCGACCTGCGGGTCGGGGCTTAGAAATTCCACGTCGATCAGGCGGGTTCCCGCAACTGGTTTGACGGTCAGCCGGCGATGGAAGGTCTTGAGTACCCGCATCCGCCGATGGGGTGAATTTTCGAGCGACGCCCCTTTTGGATCGGGAGGCCCCGAGTGGCTGAACAGGCCCAGAACCCAACCGATGGGGGACCATTTCTGCTGGAAGTCTTCGGTTTGCTCGAGGTGCAGATCCTCAATCACACGCAGGGCGAGGGAGTCCGATTGCAGGATCTGCGCCTGGGTTTGAATGATCATGTTCACTTCGAGGGCGTCGGATGGGGCGTCCCCGGTATCGGTCTCCAAACCGAGCGAACCAGTGGAATCTTTCTGCAGCTCAATCTCGCCCACGGATTTGTAGCGCTGGGTGGAAACGATGAGCGCCACGATGGCCAGCAAAAAGAAGATGGACACGCTCATGTAGATGATGGCGCGACGCCTTGCCAGCATGGCTGCTATCTCACGCAGCGTGAGCTCGGGCGCGGGCGTGTTGGCCGAGATGACCACGTGCGAGGGTTGCAAGGCTAACTTATCCAACAGAGACCTCCACTTACAGGGCGAGTCGATGACATCAGACGGGCCGGCTTAGTACGGTAGCGAAACGGTCCTTCAAGCGCAGGAAAGGCGATTCGATCCAGCGGTAGGACGCCAGGGCAAGAAGGACGGTGATGACAAATCCCAATCCTTTAGCCGCCAACAGCTGCCACCCCCATACCGGGTGCAGCAGGTTCAGCGCGATCAGGATTGCGGTGACGTGCAGCATGTACAGTCCGTAGCTTATTTTGCCCAGGCGCACCACCCAGCTGCCGCGCACCAACTGGCTGCGGCTGTCGAGGCAGGCGTAAAGGATTGCTCCGGCGGAAAGGGACACGATGAACCGTCCCCACACCATGCGCATATCGACCGGCCCGGGCTGCTCATTCAACCACGCCGAGGAGACGATCCATCCTGTCAGACCGGCGGCCAGCAGCAGCCGACGCGCGCCGCGGGTAGGCCTCGGCAGACGATCGGCGAACAGCGCGAGCAGGATGCCCAGGGCCAAGGAATCGCAGCGGGAGATGCTGCCGTAATAGATGAAGCCTCCGCTCCAGCCGGCTATCATGAAGCCGAGGCGGCTTACGGTGGCCAGCGAAAAGGTAACTATGCCGGCTACGATCATGCCCCGGCGTGTGAGTAACTTCATCAGCACCGGCCAAATGAGATAGAACTGCTCCTCTATGGAGACCGTCCACAGCGGAGAACAGATCGACTCCGGCTTTCCAAAGACCGCATGCACCCAGTTGCCGACGAAGAGCAGGTAGCCGGCAACGTAGTACCAGGGAAGATGTTGACTAGCCATGGTATGTGACAGCAAAACGGCTACGGCGATCAGCAGGAAGTAGAGCGGCCAGATGCGCAGTATGCGTCTGAGATAAAACCGGCGCAGCGAGATTGCGCCCGTTTGCTGCCGTTCCCGCAGCAGGATGGAGGTGATGAGGAAAGCGCTCAGGGCAAAGAACAGGTCAACCCCATCCGCGCCTGACTTGGCGATCGCGCCCCACAGCCAGGGCACGGGCAAATGGAAGCGAGCATAAAAAGCCGGCTCGAAAGGAAGCGAGTGACAGACGAAGACGCCCAGGAATGCGTAGAACCTTAATCCGTCGAGCTCCGGCTGATAGAAGCGCCGTCCGGTATGCGCCGTCACCGTGGAGACGTCATTTGCGACGGTTGTCAATGGCCCCATGTCGCATTCGCTCCTGTCGGGTGTGGCTCAACGAGCAGCCGCTCGAAAATCTTTTCTAGACGCGCGGTTTGCCGGGCCAGGTTGAAGTGATTTTCAACATTCCTCCGCCCGGCGAGCGAGAAGCGCTGCCACAGTTCGTCGCCCTGGAGCAGACGGAGAATTGCCTGTGCCAGGCCGCGGGGATCACGCTCTTTTACCAGCAGACCCGTTTCCCCATGCCTGACCGCCTCGGGAATGCCTCCGCTAAAGGTGCTCACCACGGGCAGACCCATGGCCTGGGCCTCGATGAACACGATGCCGAACCCTTCCGCATCGCCTGAGGCGGCCACCACGCTGGGCACGCAGAAGACCGCCGCTAATGCCATCCAGTCCCTCACCACGCGGCTTGGCTGGGTACCTAAGAAGCGGCAGCGAACACCCAGCGCGGCCGCCAGCGCCTCGTATTGCGGAAGCAATGGTCCACCGCCAATAACCACCAACTCGGCCGCCGGGCAGTGACGCCCTACCTCGGCCATGGCATCGATCAGGCTGCCACAGTCCTTCTTCTCCACCAGGCGGCCGACAAAGAGAACGATTTTTTGCCGCAGCCTGGCCGCGGGCGGCTGAAATGTTTCTATATCCCCGCCTATTGAATGCACGATGGTGCGCTCGGCCGGGTATCCCAGCTCGAGTGCGCGCCCGCGGACAAAGGCGGAGCAGGCTACGAAGAGTGCGCCCATTTTCTGCAGTGCCGATCGTCCCCGGAGATACTCGCGGCCCAGCCGTGTGGCCCCGATTGCCTGGTCGGTCATGGTCACGTCGAATCCGTGCAATGCGGTCACCAGAGGCACCCCGAGCCGGTCTGCCAACTGCATTGCCGCATAGGCATCGGGGGCGAAGTGGGCATAGACCAGCCGCGGAGCCCGCGCCCGCAGCCGCGCGAGCTGTTCCGTGCTGGGCCCGGCATAGCGAAAGCGCAGCTCGCGCAATTTGCCCCGCAAGCCGCCTCCATCGACGGTCCAACTGGTTTCTGCCGGCAGTTCGATCCCGGCCATCCTGCGCCAGCCGACAAAGTAGGGGGAAAACTGCTGCATGGCCGCAGCCTGGGTCACAATGAAGGTCTCTGACGGCGGCAACAGCTGGATGCGAAAGATGAGAACCGTTCCCAGTGCCTTTTGCTGTGTTGTTGACAGGAGCGATGATTCTCTGCGGGCAGCTTTGCTCACGCGCCGATCACCTCCCGATAGAGTTGCTCGTACTGGGGTACGATCCGACTCCAGGAAAAGCGTTTGGCAGCCCCGCGCGCCGCTTCCCCCATCTGTTCGAGTTGCTCTGCGGGCATAGAAAGCACTCGTTCCATGTGAGCCGCGAGCCCGGTGGCTTGCTGGTCCATCAGCAGGCCGTTTACACCGTCTTCAACTACGTTGGGGTGCGCGCCCACCGCGGTGACCAGGACCACCGTCGCCGCACTCATCGCCTCGATGGTTGACAGCCCGAAGCCTTCGTAACTGGAAGCGGACACAAACATGTGCGCTTGCTCCAGCAGCTCATAGACCTGCTCGCGGCTGGCAGCGCCATGAAAGTGCACGCGGCCGGCGAGGCCAAGCTCGATCACCCGTCGTTCGAGCCCAGCACGCAACGAGGAGAAGTCTGCGCCCACCCACTCCAACCGCAACTGCGGATGGCGATGCTTCAGCAACGCCATCGCCTCCAGCACTTTGTACACACACTTGTTTTCGGCCAACCGGGAGATACCCAGCACCAATCCGGGTTGCAACCTTTTTTTTAGGCTCCAGAGGTCATCGATGTTGGCTCCGTTCTCGATGACGCGGATACGCTGCGGAGGCACTATCCTCGAGAAGACTTCGCGATCGTGCCGGCTAACGCACACCACCGCCTCCACCCCACCCAGTGACTGCCGGGTGATGGTCTGGAAGTACATCTGCTTGAAGGCGCGGGCGCGTTGGGTATGAAAGAAGCCGCCATGCGTGCTCACCACCAGCGGGATGCGATGCAACAGGCGCAGCAGGCTCAAATAGTCGACAAAGAAATCGATGGCATGGATGTGCACCACGTCATAACCGCGGATAGCGCTTAACGCAGCAGGCGCCACGGGGTAGCGCCGGGGGCCCCAATGGCGCATGCGGTGCACGTTCAGCCCGGCTTCGATGGACTCGCTGGGGGCGAGCGCACCGGAGGAGAAAAGCAGGCGCAGGGTCGCCACCTGGACTGTGTGCCCATTGCGCTTGAGGGCCACGCTGAGACCTTCGACCACGCTCTCCAGGCCGCCCACGGCAGGAAGGAACTGGCGTGTGAGCTGAAGGATTTTCATCGCGACTCGACCAGGGAACGAAGGGCCGGGCGTCGAGCCATCCAATTGCGCAAGCGACGGCGGCGACGGCGGGGGAGCAGCCAGATGGCCAAGAAGATGACATAGTCGATGGGCATATTGCTGCCATGGCGCAAGGCTTCAAACAGCAGTCCGAAAAAGGCTCGCCATTCTCCCTGTTCTGAGGCCTCAGCGGCGATCTGGTACAAGACAAAGCCAGACAGCGCGCGCGGTGTGAAGAGCTGCCGGTCGCGCCGCACCCAGTCGAGCGAGTAGCGCCAGTCGGGCTTGTTGCTGACCGTGGCTCGTTCCTCTTCAATGTAGTGAATGGCCAGGACCTGCTCGGCGAACAAAACCTCGATCCCGGACAGAGAGGCCATGCGCAACACCCACTCTGTATCCTGGTGCTTTCGCTGGCCGCTTTTGAAAGGCTGGGCCTGCATCAACGAACGACGTACGAAGAAGGTGGAGGTCTGGATGTACCCCTCACCCCGAGTCAGGCTGTGGCGGGCCATGATGTATTCGCCGATTTGTTCGTTGGGGGCAGGCAAGCGGCGCGGCCACACATAATCCCTTTCCGGGGTGCGGGCAATCATCCTGCAGGTCCCGATCAGTAACGGCGCGGTCGATTTCCCCACGACGTCGAGCTGGGCTTCGAGCTTACCCGGCATCCATTCATCGTCGTCATCCAGAAACGCGATCCATTCTCCAGCCGCCGCATCCACGCCACGGTTGCGGGCATCCGATCCGCCGACATGGGTGGGGAGGGCAAGCAGGCGCAGCCGGGGATCTTCGCCGGCCCACTGGCCGACGGCCAGGGCGGTGACGGGATCTTCGCCATCGATGACCACGATGACTTCGATTTCACGTAGCGTTTGCTGGAGCGCACTTCTCACCGCGCGGTGCAGCAACTCTGGTCTTCCCCGGGTGGGGATTACGGCGGAGACAATCACCATGGTTCCACTCCTTGTTCCAGGGCCCGGGTGCAACGGAAATTGCAGCGCACTTTCTTCGAGCGAACTGTGGCCTATCACCTTCGGG
>CAZSUK010000526.1:0-32456 GCA_964609355.1 uncultured Acidobacteriaceae bacterium | reverse complement strand
ACCGAAGCCAAATGTTGCCGAACTGAATTTCAGTTCTTTATTCATCTCGAGCGCTGCAATACTCACGTTAGAGCGATCGAGATAACAAAGAATGTAGAGCAGGAAGAGAAAAGGGAGCAGCCGGACGCTGGCTCGCCTCATTGTGGAGCGCTCGACGTTTTGTTCGATCACACTCGAGATCTCCTTGAGCTGAGACCAATCAATCTGCTGATCGAACTATAGTACGGACACCCACCCGCGCTGGCTTAAATAAATCGCAAGCTTGCGAAACCTGGGCCACCCACGCTGGGGTTCTGGCAAAACAGGAGTCGCACGTTGTTTGGCATAAAAGAAACTCCCGCACAGCGATGCTGTGCGGGAGTTCCCTACATTCGCTGCGCATCTAGAACTGATAACGCAGCCCGACTTGCAGAGTCCGCGGATTGCTGGTGGTTTTGCCGGTCACTTCCCCGAACGTGGCTGCGGTGGGAGTGAAATTTGGCGAATTCAGGTTGGGATGATTGACAAAGTTATAGGCCTCAGCACGGAACTCGAAACCATTCTCCTTGAAGAGGGGGAAGGCTTTGATCATAGCTAGATTCCAGTTCACCAGGCCCGGCGCGTAAATATTGTCGCGAATGCCACGCTGAAGATTGAACGTCCCGGCAGGGGGCGCGGTCCACAGGGGAGCTCCGCTACCAGAGGTCGTTGCAAACCACTTAGGGCTACCAAGACCACCAGTGGGACCGGCAAACTTGCCCACATGCGTTACCCCTCCGTGCTGCACCCAGAATTGCCCCACGGACCCTGTTGGAATATTGGGAGGTTCGCAGTTGAAGCTCCCGAACTCTCCGACGCCGGCGTAGTCGTTGGCGACTCCGACGGAACAGGGAAAGCCGGTTTGGAGTTGCGTGCTGCCGCTGATCTGCCATCCACCCGCCAGCTTGCCGACCAGGTCGTGCTGTCCCTTAAAGAACGGCAGCACATAGAGGTAGTTCACGACGAAAGCCTGACGAACATCGTACTCCGAAGGCCCCCATAGATTGGATGTGTCGTAGGTATCGGGGACGATCGTGTGGTAATTCGAACCGTTGTCCATGTCCTTGGCCCATGTGTAGGCAGCGTTGAAAAAGGAACCATCGCCAAATTGCCAATTCCATCCGACTTGTAACGCGTTGTATGTTTCGCTTACCCCGCTTTGCGCTTGCTGAATGAAGGCGAAACCCCGATATGGCCGGAGATAGTTAATGTTGACGCCTGGATTATTTGTGAGGGAGCCGGCTGGCGCCTGGTTGATGTCGAACACATCCCAATTATGCAAACCGCGAGCCCCCACATAAGCGATCGATAGCGCCGAGTGCCGCCCTGGAAGCTGCTGCTGGAGTGTCACGTTCCAGTTCCACCTGGTTGGTGGCACCAGGTGGCTGTTCATCGTAGTGATCTGGAGAGGAGGTTCTACAGTGGAGTTGAGCGCGGCGCCCGGATTGTCGACCGACACGTTGCTGACGGATACCGTTGGCTGGAATGGAGAGTTGCCGCCAGGGAATATGTTGTCGATGATCCCCTTAAACTCTACGAACCTGCCGCCCCCCGCGCGGATCACCGTATTTGGATATAGCTGATAAGCGATTCCGAGACGCGGCAGAACATCGGTTTTTGTGGGGTAGTAGCCCTTGGGCAGTTTCGGGGCGAACAGGCCGGTGCAGGGTTGGCCGGCGCAGGAGTTATTTGCCGGGTTCGCGGCAGGGACACGATTGCCCGCTAGCGCAGAGCTAGGGAATTTGTTCAGCCCGGGGATCACGATGCCGTTATAAGGGTTGCCAGTGCCCACGGTTACGAGGCCTGTTTTCGGACTCACTTGCGGAACAGCTGCCGGGCTGAATGAAGCAGGATCGAAGTAGACCGCATTGCCCCACTGCGCGTTGTATGGAATGACCGTGGTGAAGCGAAGACCATAATCGAGATTCAGTTTGTGCGTTAGCTGCCAGTTATCCTGGATGAACTCCTCAAAGAGCGTTCCGCGCCATTCAGTGAATGCTTTTGGCCCAATCTCGGTATAGCTGTCTGCCAAGCCCAGCGCCAGGTTGGCCAAGCCTACACCAGACGTACCGCCCAGGCCGGTCCGTGTGTCAGTGAAAAAGAACGTGCCGTTCTGGTTGCTGGCCCCCCCGGGAACTGTCGAGACGTTGATCTGATCGTTGTCATTTTCGCCCGCGTAGGAGTAGAAAAAGCCCCCCTTGATTGTGTGGTTCGACCATACCTTGGTCAAGCTGTCGGACGCCGAATAAATAATCCCGGATGAATGGGATGGATACGGCCCACCGGCAATACTGGAGAAAATGGGCAGGCTGGCGGTGGGAATTTTCTGCTCAGCAGCTTTCGCGCCGGGCAGGATGTAGGGAAAATCGATTCCGAATGCTCCCCGATTATAGCCAGCCCCTCCCGGCGAGGCGTTGATGTAGACGTCGTCGATGCTGACGCTGCCATGCGCCTCGTTGATCATGGTTGGGCTGATCGTCCAAGCCCAACCCAGGGCGTTGGTTTGGTTGGGGCGCTCGAATACGATCGGAACCAGGGGGTTGCTCTGGTTGTAAGGAGAGAGCTGGTAGAACGAGTTATCGGAGCGCCGAAACAAGAGGTGGTTGCTGGGCGTTATGAGAAGGTCGCCGTTGATTTGGCCTTTACGCTGATTTTCCGGGTTGGGGAGCGAACCTGCATAGTTCTGCTGTCCCTGCAGGAACCCAGGAGTGGGCGCAGGATAGGAGTTTAAGATCCCAATGCCGTTTGGACTCAATTGGGACTGCGGAATGATGTTGCCCGCATACGCGACGCAACCTGAGCCGCCTGCCACCGGGCAGCTACCAGGCTCATAGATTTGGGTGCCGGCCTTATACCAGGGATTCGCGCTGAGAAGCTCACTGAAGTTGCCCTGGCGCATCAGCGCGGTGGGCACGATCATGTTTTGCGTGGCTGCAAAGCGGTAGCGGATACAGTGGTCGTGGATGAAGAAGAAGAACTTGTTGCGCAGGCCATCCAGGATAGGCACTTTTGGGGCCCAGACCGGGCCGCCAACGGAAAATCCAAAATTATTGTAAACAAAGGGAGAAGGAAACCGGGTTGCGGGGTTCAGGTTCCGCGTCCAGGTGTTGGCATTCATGGCTGAATTCCGCAGGTACTCGTACGCAGTGCCATGGAAATTCGTGGTACCACTCTTGGTCACAATGTGCACCTGGGCGCCGGACGCACCCCCGTACTCCGCCGAGTAGGCAGCTGTGAGCACTTGCATTTCCTGCACGGCGTCTGTGTTCACGCCGGCGATGATCTCTCCGTCGTCACGTGTACGAACCGCCGGAGCGCCATCGATGGTGTACAACGTATCCTGCGTGCGCGCCCCGTTGATATTGAAGGTGTCTCCGCTGTTAAACGCGAAGTTGAAATCGCCCAAGGTCGCCGTACTGGTTGCGCCGGGTAGAAACTGTGTCATGTAGATTGGATTGCGGCCGTTCAGCTCCTGCTTTTGAATCTGTTGTCCCGTGATCTCGCTTTGTACCGCTGCGGACTGAGTCTGCAAGAGTGCAGCTGTGGCCGTCACTTCGACCGTCTGGCTAGCCGCTCCGGGCGTAAGCACGGCGTCGATAGAGATGGTGCTGTTGGACGCCAGCACATTGTGAGTGCTCTCGAATCTTTGAAAGCCGGTGGCCTCTGCCGACATGGTGTACACCGTGGGGGGAAGGTTCGGGACCGCGTAATGACCTGACCCATCGGTATCAACCGTTCGGCTTTCTCCAGTCCCCTCATTTTTGATGATTACTTTTGTGTTCGGCACCGCCGCCCCGGAGGAGTCCGACACGAATCCGACGATGGAACCTACGTCATTTTGCGCAAACACGGGCACAGATAAAAACATCGAGATGGAAAACACCAGTGCAGCGCAAAAACAGGACGCCCCCGCGCCTATAATTCGCATGGCTCTCGGATGAATAAACTCAGACACGGCTGTACCGCGCCCACCAGGACGTGGAAGAATTCCATTTGTAGACATAGCAGGCCTCTCTCCGGGAAAAAACTGCAATGGGGCCATCTTGGGGATCTGGAATGTGATTTGGAAGGGGTCTACCCTGTGTTTACACTGGCGTTTCAGCAGATGAATGCAGTTCTTCCGGATTGTGTAAATCAGCTGGAAAATTTTGTAGATCGCCATAACTCCTGTCGGAGTAGGCACTTAACAATTTACCCTGTGTTCTCCTATCTTTGTTACCCTCCGGGGGGTGAATGTTATGAAACAAGGCGACGCTTCTGTACCGGACTTCGTGGTGGCATCGACGGGCACGGCTGCCAATCCCAACCTACCGGCTGGTTCAACCTGGAAGTCCCTCACTGCCGAGCCGCGATGGCAGTTGGCGCAACGCATCATCGCCAGCCGTAGCTTTGCCAAGTCTGTTTTGCTGTCCCGCTTTCTTCTGTATGTATGTGAGCGGGAGATTACAGGCAAGATCGGAGAGATCAGCGAACAGCAAATCGGGGTTCATGTCTTTGGACGGCGCCCGGGCTACAACCCGGGAGAAGACAACATCGTAAGGAACTACGCCCGGCAGCTCCGCCACCGTTTGGATCAATATTTCCTCGAAGAGGGCAGAGAGGAGGAGCTTCGCCTCAGCATTCCTCGGGGTAAATATGTTCCGGTCTACTCCCCTAACTATTTCGAAGAGCGTCCGTTGCTTGTCTTGCCCGAGCACGAAGCCGAGAGCAGCGGCCTTTCCGAGACGCTGGTGCCGGCCAGACAGGCCGCCGTATTTAGTCCGCCCGCCCGGCGCTGGCCCTGGCTAGCTCTTGGTTTAGGAGCTTTGTTGTTATTTGCCTGTTCGGCAATCGTTTGGAGGGTCACGCACCGCGCCCCCGCGTATGCTGCAGATTCGTCACATCCTTTGTGGGCGCGGCTCTTTGACAAGAGCCACCAGACACTCATTGTGCCGTCCGACGCGGGCATCGTCATGATTCAAAACCTGACCGGTCATCTGATTCCCTTGTCGGAATACATCAATCGCGATTACGTATCCCTCAAGAGTCCCTACAATATTGATGCGCAGAACATGAGAGATCTGGACGCCCAGCGTTACACCAACGTTACAGATCTGAATGCAGCGATGAGGTTCTCGCGCCTTCCTGAGTCCAACGAGGGTCATCTGGTTGTGCGCTATTCACGTGAGCTGCACATGGGAGATCTCAAAGACGCCAACGTCATTCTTCTGGGATCGAATTTTTCTAATCCGTGGGCAGAGCTCTTTGAGAAGAACATGAACTTCGAGTTCTCCTACCAGCCCCATCCAAATGCCTCGCTGATCCTGAACAAGCACCCTCAAGCGGGAGAGCTTTCCGCCTACCAGAACGACGCAACCGGACCCTCGCATCGCACCTATGCCGTCATCGCCCTGGTTCCCAATCTCAACAACACGGGATGGGTGCTGCTGGCAGAAGGGCTCACCATGGCCGGAACCCAGGCCGCGGTGGACACTCTCTTCAACCGCGACGTGATGCGCCCGCTCCTCGCTCAATTCGCTAACGCGGACGGTTCTCTTAACCCATTCGAGATCCTGATTGAGACCCGGAGCTTCGGGTCAGATTCGCCGCAAGCCGGCGTGGTTGCGACCAGGGTGTACAAGAAGCACTCCTGAACCCAACGCGGAATCGTGTACCCTCAAAGGTTACTTTGAGGGTTTGGATGCAGCGTCGCGAGTTCATCAAATCTGTGGTTGCGCTGGGAAGTGCTTTCGCTGTCGGCCAGGGCACTGGGTTCTCCATGCAGGCGCCCGACGAACAGGTCAAGCGTGTGCTTGTCATGTACAAATGCCATTTTGACGCCGGCTTCATTGATACCCAGGCCGCGGTCGTTCGAAAGTACTTTACGGAGTACTTTCCCCAAGCCATTCGGGTGGCGGAGACAATGCGCCAGGCGGGCTCCTGCCGTTATGTGTGGACCACCGGCTCGTGGCTGCTCTACGAGTATCTTGAGCAGGCTTCGCCAGAGGATCGCCGGCGCATGGAGCACGCCATCGCGAATGGAGACATCGCCTGGCATGCTCTCCCTTTCAGCTGGCAGACCGAGCTGATGGACCCATCCATGATCTCCGGCGGCCTCAGCCTGTCTAAATCCCTGGACCGGCGGTTTGGCCGAACAACCACCGGCGCCAAGATGACCGATGTGCCCGGGCACACACGCGGCCTCATCGGACCGCTGTCCGCAGGAAAGGTGAAGTTCCTTGACATCGGCGTGAATGGTGCGAGCACGCCGGCCGCCGTACCACCCCTATTTGTCTGGAAAGATTTGAAAGGAGCATCCCTCGTGGTCATGTACCACCACGAGTACGGCGCGGTGATGCGCGTCCCAGGTTCCGACCTGGCGGTCGCCATCGTGGTCGCAGATGACAACAGCGGACCCCACAAACCAGATGAGATTGTAAAAACCTGTGCTGATTTGAAGCATCAATTTCCCAACGCTCAAATCATCGCCACCAACCTGACTGAGATCGCCAATGCGGTCGAACCTTTTCAAACCAACCTGCCGGTAGTGAAGCAGGAGATCGGCGACACCTGGATCCACGGCGTTGCCAGCGATCCTCTCAAGTTGGCCAGGTATCGCGAGTTAGCGCGGCTCCGCCAGGCATGGCTTGCACAGCAGAAAATGCAGACCGGCGACGCCACCGACCTTGCTCTGCTTCGTCACCTCCTGCTTGAGGTGGAGCATACCTGGGGAACCGATACCAAAACATGGCTCGACTTTGACCACTACACGCCGCACGATCTGGCTGAGATGCTGCACACCAAGAACTATGAGGTGGTGCAATACAGCTGGGCGGAAAAGCGTCAGGATCTTTTCGAGGGAATTGCCGCGCTGCCCGCACCACTGCGGGAGCAGGCGCAAACCGCCACCCATCGGCTAGAAGCCGCGGAACCACGGTTGACAAATCCGTCGAGCCTCCCGGCCGGGAAGGAATGGGAGACGGCTCATTTTGTCGTCGCGATCGATCCGGGCACTGGCGCCATTCGCCGTCTGCGCAGCAAACGCTCCGGGCGGGAATGGGCATCTGCCGATCATCCGCTTGCGCTCTTTTCGTATCAGACACTTTCTCTTGAGGATTACTCACGCTTCTTCGCCAACTATGTGATCAGCTCCGAAGATTGGGCCAAAAAGGATTTCGGGAAGCCCAACATCGAACGCTTCGGCGCGGAACACCGCGACTGGTTACCATCCTTAGCGGAGCTGCAAGTTGAAGAAGATGCACAAGCTCATCGTATGCTTGCGCGTCTGCAGATCGTCGATGCCGAAGCGCTGCAATCGGGACGAGCGGCGTTCCCGGAAAAGATGTATCTGGAATTGATACTCCCTAAAGCAGAACCAGTCATCAACCTGAATTTCTACTGGTTTCAGAAGCGTGCCACGCGCCTTCCCGAAGCACTTTGGCTGACCTTTGATCCGATTGTCTCTGGTCAGCAAGGCTGAGCCATGGATAAGTCGGGGGAACAGGTATCTCCGTTCGACGTGGTCTCCTCCGGAAATCGTCATATGCATGCCGTTTCCACAGGGTTCCATCACACCGGCGAAAAGGAGTCCATCGTTTTCGAAACGCTGGACTCGCCAGTGATCGCTTTAGGAGAGAAATCGCCGCTCAATTTCTCCACCTCTCAACCAGACCTGGCCGGCGGCGTTCATTGCAACCTGTTCAACAATGCCTGGGGAACAAACTACATCATGTGGTTCGCTGAAGACATGCGTTTTCGTTTCGTTCTCCGCGCGTAAAACCTCAGGTTGGCTACACTGAACAACATGCGTTGCCGTAGTCGTGCCTGCGGGATGCTTCTTGGCTGTGTCCTGCTTTGCAATGCGGTGGGTGCCGGCGGTCAGGTGCCGGCGCCCCGCCCGGCAATCACGCTTACGGTCGTTGACGAAGATGGTTTGCCTGTTCCTGGAGCCCAGATTACCGTTTCTGAGCCAGGCCGCGCCGCCGTCCACCTCGAGACCGACTATGCAGGCCGCTGTGCCTTTACCCTGCAAAGTGCCTCGACTTACCAGTTGAAGATCCAGAAGCCCGGCTTTTATCAGGCCTCAGAGAACCTGGCAGATGCTCATCGTCAGACGATCGAAGTGTCGCTGGCCCACGAACAGGTGGTGCGCCAGGAGGTGAATGTCGTCTCTTCGACAGCCGGCATCGATACCGAACAAACCTCAGATAAAAGCACCTTCAATACGCCGGAAATCGTCAACATACCCTATCCAACCTCGCGCGATATCCGCAACCTTCTCCCCTTTACCCCGGGTGTGGTCCAGGACGGGACAGGTCAGATCCACGTTGCCGGATCGGAAACCTACGCCACCCTTGACCTGCTGGATGGATTCGATATTCGTTCCCCGGTCAGCGGCGAACTTGCCATGCGCGTCAGCGCGGATGCCGTTCGTTCTATCGATACGGAAACCACCCGTTATCCGGTGAAATTCGGTAAGGCCACGGGCGGTGTCGTCGCCTTCTACACCGGGATGGGGGATAACAAATTCCGTTTTAATACCACTGACTTTATTCCGTCATTTCGCGAGAACAACGGACTGCGCTTCGACAAATTTGTTCCCCGCGTCACTTTTTCCGGACCAATTGTCCACAACCGCGCATGGTTCTTTGATGGCCTCGAAATGGAATACGACAATATCTACATTCAGGGGCTTCCACCCAATGCCGATACCAACCACCTGTCGCGCGGCAGCAATCTCGTCAAAGCCCAGGTGAACCTTACTCCCGCGAACATCCTTTCCGCCGGACTCCTTTTTAACGACTACCATTCTCCCTATGACGGCCTATCCACTCTAGTGCCGCAAGAAAGCACCACCCGGCGGGATACCATCGCGTGGCTTCCGTATCTCCGCGATCAACATGCGTTCGCCAACGGAGCGCTGCTACAGGTGGGCGTGGGCGTAGTGCGCTTCCGCGATGGTTACGAACCGCACGGAGACAGTCCGTATGAGATCACTCCCGAACTTAGCCAGGGCAGCTACTTTGAAAACGCGGTCGCGCACTCCGAGCGCGAGCAGGGAATCGCAACCCTCTACCTGCCGCCGCGCCATTGGGAGGGCCGCCACGATCTCGAGGTGGGCATCGATCTCGACCACATCGGCTTCGACGAAAGCGTTTTGCGCTCGCCGGTAAACTATCTTCGCGAGAACGGAACCCTGTTGCGACGCAGCACCTTTCCCACCCAGGCCTCATTCACACGTCATAATTTCGAGACCGGCGTTTATTTTCAGGATCGCTGGCTGGCTCTTCCAGGGCTGCTCATCGAGCCCGGGCTGCGATATGACTGGGACGAAATTATCAGGTGTTCCCTCTTTTCGCCTCGCCTCGCTGCGACCTGGTCTCCCCCTGGAGCCGAGGCGACGATCAAGTTATCCGCCGGCGTCGGTCTCTATTACGAACACACACAGTTGCAATACCTGGAAAGCGCACTTGCGGGGGTACGTTATGACACCTACTATGCCGTCGACGGTGTCACACCGGTTACGAGCCCGCTGGAGACGAACTTTACCGCCAACGACGCCTCCCTGCAGCAAACACGCGCCATCAACTGGAGTGTCGGTGTCGAGAAGAAGCTTCCCGGAGCCATTTACGCCGGCGCAAATTTTCTTCAGAAGCGATCCTCCGATGGTTTTGTCTACGCCAACCAGGAAGGGCCGGGTGCGCTGTCAGGAACTTACTTGCTGACCAATGCCCGGCAGGATCACTATGTTTCCGAGGAGTTTGAAGCCAACCACACATTTAGCAATGGATACCGGCTGTTTGCGGCTTACACCCATTCCTCGTTACGCACCAACGCAGCGCTCAATTACGTGCCGACCGTCTCGTTGCTCGGGCCCCAGCAAAGAGGCCCGCTCGGCTGGGATGTTCCCAATCGTGTCATCTCCTGGGGATGGTTGCCTTTGCTGTCGCCGAGGTTTAGAAAAAATTGGGATTTTGTTTATACGTTCGACTGGCACACCGGTTTTCCCTTTAATGCGGTCAATGCCAACCTGCAGGTAGTTGGTCCGGCTGGTTCCCAGCGCTTTCCTGACTACCTTGCCTTCAGCCCGGGCCTCGAATGGCGCTTTCACTTTCGCGGGTCTTATTTCGGGCTGCGAGGTGTTTTGGAGAATGCCACCAATAGCAGAAATCCTGCCGTGGTGAATAACGTAGTCGATTCGCCGCAATTTGGCACATTCAGCGAATTTCCAGGTCGAGCGCTGACGGCGCGTATACGGCTGATTAGTTCGAAGTAAGACGAAAATGCGCGGCCGAACGTTAAGTGGGTGTTTCCGTGCCCACCGGAAAAACCGCAGATCTCTCCACTGCGCTGCGCTCCGGCCGAGATGACAAAGGGAAGGGCGACTGCTGACCGGGACGTTTGCTATTGGAATCGCGCGGCCTGGTCCCTACTGCTTCTGTTCAGTAACAACTCTCCCTGGAAGGGCGGCGCTTCCCTTTGTCATCTCGACCGAAGCGCAGCGTAGTGGAGAGATCTCTGTGTGGATGCTCTTTCCTGGAAATGTTTTTCAACAGGCATACTGGAGGAGGGCTGGATCTAAATCGTGATGCGTTTTCTTCCAAAAATCAGGGCGTCGATGGACCAAGCGCCCGGCCCAAGCATGGCCAGACCGATTGCGAGAACCGCAATCAGAATGTGACTCTGGTACTGTGTTGGACGTGAAAGCGTAATCAGCACCTCAGCGACTGCCTCGAAGGCGCCCATTACGGGGGTCCAAATTCCCAGGCAAATGCACACTCCTACAAAGACCAACAAGATGTGGATTTCCCATTGCGGCGACGGAGGGAGGGGAACCACCATCGAGATTCTCTCAGCAATAAGAGAACCACCGGCGGCAAGCCGCAACAGAAGAAGACCAACTCCGGGCCTCCCGTTCGGAAAAGTTGAATACAAGCGCTGCAAGAGAAACCCCTCTTAGATTAAGATACCCAGTCACCGCCCACGGGCTAAGACTAGAAGGAGTGAACAAATAACTACTCTTTAGAGGGGCAGGAGCATTCTTTTATAGCTGTAAGATCCCGCGTTTCAGACCCAGGGTAACCGCGTGCGTGCGATCACTTGCTCCCAGCTTCGAAAGGATGCTTTTGACATGTCCTTTGACTGTATGTTCGGTGATGCAGAGTCGATCAGCGATGATTTTATTCGAATTTCCCTCCGCAATCATGCTGAGAACCTCCACTTCGCGTGTCGTCAAAGGGTCGTCCGCAGCATGGTCAGCTAACTGGACGGCCACCTCTGATTGAATATGCTTTTGGCCGGCGTGAACGGATCGGATCGCAGTGAGCAGATCTTTCCGCACCATGCTTTTTAAGATGTAGGCGCGAGCTCCCGCCTTAAGAGCGCGGTAGGCCAAGGCATCGCCCTCATAGGTCGTAAGCACAATCACGCGCGCATTGGGGAATTCGCTGCGGATGGCAAGGATGGCGTCGATGCCGTCCATGTCCGACATCTGCAGGTCCATAAGGGTGACATCCGGTCGTAGTTTGCGAAAGCTTTCAATCGCCTCCCGCCCGGACGATGCCTCCCCCACAATCGTCAGGTCGGGTTGCGTTCTGATCAGCGCTGCGACCCCGGCGCGCAGCAACGGATGATCGTCGACGGCCAGAATTCTGATGACTGCTGAATCGTTCGTCATGATGTCGATGGTCTCTTTTTGCGAAAAGGTCGAAATCTTTCCGGCGTGGAAGATGTGCCATAAGCGATCGCCGCCGGGATGGTCAACTGTACTTCGGTACCAGCCCCACTTTCACTCCAAACCTCCATCGCAGCACCCAGACTCTCCGCCCGCTCACGCATGCCCGGAAGACCCCAATGTCCATCCCGTCTGCCGTGACTGATCACGGTAGGATCAATGCCCACACCATCATCCCGGATCCGCAACAAAAAGCTTTCCCCATAAGTAATTTCCGCCTCTATATTGTGCGCCTTCGCATGATTGAACGCATTGCGCAGTGCTTCGCGGGCGAATCGATAGACCTCGTCGCGCAGAATCGGGTCAAGGTTCTGTGGCTTGCCCTCGGTCATCACGCGGAGCTGTGCAGTGTGGTCGTGAGCGGATAGCTCCTTGCCGATCGCGGCCAGCGCCTGTGCCAGATCGCCGGCAGAAACCGGCGAGCCGCGCAGGTTCTGTACCGCACTCCGAGCCTCGGCCAGGGCCTGGTCTCCCTGGTCAAGTACTTTTTCGATCGCTTGCCTGGCCTCCTCAGGCTGGCTTGGCAGCATGTGCTGGGCTACCTGGAGGTAGAGAAGTAATCCCTGAAACCCTTGCAGCAGCGAGTCATGAAGTTCGCGGGCTATGCGGGTCCGCTCCATTGCGCGCTCTTCCACGAGCATTTCAAATTGCCGCGAGATTTGCAGCAGCCGTAACCGGTAAATAAGCCAGGTGAGCAGTACAAGCGAAAGCAGGACCGCCAACCGAAACCACCACGCCTGCCAAAATGCGGGCGCAATCTGGAGTGGGATTACCGCTTCAGAACCATTCCAAGCGCCATAACGGTTTGAGGCTGCGACATGGAACCAGTAGGGGCCCGGTCCAAGATTGGTATACACCGCCTGGCGCGACGTGACCGGTTCACTCCAGCCGTGATCGAACCCGTCCAGTCGATAACGGAAACGAATGCGATCGGCAGTGGCCAGGCTAAGAGCAGAATAGTCAATCACGATGCGGCGTTGCGATGCGGGAATGCGCACCAGCCCCCGCGATGGGACAGCGTTTCCATTTACTGAGATTGTGTCTACCTGGACCACTGGCGGCGCAGCCTCCTGATCAGCGCGGCCTGGGTGGACCACCGACAAACCCGCATTCAAAGAAAACCAAATGTTGCCATGTAGATCCTTCACCACGGAGCGGTCGCGTTTCACGCCTTCGGTTCCTTGCAGTCCGTCGGCGAGACCGTATTCGCGGAGATCACCGTCCAGCGGACGGCCTTGCAGGAGTGCTTCCCGTTTGATCCTCACTACGCGATTGCCCGTTGCTATCCACAAAGATCCATGCTGGTCGTCCGCCAGTCCCAGCACCGGTCCGCGCAAAGCTTCCAGTCCCGCAGCCGCAACAGAGATGCGGCCGGAGCTTAAGAACGCGAGACCGCTCGTAGTACCGATCCATAGAACCCCGGTTGAGTCGCGTAGAAGAGAACTTACCTCGTCTGCGGGCAAACCGTCGTGGGTGGTGTAGGTTCGCCACTTTCCATTAGCCAATTCGCTGAGGCCGCCAGAGGTGCCAAACCACATTGTGCCGTCCGGGCTGTCCTCGATCGCGGTTACTGCGTTCGAGCCCAGGCCTTCAGCAACTGTGAAGGTGCTGAATTTACCATCCTTCAGCCTGCTCAGGCCGCCGCTCACCGTGCCTGCCCAAACAGTTCCATCTGGATTTTCATGAACAGTGTAGACACGGTTTTGTGCCAATCCATTTCGCTCGGTATAGGTGCGGGCCGCAATCGATCCGTTGCGGTAGATTAGCCTCGTGAGCCCTCCTTGTTGCCTGCCGAGCCATAGTTCGTCCTTCGCGCCTGCGATCGAATAAATCACATCCTGGCTAAGCAGATCATTGTCGACAGTTCCAGTTTCTTTGCCCCGCATCCATCGCAAGCCGCCCTCAATAGGTGCATACCAGACTCGATCACCTGGATCCACATAGATGGCTCCACTGCTTTCTGAATTCAGACCCGCGACCGAGTACGTGACAAACGCGCTGTCGCGAAGGCATAAGATGCCATGGGCATTCCCAACCCATAAATTTCCATCCATGTCTTCCCGCAGCGCTGTAACCGGTCCCTCAATCGGCGCGTTGCTCTGGTCCAGGGATACTCCGTTGGAGTTCACGCGAACCAACCCACTCGCCGTGCCTACCCAAACATTGGAATCACGGTCGCGGACCATGGCAAGAATCGCGGTTTGGCGGAGAGGCGGCGGAACAGAACTGCCCTTTGGTCCTCCCCATTGCACCATCCCATGATCGGTCCCAATCCACAATTCTCCGTCGTTCAAGGCCAGTAAGCAGTTCACCTTGGAACCCGGGAGGTTCACTTCGCTGGGAACAATTCTTCCCTGGCTGATGTAGAAAAGCCCCTTATCCCGGGTCCCCAGCCACATGCGTCCATCGCTCGTTTCCGCCATGGAGATGACCGGCGAGTTAGGCTCCGCAAAGCGATGCGTTGCGACCCCTTCGGCAGAACTGAGGCGGCTGGAAAGGTTATCAGCGGCTTCCAGCGTCCCATCCGGCACGTCGGAAGCCTCGGATGAGGTAAGAGCCTGATACTTGTTGGCAGAATATTTCAGTGTTCCCAGCGCAAGAGAAGACAACAGAACGGTACCGTCTCTACGACTGGTGATGGAGGTGATACCGAATCCCGCTTCGTCATGGCCCGGCTCGAAACGTCCGTTGTAGTAGCGAACGATCTGTGTGCTCTGCAAAACGATCCAGAGATTCCCCGCTGCATCTGTCAGGAGTTCATCTACCGGACCAATGGGGAAGTTTGTCGGAGTAGCCTGCTGGAAAGTACGAAAGCTGGATCCGTCAAAACGGCTCAGACCTCTGTCCGTTCCAATCCACAGGTAGCCATCCCGGGTCTGGGCGAGCGCGGTGACCGCGCCGCCTGGAAATCCCCGCCCACCGGACCATCTGTCCTGCATATATTGCGCAATGGTTCGATTCGGATCAATCGCATGAGCGGGCAACGAAAGAGAAATCGCGGCAACTCCGAGCAGTATTTGCCAAAAGAAGCTCTGCCCCTTCATTCGCCTGTCACGGAAGATATTCAAACTTTTCAATGACGACTTCGGTTTCCTTCTGCATGGGACTCTTTTCCGAGTCAACTACATAAAACAGCAACTGGAATGTCTCTTTGCCCGGAGTTGGTACCTGGGTCGTGAATACATGCTCAGCGACGACAGGAGCGCCCGGACGGTCAGAGGATCCGCGAACGGTTTTGAAGGTGGCCCGGCCCGACTCCCAATGCAAGACGTGTGTCAGGGTACCAGAAGGAGCGATAAACGGTGCCAGGTTGCCAGGGATGTAGAAGGGTTGAATCGCATACTGGGCGTTATGCCTGCTCGCCGCATTGCCCCACCGGCTCATCTCAATATCCATTTCGCGGAAGTGCTCCTCGCCTCCCCAGTCATCAAACGTAGTCAGGCTGAGCACCGCGGCAGGTTCCAGGTGAGAAGTATCTCGTACGACCGTGATGTAGGTTCCATATCCTAAACTTCGATTGAGTACCACTTCCGCACACGACCATCGTCCAGCGCGTTTTTTGATACGCAGATGAAGGGCTCCCTTTGGATCGATCCAGGCATTGTCAGGGTCGTACAGGTTGTTCATTCCCCCGCGATCAGACGAAATGGTCCGCACATGCCAATCGTATCCACTGAATGTTAGCGGCTTGGTGGGAGCTAACTGAACCGTGCCTGTACCCTTGGCCGTACTCACCGCAATCACAGACCCACCCGCTACAGGGACCGTATCCATAGTGGATGGCGGGTGGTATCCGGGTTCAACCAGCAAGGCTGCGTATTCAAAACCAAGGTGAGTCGAGGTACTCCAGGTAGAGTCTGCTTTGAGGGGAATAAAAGCCTTATCGGGCCAGGGCTGCACCCACCATGGCCCACTCCTGGCGTACACGACAATTTGTTGTCCGGGCCGCGCACCAGAGACGCGTCCGGCGATTGTATCCACTCGTTCGCGCCCGCCCTGGGCCGCAGGGGGAATGGTGGTGAATTCAACCACTGGTGTGCGCACCGGGTTCGGCGTATGGCACCCGTTGATCAAAGCAGCGCCGGCCCAGGCAACCAGGAGCAACACGACATGGAAGCGCCAGATGCGAGCTGGGGATGGAACCGCCTGATTTAAACTGACGCTACGACGGCCGGTTGTACTTGCAGTGCTCTGGCAAAGTGCTACGTCCTTCATGCGCAATCAGGAGCCTCAACCCGGGGTTAGGGCTAGATTACTTGAACCGGCTGTTTTTCTCACTCCTCATCCGAATGTGAGGGCAAGGAAAGGCGAGTCTGCATGTCCCTGGAAGTCGATAGCGGTCCAGTGCCACAGCCCGGCCTTTGGTCATCCATCCGCGAGGCCCTTCGCGGATCTCACCAGGACTACACCAAGGGAAACCTCAATCGCGCCATTCTTCTGCTGGCCATTCCTATGGTCCTCGAGATGGTGCTCGAATCCCTTTTCGCCGTCGTAGATGTTCTCTGGGTAGGCCGCCTCGGAGCCAATGCAGTGGCCACCGTCGGCCTCACCGAATCGCTATTGGCCCTGGTTTTCTCGATCGGTATTGGCCTTGCCATGTCGACCACCGCCATGGTTGCCCGCCGCATCGGGGAAAAGGATCCTCATGACGCCGCCATCGCCGGTGCGCAAGCCATCTTTCTCGGATTGCTCGTCTCCCTGGCCATTGGCATTCCATCCTTCATCTACGCGCCTCAGCTTCTCCGCCTCATGGGAGCGCCGCCAGAAGTCATCGCCACCGGCACAGGCTACGCCCGCATTGCGCTTGGCGGATGCGGCGCTATCGTCATGCTGTTTCTCAACAATGCGATCTTCCGCGGCGCGGGCGATGCGGCCATTGCCATGCGGCTTCTTTGGGTATCGAACATTCTCAACTTGATCCTCGACCCCTGCCTCATCTTTGGCCTTGGCCCATTTCCGCGTCTTGGCGTCACCGGCGCCGCGTTGGCCACCTTCAGCGGCCGCAGCCTGGGTGTTCTCTATCAGTTCTACCGCCTCATGAAGGGGACAGAGCGGGTGCGCATTCCGCCCAGCCTGTTACGGCTCAACCCGCGGGTGATGTGGCGGCTGATCCGTGTTTCTCTCACCGGCATTCTCCAATTCGCCATTGCCAATACCTCCTGGATCGCGATGGTGCGCATTGTCAGCGTTTTCGGAGCTGCCGCTCTGGCGGGTTACACCATTGCCATCCGCATCGTCATCTTTATCATCCTTCCGTCCTGGGGACTCAGCAATGCCGCTGCCACGCTGGTTGGCCAGAACCTGGGCGCAGGGCACCCTGAACGCGCCGAGCAAGCCGTATGGCGCACGGGACTCTACAACATGCTCTTCCTGGGCCTGATCGGAGTCGTTTTCATTTTTACAGCAACCCCGCTGGTCCGCCTCTTTACTCAGGATCCTGCCGTTGTCCCGCTGGCCGCCTCAGCCCTGCGCATCCTGAGCTATGGCAACATCGCCTACGCCTATGGCATGGTCATGCTGCAGGCTTTCAACGGCGCAGGCGATACAATCACGCCGACAATTGTGAATTTCTTTGGCTTCTGGATTCTCGAGATCCCCTTGGCGTGGTGGCTGTCTCTCCACCAGGGGCTTCATTCGACCGGAGTCTTTCTTTCCATCGTGATCGCCCAAGCTGCCGTCGCCGCTACCGGAATGCTGCTGTTCCGGCGTGGCAAGTGGAAACGCCAGATGATCTGATCCGCTCTTTGTCGAAAATCAAGCTGCAACCTTCAGACTTTCAGTGCCGGCCGTGTCAACGCCGTTTGCGCCAACCCAACACGATGCCCAGAAGAGTCCCCGCGAAGACGGCCCCCGCCATCTTTTTCCGGTTGGTGATCGGTATAAAGCGGGTCTGCTGGTCGCTAACCTCGATCACTCCCACAGGAATAGCGTGGACGCCGGCGCCCCCGCCACCACCTTCACCCTGCGCGCTCGAATTTCCTACCCCACCTGTGCCCGCGCCGCCACCGTACCCATAGATCAGTTTGGCGATTGGGATAATGGTCTTTCCCTGGGCGGAAATGGGTTCGCCAAAGATCGTCTTCACCCCTGCCTGGCCGACAATACTGTCCTTAAGCGATTGCAAAAGAGCGACACTGCCCATAAGAGACCCTCGGACAAATTATCCTCCTAATGGCCGTCGGTAGGGGTACTAATTATGGAGCCACTAAAGAGTTGATTCAGGTTTACATTGGCGTTTTAGACTCGGTGTGTGGGCGTGCGTAAAAAGTCCGCTAAGAGTCAAACCCAGGAAGAATCCGCGGTTGAAAGAGTTCCGCTTTCCAGCCTGAGGTCGAGACGGCGCGGCAAGCACCATGAACTGATGCAGCAGGTTTTGAGAGAACTGACCGAACTTCCAAGCGATAGCGCGCTCAAAGTTCCGCTAGGGGATTTTTCAGCCAAGGACATAAGGTCGGCAGTTTTTCGCGCGGCCGCCTCGCAGAACATAGAAATCTCAAGCACCTCGGATGACAATAACTTGTATGTCTGGAGGCGGCGCGCTTGAACTCGGGTCCGCGCGGCCGTCACAGCTAAAGCGCGAAGAAGCAAAATTTTCTTGGACGATTTGTCCAATTCCCCTTCGGCCGTTCGACTATATCGTGAAGGCAGGGCAACCGGCCCGCCCGAAGACCGTTACAGGACAAAGGAGAAATCATGCCGCAGTATCTGGTTGCTATTTACCTCCCCGAAGACTACGACCAGTCCACAGAGGACGAAGCAATGGCCCACGATATCGAAACGCTCCAGGATGAGATGGTGGCTGCCGGTGTCAGGACTTCTTTTTGTGGCGGCCTCTCCCCCGCCCGCAGCGCGAGGTCGGTGCTGGAAGGAACTGAGTGGCAGTGACGACACCGCCTCAGATTTCCACTTCACTCATGTGGACGCTGTCCACTTACCGCTGATAAATTGTTGACCATAGCCCCGGCGCAAAATAGAGCCCGAAGTGGATCAAAACTGACGTCGCCGGGCGAGCCTGCATATCTGGAGTCGGCATGGCATTTCTTCGCGATCTAAAAGTAGCAGTTCGTTCTCTGGCGCGGGTTCCCGCGTTGTGGCTTACCGTCGCCGTCACCCTGGCTCTCGGCATCGGCGCCAACGCAGCCATCTTCAGCATTGTTCGCGGTGTGCTCCTCCGGCCGCTGGCAAACCGCGACGAAGACCGCTTGCTCTACGTGCGTCAGAGTGCTCCGGGCATCGGCGTCGAAAACGCCGCCTTCTCCGTTCCGGAGATCAAGGACCTTAACGATGGATTGAAAAAGACCATCACCGAGCTTGGTACTTTTTCACCAATCGACTTCACCCTCGAAGGACTCGGGGACCCGCGTGAGATCCACGCCGGAGTGGTGGACGGTAACTACTTCGACGTGATGGGGCTGCGACCGATCATTGGCCGCCTGCTCAACCCCCGCGACGATGGCCCCGGCGCCGCCGGCGCAGTGGTTCTGACCTATCGGTTCTGGCACACCTCGTTAAACTCCGACCCCAACGTGATTGGAAAAAACCTTCGGCTCGGGAGCGACCAGCAGACCCGGTCCGCAACGATCGTTGGAGTCCTCGAGCCTTCCGTCCCATATCCGGTAGAAACAGAACTGATCTCCAACGTTGTCACCAGCCCGCATCACTTATCGGCCACCATGGTGACCGGCCGCGAGCATCGCATGACTGAGGTGTTCGCGCGGCTCGCGCCCGGCGCGGATCTCGATTCTGCGCGCGCGGAGCTGCGCACCGTACATGCGGGGATGCTCAACGCATATCCTTCGGTCTATAAATCCCACGACCACTACCAAATCGACGTAACGCGAATGCACGACCAGATCAACTCCCGCGCGAAGACCATCTTATGGGTGCTATTCGCAGCCTCTCTGCTGCTGTTCGCGATTGCCTGTTCCAACGTCGCCAATCTACTACTGGCACGGGCGGTGCGGCGAGAGCCGGAGATGGCCGTCTGCGCCGCCCTGGGAGCAACCCCGGCCACGCTACGCCGTTCGCTCCTCGCGGAGGGTCTGGTGCTGTGCGGCAGTGGAGCCTTAGCCGGCGTAATCATCGCCATTCCCATGGTGGCCGTGCTGGCCCGTTATGCGGCCCGCTTTTCCGTCCGCGCCCTCGACCTCAAGCTGGATTTCAGCATGATTTGGATTGGGGTCGTGTTGGCGTTGCTCGCTGCCGTCTTCCTCGCCTTCGTCCCCCGGCTCCCCTCCATGGACTCTTCGCGTGGTTTCGGCCTGACCAGCAGCGGAGTCCGCGCTACCAGGGGAAGCAGCCGCCGGCTGCGTATGTTTGCTGTTACCCAGATCACACTCTCGTTCCTGTTGCTCGCCGCCGCTGGCGCGCTGTTGAAAACCCTCCTGGTTCTGGAAGAGACCCGGCCGCCATTCGACACCACCCACGTTCTGGCGATCAACCTGCCGGTGATGTATTACGGGAAAACGCCGGAACAGGTGCGTGATTTTTATAGCGAAGTAAATCGCCGGATCGGTGAGATACCGGGAGTAGAACACGTCTCTTCCGGCTTCGGTGTTCCCTGGCGCGACGCGAACGCACTGAATATCGCCTTCACCTTCACGGTAGAAGGCGCGAAGCGCGAGAATGGCCAGGACGATCCGCGGGCAAAGTTCCGCTCCGTATCCTCGGGCTTCTTTGATACTTTGGGGCTACCGATCATCGAAGGCCGCGATTTCAGAGACACCGACAAAGATGGCGCGGAACGCGTGGTCATCATCAGCAAGAGCCTGGCGCAACAATTATTTCCGGGCAGGGAAGCGGTGGGCCGGCATCTCGAGTGGACCGACGGCGTGATGAAGTTTATCGGGATCAGCACCGAGCCGAGACGCATTATTGCAGTGGTGCCGGACCTCGACGATGAAAACATCATTCCGTCACCAACCATGACCGTTTACCAGCCTTCGGTTCAGGAAGGTTGGACAGGCCGTCTCTTCGTGCGCACGCGAAATGATCCAAACGCACTCGTTCCGACCATCACTCGCACCATTCGTGAAATGGCAGCAAACCAGCCAGTGGAGCGAGCCGCTACACTCGAAGATATTCGCACTGAGGTCCTGGCGCCCAATCGCCTCAACGCCCTTGTATTTGGCGGATTCGCTACCCTCGCCCTGTTGATTTCGATTGTGGGAGTGGCCGGTGTGCTCGCCTTCTCGGTGAGCGGGCGCACCCGTGAATTCGGTATACGCATGGCGCTGGGCGAACAGCCACGCAGAATTCTCGTCCACGTTCTGTCTGACGGATTGGTGATCGCAACCGAAGGTGTTGTGGCCGGTCTGCTGATTGGTTTTATCGCGGCGCGCTTGATTGTCAAATACACGACCGAGATGCAAATGCCGGGGTTGTTGCCCTTGGTCGCGTCCGCTTTGCTCATTCTTGCTGCCGCAGTGATAGCGTCCGCCCTTCCGGCGGCTCGGGCCTCCAGGATCAACGCGGTGCAAGCCCTGCGCTCAGAATAGTCGCCGCATAAACCGGCGCACGCCCGGTGTGCGCCAGACCAAATGTACGAGTGGGTGGTCCAGGTCTCGCTTCTGAGACCTGGGTTTCTCGACGACCCGGTTCGCGGCCAATCGATCAGTTAATCACTGATGTTTTTCTCTCTCCGGAAAACGAACGTTCGTTCTTGGGCAAGTCTCGACAAGAAGACCTGGGGACTGCAGGAAGCCCAGTTTTCATGCAGACTTTAGCCCCAGATCAGTTAGTCGATCTGCGGCCGGTCGAGCGGTAGCAGCACCTGAAAACAAGTTGCCCGTGGAACCGACTGAACGGTGACTGAGCCGAAATGTTTACCCACGATCCTCCGCACCGTATCCAGACCGAGACCAAGTGCCTGCCCCAGAGGCTTGGTAGTAAAAAAAGGTTCAAAGATGCGAGTAGAAAGGGCAGGGTCGATGCCCACTCCGTCATCCCAAATCTCTACAAACGCCATCTCCCCTTTTAGTCCGGTCGTTAGCTTGAGAGTGCCTTTTCCGTTTGTGGCATCGATGGCGTTTTCGATCAGCGCAGTCCACACCTGGCTCAGTTCTCCTCCGTAGGCGGTGATGGCAGGCATTTCGCGGTCGTAATCACGCACCACAACCATCTCATGCAATCGTGTACCGAGCAGGGCGAGCGCGTTTTCCAGGGAGTGCACGAGGTCGACCTTCTGGATCGGAGTCTGATCCATATAGGAGTAGTCCCTGATGGCATCGACAATGCGGAAGATACGCGTCGATGAATCGGATATAGCATCGACCAGGTTGTGCGCATTCAGGGTGGTGGAGAAGCTGACCACTGCGGCGGGGAGGACGCCGGAGCTGATCATAGAGGCCAGCTCATCCAGCAAGCTGAGTGGCAGCTTCGTTCGTGCAAATGCCGGCGCCACGGACCATGCGTTGGGAACCCCGTGCGCTTCAAGCCATTTGAGAAGCTCCTCCTCCCGATCGCTCTCTGCAAGGGAAGTAACGTTCCCCGCGGGTTCCGCCTGGATAGCCGCCAGCGACTTCCTGGTCCACTCCAGGTACTCCGATAGTTCTTCCTCCGAGGGGAACAGTCGACCCAGGCGGCACAATTCCTGATCTCGGTCGATGGCCGATCTCAGACTTTGCGCGGCGCGCTGGGCCGCAGACGCCGGATTGTTAAGTTCGTGGGAAAGATTGGCCGCCAGCTTTCCCAAAGCGTCCAGTTTTTCCGCCTGTTGATCGGCACGGGTGAAGTCCCGCACCCGATCGAGCATGATGGACACGCAGCGCTGCGCCATAGATTTGATCGCAAGTAGCATTGCAGGGAACGCGTCCTCATGGATATCGAGTATCCACAGGTGGCCCGAGCTGACGCCGTCTCCGGCCCAGGTAGCCATGCGCGAATAGGGTAACCTTCCCGTGATCTGCGCGGTGCGGCCGATAAACATGCTTATGGAACCGGAGTTCCTTCGATGGATGTAGATGTCACCTTCGAGCAGGATGCTGAGATGGTGGGCGGGTTCGTTTTGCCGGAACACGACTCGCTGGCCATACCCGATCCGCTCCGTTCCGTTTGCGGCTAGCCAGTAGTATTCCTCGTCCGTCAATCCTTTAAGGGCTTCAACAGCACGCAGCGCTGCGATCACCTGGTTGATCGGTGTCGGACGCGCAGGCGCGCCCACCGTGTCGGCTGCCTGGTGAGTCTCACCAGCGGCATTCAAATTAATGTCTCCTCGAAGTTCAGACAGATCCCCAGGAAACTAACGGCAAATAGCATTCGCATCATTCAGTATATGAACCCGGATGAAGCGCCGGTAGTCCGATGTGAGAATGGCGAAGACGAAACCGGGCTGCGCCCGACTAAATCAATAGTAGGCCTCACCCGCCTGTCGAGCCAGACTCGAAGGACCTATTTATGCCTAGCTCTTTCGAGCGTAAATTCGCCATCCAGGAACTGGCGACTACTCGCTCCGCAATGCCACCATAGGTTCCACACCTGCCGCGCGCCGCGCCGGGATCAACGTCGCCAGGAGCGCCGCAACACTGAGCAGCACTGTTGCCAGCGTAAGCATGACTGGGTCCCAGGGCCTGACTCCGAACAATTGACCGCTCATCAGCTTGCCGGCGCCGATCGCCGCCGGAATCCCCAGGGCAAGTCCGATGCCTATTTGTGAGAAAGCGCCGTGCAGGACCATCTTTACCACGTCTCCGCGATCTGCTCCCAGCGCCATGCGAACTCCAATCTCGCTGGTTCTTTGTTCCACCGTGTAGGCCATCACTCCGTACAGCCCCACCGCTGCCAGCACCAGCCCTAACACACCGAAGAGGGTCGTCAGGGTCGCGATCATATTCTCCTGCTGAAAATCTGCAGAAACCACTTTGCTGTATGGGTCAACTCCGTAGAGCACGAAGTTTGGATCGATACTCAGCAGCGCCTTGCGCACTCGCTCTTCCATACCAGGCGGATTGCCGGGCGCCCAGATCACGATGTTGTAGAGGTAGTGCGACCAAATCTCGCCACTCTGGAAAGCCGTGTCGTCGTACTGCACGGTTTGTGCCTCCGGCAGCCAAAACATCGGCCTGATTGGATCCTTGTAATCGTAGGTCAGATACCTCATGTCTTTCGTAACTCCGACGATTTCAAAGGTTGCAGAATACTTGATCTTGTCGATCCCGAAATGCTGGCCGATGGGGTTTTGGTTCTTGAAAAATCTCTTCGCGAACGCTTGGTTGATGACTGCCACTTTCCGCGTTGCGGCCGTATCGTCGTCTGTAATCGGTCGACCGAGCGCCATCTGCGCGCCTATGGTCTCGAAAAAGCCCGGCATCACGCGCGCCCACGAAGCACCCGTGTCTTCCTTGGGTCCGGGTTCCGGACGCCCCTGCACGCGAATACCATCGTTCCAACTGTCGCCCGTCATGGGCGCATACAGCGCCGGAGCAGCCGACCGCACACCGGGAATCTGTCGCAGGCGGTCGTCAATTTGTCGAAACAGCGGTTCCATTTGCTCCGGCGGGTAGTTGGCCAGCAGTGGATTGATCCACGCGATATAGCGGTCCTGGGTCTCGAATCCGAAACTCTGGTGTTCCAGGTTGCGCAGGCTCCGGCCCAGCAGAGCCGCCGCGGAGAGCAGTACCAGCGACATCGCCGCTTGCCCGATCACCAGCGACTTCTGCGCCCACGAGCGCTGCCCACCCACCGATCGGTTCGCACCGCGCAGCGCTTCTACCGGGCTTGCATGCGACGTCATCCACGCCGGTGCGATCCCGAAAATTATGCCGGTGAGCACCGACATGCCCAGGGCAAAGAACAGTACCGGCCAGGAGGGTGACGCGTCGATCGGGATGTAGTTATTCGGATCGACCCGGAAGGCCAGAAACAAAATCAGCCTTGTGCCGGCGTAGGCCACGGCAATCCCGACGGCTCCGCCGATCAGCGCCAACGTCACACACTCGACCAGTGCCTTGCGCACCAGCCGCCGCCATGAAGCGCCTAGTGCTACGCGTACCGACGTTTGCGCACGATCCTTCAACGCACGCGCCAACATCAGATTCGCCAAATTTCCGCAAGCCACGAGAAGAACGCACCCGGCCGCCACCAGCAGAAGCGTTAGTCCGTCCTTGTATTGATCCCTCATGGCGGCCACGCCGGCGCCGCCGGGTACAAGGTGCAGTGTCTGCTGCTGCCAGAGCTGTTTTTCACCCGGCTCCATATCCGGCACGTGGCTGGCTAACCAGTCATGCAGTTCCACCTTCAGTTTCGCTTCCAGGGTTTTGGGGTTGGTGCCCGGACGCACTCTCCCGAGCAGGTCAAGGAAGTTGCCGTTCGGCCTCTTTAACCGCGATGTCGCTCCATCAATCAGCAGTTCCGAAGTCAGGGGCAGCCAAAAATCGGGCATACCGTTTCCCGCCAACTTCGCTCCGTAAAATCTTGGCGCAGCCACCCCGATCACGGTGAAGGGATGGCCGTTGATCTGATAGCCGGCTCCCACCACAGAGGGGTCGGAACCGTACTTCTCGCGCCAGATGTGGTAGCTCATGACTGCCACCGATGGCGCACCCTCTTGATCGTCCGCATCGGTCATCAGCCGGCCAAGCCATGGCTGCACACCAAGAGTCCTGAAGAAATTTCCCGATACGTACTCCCCGTTGCGCGTATCCGCCTGCGCCTGGGATCCCACTCTGCGGACACCGAGCGGCGCATTGCCGGCCTGCAGTGCCGCCAGCTCAACAAACTCAGGCGTATTGGCCCGAAAGTGCTTGTACATCTCCCACGAGAAGAGTGAGAAGTCTCCGTCCTCGCCCTGGATATACCCGCCCCAGTTGCAGCAGCGAATCTTATCTCCAATCCTGTACAGCTCATCCGGTTTCGCCACCGGCAGCGATTTCAGCATCACTTTGTGCACCAGCGTAAAGATCGCCGTCGTTGCTCCGATCCCCAGCGCCAGGGTGATCACCGCCGTCGTTGTGAACCCCGGTGCCTTTCGCAATTGCCGCAGCGCATCGCGCAGATCGTCCAGCATTTCGTCCTCCCAGTTTTGTCTTTAACACTGGTGCCCCATTTGGCAGTACGGCAGCGCCACTGCCACAGTTCCCGAAAGCGAAAATTATGCGGAAAGAGCAGTCCGCCGTAGCGCTCATTTATCTTTTGACCACTCCGCTACGGACGACTACCCCAAAGTGTGATTCCCCGCAAGGGATTCTCAAGGTCAACTAGAGGAGTGAACTTTCCGTCTCTTTATGGAGTGAGGATTCTTGCAGCCATCACCTTGCTGGTGATGGTTGGGTGCTCCCGGCAATCGCAGCGTTTCGTGCCATTCGTCGAAGACGATACCATTTTGGCACTTGATACCAAGACAGGTCAGACCTGCGTCTCCTATAAACAAGCATCGATGCCGAAAGGCGGAACTCCGATGCCTTACTGCGTCGATCTCTACAATTCAAAATAGGCTTCTGTCGAACGTAACCTGCAACCTGCAGATTGAGTGGGTGGCCCAGGTCTCGTTTTTGAGACCTGGGTTTCTCCACGCAAGTAGGTCCTAGCCGGAACACCAAATCGAGTCGTGGGCCACCCACTCAACGATCAATGATGGCAATCTGGGTGGTGACGGATCTCCAACAAAACCTCTGCCGCCCGATCCAGGTACTGCTGCTGCTGCTCAGGGTTTCCGCCGCTATGCCTGGCCAGATAAACCAAATTCGCAGCTATCTCAATGCAGACGTACAAAGGCCTACCCTCGACATTTGCACTTGATCGGGCATCGGCAGCAGACATTTTTGAGCGTCCTCCGTGACACGGTAGGCAGCAGAGCTGCTGCTGGCCGCGACCCGCATTCCAATCATTATACTTTCCGAACAAAGCGGCGGTAGGGAGCAATATGCGGTTTTGCGCTTTATAATAGCCAGTATCGTTTTGGGCCCCGTACGTGAGGGACTGAATGCACAACAGCTCAGCGCGCATACTATGCATCGGCAAAGACTCTGGCCTACTGCGAAGCCGTTGTGCGGTTCTAGCGCACGCCGGTTACGATGCTCGCTACGTGATGTACCCGGATGCAGAACATCTGTTAACTCGTGAGCCATTCGATCTGATCATTCTCTCCGCCATTCTCAGTCAAGAAGAAAAAGACCATATTTGGACCATCGTCGGAGACACACCGCCCATTCTGGCCTTGAAAAAGTTAGTATTTGCTTCCGAACTGCTCAGAGATGTGGAGCAACGACTGGGCCAGGTTCGTCAACCCGCCTGACGCCACAGGTGCCTGGCAACGATTTCGAAGCCTTAGAGACAGCCGCGACGAACTAAATCACCCTGTCGGGGTGCCCCATGTTCGCATCGGCGTTCCCCGGAATTCCTACTGCGCAATATCAGCGACAACCACATGTGCGGCTTTCTCTTAAGGAAAGCCGCATGAAGTCGCTCAACGCCACCAATCTAGGCAGGAAATCCGGGATACGTGGGCCGAAAACGAAATTCTTCGAATGCTTTCCCTGTCCCTCACGCGAAGCCTGCGCGCCAGGTGTCGATTGATACCCAGTCTCCGCTTCGTCTGAAAAAAAAAGAGACGGCGTAAAAAGCTCGCCGTCTCGCTGGGAGAGTTACAACGTAAAAATCAGAATGTAATGCGGGCGGACAATTGCAGGCTGCGTCCGTCGACCGTTAACGTGGTGATCTGACTGCTGCCCACCCCGCCGGCAGGTCCGGTAAAGGGTGAGCCGGCTCCAGTCGCACCGGTGAGATTCGTCTGGTTCCCGGTTGGCGGACCAAAGCTGGGATGATTGAACGCGTTTTGCGCATCACAACGAATCCCGAATTTGATCCCTTCTGTGACCGAGAATGTCTTGCCCGCGGACAGGTCAACCACATTCAATCCCGGCCCAACCAGGCTGTTCCGCGGAACATTGCCGAAAACACCAGCGCCCGGATACGCAAAGGCTGCCGGGTTATACCAATGCTGCCAGTTCTTGCCCCCCGGCGAATCCGTGCTTACCCCCGAAATCCTGCTGGGATACTGGAAGGCGTTCGCGGATGTGTAAAGTGGGCCCGGCCCGGTTATGGTGAACGGATTTCCGGTCGATTCAACGATCGTGCCGGAGAGCTGCCACCCGCCGATCGCCTCGTCCAGCAATTGGCTGTGGTTCAGGAACTGCTTGCCCATACCGAATGGCAATTGGTAAACCAAATAGCCCTTGAAGGCATTCCGAATATCAAAGTTGGATGGTCCGTAATTCAGGTTTGATTGGTTCAGAGTCAGACTGCTGGCATGCTGCCATAAAATGGGCCCTGCGTGGCTACCCCATCCTGAGGAATCCTGATCATCCAGGAAGTGCGACCACACGTAGTTGAAATTCATGCTGAGTCCATGGGTAAAACGTTTCGTGATCGATGCCTGCAGGGAGTTGTAATTGGAAATGCCGTTATGTACCGGGGCGCTGCTATTGCCGCTGGCGCCGATGGGCCCGGGATAAATCGGATACGGACGGAACTGGTTGTCGCTCGCCGATGTTGCCTCGTTTTCCGGCACGGCGTTGATGTCAGTCGGAAAGGTGAGATTGAAACCGTGACTGCCCACATAGGTAAGTGTGGCCACGTAATCGGTCCCTAGTTGTCGCTCAACTCCGAAGTTCCATTGATAGATTTTCGGGATTGGTGTGTGGTACGGGTTATAAATCAGCGCCCCTCCACTTTGCCCGTTGAAGCGAGTGGGGTCTGTCGACGCAGCGGTGTAGGGGAGTGCGGTTCCAGCGTTGTATCCACCACCTGGATTTTTGACCAACGTCGTACCCGCTCCGCCGAACTGCGTAACCGGCACAATGCCAACGTTGTCGGTGAGCCCGCCCGCAGACGAGACCGAGGCGCCCATACCCGCTCCGTAATTGTCCAGGCTGAAGTTATACGAGTACACGCCAAAGCCGCCTCGCACTGTAGTAGCCGAGTCTTTCAGCCAGGAAAACCCAAGGCGCGGAAGAACCGTGCTGTAGACGTCTGCTTGCATGGAGTTCCGTCCGTTCGCATGCGTTTCCCCAAACCAATAGGCGCCCAGGGTTCCGGTGGCGGGGTTGATCACGGTGGGGTCGAAGCTGGCCATGTTGTTCTTTACTTCGTTAAAACCGTGGCTGATCTCATAACGCAGGCCAAGGTTCAAGGTGAGGTTGGGACGAAGCTTCCAATCGTCCTGGACGAACATCTGTGGTTTCTTCAAACGTGCGCCCGATTCAGGAGTGACCGCTGCGTTCCACTGGTTGGCAGCGCCCAACAGGAAATCTGCGTATTCTTCACCCGTGGAAGAGCTGTTGGCGGTACCGATCAGTACGCCTTGTGCGTTCGGTTGAAGTGTCCACTGTTCTGTGTACACGCCTGAGAACTGAAAGCTCCCTGAATTGAGGTTGCCCCAGGGAGTCGCATCGTCGCGGTAGATTGCAAATTCGCCTCCGAAGTGAAGCACGTGTTTGCCGCGGATCATGGTCACCACATCCGACGGGTCGAAGACGAACTCCTTGTATTGGGCGTTGGTTCCCGGGGCAAGAAAATTTCCATTCACAGGCTGTCCATAAGGATTGTTGCGGGTGTAGTTCACCGCCGGCAGCACGTCGGCCTTGGCGAACTGCCAGCCCAGCGAACCCGGTACACCCTTGCCGGAGGCGGCATCGGAGAAGAAGTTCAGCTGGCTGGTGTAGCCCATACGCGCTTCATTAATGGTATGTGGACTGATGTTCCATACGTCCGTAATCTGCGCGTTGTTGTTGTCCACATCCCCTAACTGGCAAGCGATGGGGCAGGCGACAATCGAGTTATCGCCGTTTTCTAATTCGTTGCCCTGGGTATCGGAAATGGTCAGGCGATTGTTCGGCGTGATGTCGTAATCCAATCGCCCAAAGAATCTCTTCCACGGCCTGGGAATCGCATAAGCGGAGTAGAAATTATTCTTTGCAACACCACTCGCCGGATCCACAGCGGCAGGCACAAAGTGACCATAAGGAATATGGCTGGACTCCGTTGGATAGTATTGCTGGTATTTCAGCGCCACCGGGTCCATAAGGCTCTGAGGAACCTGGTTCACTCCATATTCTGATAGGAAGCTCTTCCTCACGGGATAGGTGTTGCCCGCCCCATCCGTCGCATACGTCTGCGTAGTCGGATCGTAGAGCAGGTCGCTACCAAAGATGCCCGCCATATTCGCGGCCGTCGGCACAGTGTTGTAGCCTGCTTGGACGCCGTTGTTGACGATCTGGTCATAGCCGAAGAAGAAGAACATCTTCTTCTTCAGGATAGGTCCACTGATGGTCCCGCCGAAGTCGTCGTAGCGAAGACGAGACACAGGAACCTTGTTTCCGAACCCGAAGTTGGCGGCGTTCAACGCATCGTTCTGAAAATATTCGTATGCCGATCCGTGGTACTTTGCGCTGCCACCCTTGGTGATCTGGTTGATGATCAGTCCGCCCACACCGTATTGCGCGGAGAACGAAGATAGCGAGACCTGCAGCTCGTCCACATCTTCGAAAGCTGCAGGATTGGCGTTCTGGCTGCTGGGCAGTGTCGTCGATGCCCCGTCGGCAAGAACATTGCTGAAAGGAAGGTTGCCGTTGGTCGAAACCGACATCCCGGGGTTAGACGATCCTGAATTCGACATCGGAGTACCAGCAGCTCCGGGCAATAGGATCATGAAGTTCTGCCAGTCCGGCCCGTTCGACCCGCCAACGTTTGGCAACTGCGCCATATCCTTCGAACTCAATGTGCTGGTCTGATCGCCGGACTCACTGTTCAGCAGCGGAACATCCGTGGTCACTGCGACCACTTCGTTGGCAGACCCGACACGCAACTGGCCATTGACGGTCGTAAATCCGACCTCGACAGTAATCGGCCCGCGAATCACGGTTTCGAAACCGCTGCTTTTGAAGGTCACCTTGTAATTGCCGGCTACGATGGAAGAGGTGTCGTACAGACCTGAATCATTGGTGACGAAATCCTTCGTCACCCCGGTATCAATGTTGAGTACGGTTACGGTCACGCCTGGGATCAACGCGCCGGTCGGATCGGTCACCGTCCCACGGATGTCGCCGGCATTTGTGCTCTGTGCGTATCCTGAAATTCCAGCCACGCCGCACAGCAGGACCGGAAAGATGAGTAACAAGCGTCTAAACGTCATTGTGTTGCCTCCAAGTTGTTTGACTAAGACAATCGATTGTCTATTTTGAGTCTGTTCTTGCCTTTGCTTTGTTGAGTGCCTTCCATCTGGTTTTTGTTCCTTATGAACGAATAGCAACCGGCGATCGCCGGTTACTTGCAATCAGCGGCTTGCTATACCGGTGCCCCCTTGGTTTTCGAGAGCGGATGCTGCCCCCACGACCTTCCCCGAACCAGGTTCCTGGACAAAAGCAATAATCCGAACTTCACCAGGTTTGGTACCCGGCTTGAGCTTTACCTGAAAGTCCTGAGAAAAGCTGCCTTTCTTCTGCACCTTACCCACTTTGACGATCTCTTGAACGACGGCAACATGGGTCAGTCTTTGCCCCTGGTTTTCGCCCCTGAGGACCTGAGTCTCGGCGTGGTTGAGAGCAACTGCGATGTAAATATCCGCGTTATGGTTTTCGGAGCCTGCGTCCACTTGCAGGTGGCCCCGAACTTGGGATCCGTCGAAGTTCACGGAATCGAGGCTGGTCGGGATCTTTGCATCTTTAAGAGCCTTCTCAAACGCCGCGTGGAGCTGCTGCGGATCGTTTGCGTGCAATTCAGCGGTACCATCCAAAATGATCTGCGGAGTGTATGCGGTCGACAGCCCTAGTTCGCTCACATAGGACTTTTGCCGGTCCGTTAACTCATGGGATGAGTACTGATCTTTCCAGCCCTCCTGATCCCAATAGTCCACATGCTCGCTCAGCACGATCAACCGCGCGCCCGGAACCGGTTGAAACGCGTCCAGCTTCTGCAAAAGAGCATCTGCAGGTGGGCACGAGGAGCAGCCCTCCGAGGTAAAGAGTTCAACCAGAATGGGGGTGGGGGCGGTGGCGTTTTGTCCAAGCCCGGCCACAAAACTACACATTATGAAACCAGCGCCGGCTGTCGCAAGCAGGCCACGCTGTTTGAGCATCCGATTCAGGCACACCACCATATGCCCATGATCATGGATGCTCGATAACACCGATGGCAATAACCACTCATCAAAAATTACGCCGACCACTCCGGCATTTGGCTCCGAACCGGCCCGGGAACCGCTGGTGGGCCGGACCTTCCCGGGTGATGAAAGCGGCTTCTCTTCAGCAACTACTCTCCCTCAAAGCACCTCCGGTCGAGATGACAAAGGGAAGGGCGGTGGTGATGGCCAGGAGCAAAAGTGTTAAAGAATGAGTGTTCTTAAGTAGTACCCGACAATGAAATACTGATTCCGTGTCAGTAGCCGATGGCGTTCGCCGGTTAGCGCATACGCTGGAAGGAGATCGACTTGAACTCGGAACCTGAAGTCCCCCGGGGAGACACTTCGCGATTGCTCCGGCGGCTGGACGCGGAGGATGCCACGTCCTTCCCAGGCCAGGACACTCCCTATCTGCGTATTTTCAAGTCCAATGTCTTCGTACGAGATCACGAACGAAGCCTGAAGTTCTATGTTGATCAACTCGGATTCAGTGTAGTTGCCGATGGCCGGTTCGAGTTTGACCGTTGGGTGGCGATCGCGCCTCCGGATGGCAGTGCTATTTTGGCGGTGATTTCTCCCAAGCGCGGCTCGGAAAACTACAAACTTATTGGCAGG
>CAZSUK010000525.1:0-10695 GCA_964609355.1 uncultured Acidobacteriaceae bacterium | reverse complement strand
GTCTTAGCCAGCGTGGCGCGAAACTTCTCCAAGGCCGCCGCCGATGAAAGGTCAGACGTGAAACTGCCCGACTTCATCGAGCAGGTCATCGCGCGCAAGTGGCTGGGGGATAAGACGAAGCAGGGCTTCTACAAGAAAGACCGCGGTGCGGATGGAAAGGAAATTCGCTCCGTTCTGAACCTGGAAACGCTCGAGTACCAGCCGGCGTCTAAGCCGTCCTTCCCTACCATTGAGCTGGCGAAAGGCAATGATTCGGTGGTGGGCAGACTGAAAGCGTTGCTAGCCGCTGACCCGGCAAAAGATCGCGCGGCGAAGTTTTATTGGCAGGCGCTCCCAGATCTTTGGGCCTACTCGGCGAATCGCATCGGCGAGGTCACCGAGACGATCGTAGATATCGATCGGGCAATCACCTCAGGATTCAATTGGGAGCTGGGACCGTTTGCCCTGTGGGACGCCGCCGGCGTTCCAGGTACGGTGGAGAAGATGCGCGCCGCCGGGACGCCTATTCCAGCAGCGGTCGAAAAGCTTCTGGCCTCGGGCGGTGACTCCTGGTATCGCGCGGGCGGCACGGAGTACTTCGACGTGAAAACGGGTGCGTACCGGCCCGTTCACCAGAATCCTGAACTAGCGTCGGTGGCCAGCTACAAGCGCTCCCAGGGAATTTTTGCCGGGAACTCCGGTATCTCGCTCGTGGATGTGGGCGACGGGATCGGCTGCTTCGAATTTCATTCGAAGATGAATTCGCTGGGTGACGACATCGTTTCGTTTCTGTTGAAGAAGCTGCAACCGGGAAGCGATGCGGTGCGCAACTTCGACGGTTTTATCATCACCAACGATGCGCAGAATTTCACCGTGGGCGCCAACCTGATGCAGTTGCTGCTGGCTATCCAGGACGAGGAGTGGGATGAGATCGAGCTGAGCGTTAAGCAGTTCCAGGGCATGACCCAGGCGATCAAGTTCTGCGAGCGTCCGGTGGTGGCCGCTCCCTTTGGCCTGTGCCTGGGCGGGGGAACCGAGGTCTGCATGCACGCGGCACTGCGCCAGCCGCATCTTGAGCTGTATACAGGATTGGTCGAAACCGGGGTTGGCCTGATCCCTGGCGGTGGCGGTTGTAAGGAAATGCTGTTGCGCGCGTTGGCTGCTGCGGATGCGGTACGCAGCGACGCCCGGGGCGAGTCAGTCGAAGTGCTGGAAACCGTCAAGAATGTCTTCGAGACGATCGCGATGGCCAAGGTTTCTACATCTGCCGTGGATGCGCGGTCGCTGCGCATTGTCGAAGACATCGATTCGATCTCAATGAATCGCAGCCGGCTGGTGAGCGACGCCAAGGCGCAGGCACTCCGGCTTGCGAGATCCGGCTACACGGCGCCGGTGATGAGAACGAACATTCCTGCGCCGGGGGAGACGATTCAGGCAACGTTGAAGCTGGGTGTTTACCTGATGCGCGAAGCTGCGTACATCAGCGAGCACGATGCGAAGATCGCGACCCACGTGGCCCGCATACTTACAGGCGGCGATATTACCCCTGGAACCCTGCTCACCGAACAGACATTGCTCGACCTGGAGCGCGAGGCATTTCTGTCTCTTTGCGCCGAGCCCAAGACGGTCGAGCGCATCGGCTTCACCCTTAAGACGGGCAAGCCACTCAGAAATTAATCAGTCCCACGGATGGCAGCTTATGAAGGAAGCAGTCGTAGTAAGCGTAGTGCGCACAGCGGTGGGGAAAGCGCCCAAGGGCACTCTCCGTTACACCCGGCCGGATGATCTTGGCGCGGTTGCGGTGAAAGGCGCCGTGGATCGGGTGCCGGCGCTCGACCCTAAAGAAATTGAAGACGTAATCATCGGCTGCGCGATGCCCGAAGGCGAGCAGGGGATGAATATGGCGCGGATGATCTCGCTGCGAGCAGGCCTTCCCATAGAAGCCGCGGCGATGACGGTGAACCGCTACTGCGCATCCGGATTGCAGACGATCGCCCTGGCGGCAGAACGGATTCGCGGCGGCGGTGCGGACGTCATCGTCGCCGGCGGTGCGGAGTCCATGTCGTATCTCCCGATGGGAGGCAACAAGATCGCAGTCAATCCGTGGCTGGTAGATAACCACCCGGCCGCGTATATGTCGATGGGGCTTACCGCCGAGCGGGTTGCGAAACACTACAACATATCTCGCGAGGAATCCGACCAGTTTGCCCTTGGCAGCCATCAGAAGGCGCTGGCGGCGATTGAAGCAGGCCGCTTTAACGAAGAGATCGTCGCCGTTCCGGTTGTCACCACCGTGATGAGCACGGCCGGAAAGCCGGAGAAGCAGGAAAAGGCTTTCACCGTGGACGAGGGACCGCGGGCCGACACATCCATCAGGGCGCTGGCCAAACTGCGTGCGGTCTTCCATGCCGCTGGTGTGGTCACCGCAGGCAACAGCTCTCAGACTTCAGATGGCGCGGCGGCTGCGGTCGTCATGTCTGACACCCGGGCCAAAGAGATTGGAGCCAAGCCGCTGGCACGTTTCGTTTCCTTCGCATATGCCGGCTGTCTGCCTGAAGAGATGGGGATCGGCCCGATCTATGCGATTCCCAAAGCGCTGAAGATGGCCAGCCTCACGCTCGACCAGATTGATTTGATCGAGTTGAACGAGGCTTTCGCCGCACAATCCTTGGCAGTGATCAAAACGCTCGGCATCGATCCGGCGAAGGTCAACGTCAACGGGGGTGCAATTGCGTTGGGACATCCTCTGGGCTGCACCGGCACCAAACTGACGGCTAGCCTGATAAGCGAGATGAAGCGGCGCGGCGCCAGGTATGGACTGGTGACCATGTGCGTGGGCGGGGGCCAGGGAGCTGCCGGAATTTTCGAGAATTTGCAGAATTAGTTACACGGGAGGATGCAATGGTCGTAGAAGCTCAAGCGAAAGCAGCGAAACGAGTGACCGGAGGCAGCTTCCTGATTGAAGATCTGACCCCGGAAGATATTTTCACGTTGGAAGACCTCTCCCCAGAACAGAAGCAGATCGCGGACGTGGCCTCCAAGTTCGCCGAAGAGAAGATATCCCCCCAGGTGCATGAGATCGAGGCGAAAAACTGGGATGTGAGCCGCAAGCTCATGCGGGACCTGGGTGATCTGGGGCTGCTCGGAATCGATGTGCCCGAGCAGTATGGCGGTCTTGATATGGACAAAATCACCTCCACCCTGGCGTCACAGAATCTCAGCGCTTCGGGTAGTTTTTCGGTCACGTTCAGTGCCCATGTGACCATCGGGACTTTACCCCTCGTGTGGTATGGAACACCCGAGCAGAAGGAAAAATATCTTCCCAAGCTGGCGAGCGGGGAATGGATCGCGGCGTACGCCTTGTCAGAATCCTCCGCCGGCTCGGATGCAATGAATATTCGCACGCGAGCTACCCTTACTCCCGACGGCAAGCATTATGTGCTCAATGGCGAAAAGATGTGGATTTCAAATGCAGGCATGGCCAACCTGTTTACCATTTTTGCCAAGATCGACGGCGAGAAGTTTTCCGCTTTTCTGGTGGAGGCGGGTACCCCGGGACTGACGGTGGGCGCAGAGGAACATAAGCTGGGCATTCGCGGATCTTCTACCTGCGCCTTGGTGCTCGCTGATTGCAAGGTGCCGGTCGAGAATCTGCTGGGGCAGGCGGGTAAGGGCCATCATATCGCCTTCAATATTCTCAACGTGGGCCGGTACAAGCTGGCGTCGAGCGCGGTGGGGGGAGCGAAGGTTTCGCTGCGCGACGGTATACGCTATGCCCGGGAGCGGGTTGCCTTTGGCAAACCGATCACCTCCTTTGGTTTGGTGCAGGAGAAGATCGCCGAAGGTGCGGCAGGCATTTACGTAACAGAGTCAGTTTTGTATCGGGTGGTCGGCGCCATCGATGCAGCTTTGGCCGAGCTCGACAAGAACTCGCCTACGTTTTCGGCCGAGGTACAGAAGCGAATCGAAGAGTTTGCTGTCGAATGCTCCATCCTCAAGTTCTTCGGGTCGGAGATGGTGGAACGGGTGGTGGACAATACGCTGCAGATGCATGGCGGGTACGGTTACGTGGAGGAGTATTCGGCCGAGAGAGCGTACCGCGATTCGCGCATCAACAGGATTTTCGAGGGCACCAACGAGATCAACCGGCTGATCACTACCGGCTGGATGATCAAGCGCGCGCTGCAGGGCACACTTCCACTTCTGCCGGCCATTAAGAAGGTGATGGACGAGGTGATGGCTGGACCGGCCGCAAAGGTGAGCTACGATGGTCCGCTGGCGGAGGAGCGTGGGCTGCTGGCAAGCGCCAAGAAGATTTCCTTATTCTGCTCCGGTGCGGCTTCGCAGAAGTTTGGCAACGATCTCGGCGAACAACAAGAGGTGATGGGCGCGCTGGCGGATATCCTCAGCGAAGTGCTCGCGCTTGAATCGAGTATCTTGCGCACGGAAAAGATGAATAAGCCCAATTCGATGGCGGTCAAGCTGACCAAGTACTATGCCGCGCATTCCTTCCGGGTGATTGAAAGCTCGGCGGAGCGTGTGCTCTCAGCGGTTGCAGAGGGCGATATGCTGCGGACACAGATGACGATCTTCCGCCGGTTGTCTAAACATGAGCCGGTGAACACGATCGCGTTAGGCCGCGAGATTTCCGCAGCAATGGTGGAGACCGGGCGCTACAGGCTGTAATGCGGGACTGGCGAAACCGCAGGGTCCACTTAAACGATAAAAATGGCTCAGACGAATATTGAGTGTGTGGCCCAGGTCTCGCTTTTGAGACCTGGGTGTTCCGGGCTAGGACATTTGCAGGGCAACACCCAGGTCTCAAAAGCGAGACCTGGGCCACCCATTCAAGGTTCAGAACGCAGCTTCATTTTCGACTGGGCGAATCGTAGCGGTTGGACTGAGGAGAGCGACGTGCGATGCGAATTTTGACAGTGGTCCGCCAGGTTCTGGATGCGGAAGAGAGCGTAAGCATCCAGGACGGGGGCGTGGCGCTCGATGGCCGTAAGCTGGTGATGGACACCATGGATGAGTACGGCGTCGAAGAGGCCCTGCGCTTGCGCGAAGGGGCAGCGGCACCCGCAGAAGTGATTGCTCTTGCGATTGGACCAGCTCCCAGCGAGGAAGCTCTTCGCTCGGCACTGGCGATGGGAGCGGATCGCGCCATTCTGGTGGAGACCGGCTCATCTCTGGATGTGATTGCCGTAAGCAGCGTGGTCGCCCAGGTCGCTCGCAACGAGCAGATCGACTTGATCTTCTGCGGTGGACAGCAAGCGGATTGGGATAGTCACGCCCTGGGCGCAGCGACCGCAGAGCGGCTGGAGTGGCCGCAGGCGACCTGGACAAGTGCGCTCGCCCTGCAAGATGGAATGCTCACCGGTAAGCACGATGTCGATGGCGGCAGCGAATCTTTCACCGTGGCGCTGCCGGCAGTCGTGACTACTCAGCAAGGCCTCAACGAGCCGCGCTACCCGACTTTGCCCAACATTATGAAGGCAAAGAAAAAGGAGTTGCGTCGCGTGCCTCTCAAAGACTACGGGGTAAGCGCTAAACTCAGAATCGTGGGAGTCGAGATACAGGTGAAAGAGCGGCGCAGAAATATCATCGATGGCAAGGATGCAGGCGCCGCCGCGGCAAAACTGGTTGATCTTTTGCGCCATGATGCCGGAGTGATCGGATGATCCTGCTGGTCGTCGAATACTCCAACGGCAAAGTAAGCAAGAGCACGCTGGAAATGGCGACTGCAGCCCGAGGGATTGGGCGTGAGGGGCCGATCACTCTGCTGGTTTTGGGAAGCGGCGTCGCGTCCGTAGCAGAGCAGGCCACCCTCTTCGCCGACCAGGTTCTAGTGGCAGACAAGCCCGAGTTGGCGCAGTACGACCCGGAAGTTTGGGCGGCCGCGGTGGCCCAGATCGCGAGAGAGGGCGAGGCCCATACGATACTGATTGGCGGCAGCCGCAGCGGACGCGAATATAGCCCCCGCGTCGCCGTCAAGCTGGACGCGCCTTTGGTCGAAGATGCGATCAGCCTCACCGACCGCAATGGAGCACTCGTTGCCACGCATTACACTTTTCTTTCTCGTGTCACCGAAACCGTAGAAGCAGAGGGTCCGGTCTGCGTGGTCACGGTGAAGCCGGGTGCGTTTGCCGCTGCCCAGCCGGCAAGCGCCGCGGGAGAGCAATACGATGCGGGGCTCGAGCTGCCCCAGCCGCGCCTGCGGATCACCGGCAAAACCGCGGAGAAGACTGAGCGCATCTCACTCACCGAGGCAGACCTGGTCGTCTCCGGCGGCCGCGGTGTGGACAGCCCGGAGGGTTTCAAGCAGCTGGTCGAAGCTCTGGCGGATCAGTTGGGTGCGGCCGTGGGGGCCACGCGGGCCATTGTGGATGCAGGATGGCGGCCCTACTCCGAACAGGTTGGGCAGACCGGCAAGACGGTGCAGCCAAAAGCCTACATCGCTGTCGGGATATCGGGGGCGGTGCAACACCTCTCCGGAATGAACAAGAGCAAGTTCATCGTAGCCATTAATAAGGATGCCAATGCGCCGATCTTCAAGATCGCGGACTATGGTATCGTCGGCGACGTGCATCAAATCATTCCGGCAATGATCACCGAGCTGCGCAAGTAGCTGGCTAAACTATGCTGCCGTCCGCGCACAAAATCGCGTTCCTGTTGTTTGCTGCCATCACGGTGGCGATTGGGCTGCGCGGCTTCTATCGTGTTTACCGGCGCATCCGAGCCGGCAGCAAGGACCATGAGCCGCGATTCAACCACCTTCCGCAAAGGTTGTGGTACGCGCTGACCACCACGCTGACGCAAAGCCGCACCTTCCGCCGGCGCCCGTGGATCAGCTTCTTTCATTCCTTCATCTTCTATGGCTTCGTCTTCTATCTCCTGGTGAACCTGGTGGATGGGATCGAGGGATTCATCCCCTTCACGATTCGATCGACGAGCTTGCCGGGCCTGGTTTACAACCTGCTGGCTGATTTGCTGAGCGCGCTGGTTCTTATCGGCGTCGTCGCCCTGGTGATTCGCCGCTTTCTTTTACCCAGCCGGCGCGACTTCACATTCAACCCGCGAACCATGGTGCACCCGGACGTGAAACAGGGCCGCATTCGCGTGGACTCGCTCATTGTCTCGACCTTCATTCTCTTCCACGTAGGTAGCCGCGCAGTGGGAGCAGGCGCTAAGCTTGCCGAGGAAGGACCGGACCGCTTTCAGCCCTTCGCAACCCTGCTCTCGCATGCCTTTACACCTGGCAACGCCGAAGCATGGCGCATCTTTGGCTATTGGGGTGCGCTGGGTAGCGTGCTGGCGTTCCTGATGTATTTCCCGTTTTCCAAGCACATCCATATCTTCGCGGCCCCGGTCAAATACCTGGTTGCGCGCAGACCTTCCTCCGGTGTGTTGCCTACGGAAGAGTTGGATCTTGAATCGGAAAATCTGAAGGCGGGCGCAAACAAGCTGGAAGATCTGGCCTGGCCTCGACTGCTCGATGCGTACGCGTGTATCCAGTGCAATCGGTGCCAGGATGTTTGTCCGGCTACGGCAACAGGCAAAGCTCTCAGCCCATCGGCCCTGGAGATCAACAAGCGCATGGAGCTGAACTCCCTCAGGACCGGAGAATCGAGCCCGCGCCCGCTGCTTAGTTTCGCGCTGTCGCCCGAAGCTGCGTGGGCTTGCACCACCTGCGGCGCCTGCATGGAGGTCTGCCCGGTGCAGGATGAGCCCATGCTCGACATTATCGACATTCGCCGTCACCAGGTGATGATCGAGGGCGAGTTCCCTGCTCAGCTGCAGACCGCGTTCCGCGGCATGGAACGGACCAGCAATCCATGGGGCATCAATCGCGACAAGCGCATGGATTGGGCAGAGGGACTCAAGGTCAAGACGATCGACGAGAATCCGCAACCCGAAGTTCTCTACTGGGTGGGATGCGCTGCCAGCTACGATCCGCAATCGCAGAAGACGGCACGTGCCTTTGTTCAATTGCTCGATCATGCAGGAGTGAATTTTTCCGTTCTGGGCAAGAAAGAATGTTGTACCGGAGACAGCGCGCGGCGAGCGGGAAACGAACTTTTGTATCAACAGCTCGCAGGCCAGAATGTCGCGACCCTGAACCAAGTGAAACCGGCACTGATCGTTGCCACCTGCCCGCACTGCATGAACGCCGTAGGCAAGGAATATCGTCAGCTAGGCGGCAATTTCAGAGTGATGCACCACACGGAGTATCTGGAGACGCTCGTGGCGCAAGGCAAGCTTCGTGCCGACGCGGGCCCTGCCACGGTTGCCTATCATGATCCGTGCTACCTGGGCCGTCACAACGGAGTCTACGATGCGCCGCGCAACCTGCTCAATATACTAAGCAGTGAGCAGGTCGAACTTGGCCGCAATCGGGAAAACTCATTCTGTTGCGGAGCCGGCGGCGCGCAGTTCTGGAAGGAAGAAGAAACAGGGACGCAGAAAATTTCAGACAATCGCTATCATGAGGCGCAGCAAGCGCTCGCGGGCGGGGAGAACAAAGTTCTCGCCGTTGGCTGCCCCTTCTGCAAGAGCATGCTTGATAGCACAGCCGCCCGGGGGCAGCAAGACGCCATCGCGGTGAAAGATGTGGCGGAGCTGCTGCTCGAGAGCGTGGAAAAGAAGCTAGGAAAGATTGCGGCAGTAGCGCCGGTCAATGTGGCTACGCCGCAGCCTACAGCTACAGTAGCGGTGGCGGAAAAAGCTCTGGAGACCGTTGCCGATGCGGCAGCCGCCCCGAAAGCCGCTGAACCGGCCTCTCCTCAAGTGGAACGCAAAAAATGGCAGCCCAAGGCTGTCGCAGCGGAATCCACACCTCCGGAACCACCGCCAGTCAAACGAAAAGCCTGGACACCCAAGAGTACCGCGGCCAAGGAGGAACAGCCGAAGCCCGCGGAAGAAAAGCTTCCGGATGCCTAATCCTCGCGCCCACTACAAACACTTCCAGCCAATCGCTACCCGCTGGAATGACAATGACGTCTACGGCCACGTCAACAACATTGAATATTATGGATACTTCGACACGGTCATCAACACGTACCTGATTAAAGAGGGAGGGTTGGACTTTCTCGCCGGCCCAGTCATTGGCGTATGCGCGGAATCACACTGCCGGTTTCTGCAGGAGCTGACATTCCCAGAGACGGTTGAGGCGGGCTTACGTGTGGAGCACATCGGCCGGACGAGCGTGCGTTACGGAATAGGTCTGTTTCGCAGCGGTGAAGCTGGTCCGGCGGCGGAAGGATGGTTCGTGCACGTGTTTGTCGATCGTGCAACGCGGCGGCCGGCCCCACTGCCGGCAGATTTGCGCTCAGCCCTTGAGGTGATCGAGCTAAAGCCATGAAGGTCAAAGCAGCAGTTCTGCGACAGCCGGGGCGGCCAGGGCCGTATGCCGAGTCCCGGCCGTTGGTCATCGAGACGGTCGAGCTCGCGCCTCCCGCCGCGGAAGAAATTTGTGTGCGTGTGCTCGCGGCTGGATTGTGCCACTCAGATCTGTCGGTCATCGACGGTTCCCGGCCGCGGCCGATGCCCATGGTGCTGGGCCACGAAGCGACCGGTGAGATCGTCGAGCTGGGGCCGAATGTAGACGGATTCCGCATGGGCGATCGCGTGGTCTTCTCCTTCATTCCCAACTGCGGCCGCTGCGGACCGTGTGCGACCGGCCGCGCATCGCTCTGCGAACCGGGAGTTGCGGCTAATGTTGCAGGCACGCTTCTTGGAGGCGGTAGACGCTGGCTCGATACCGACGGCATGCCGATGCATCATCTTCTCGGCGTATCGGGATTCGCAGAATATACGGTGGTGTCGGCGCGCTCGGCGGTGCAAATCGATCGCGAGCTGCCTGCGGAGACTGCCGCCCTGTTCGGTTGTGCGGTCATGACCGGTGTGGGCGCGGTCGTCAACACGGCTAAGGTTTCCGCCGGGGAAAGCGTGGCCGTATTCGGGTTGGGAGGCGTCGGACTGGCCGCTCTCCTAGGAGCGCGCGCCTCGGGTGCTCATCCGCTCATCGCTCTCGATGTAGCGGCACACAAATTTCCACTCGCCCGGGAACTGGGCGCGACCCATTGCATCAACGCCGGCGATGCGGAGGCTATCGACCAATTGCGCGAGCTTACGCATGGTGGGGTGCAATTCGCCATCGAGTCGGTTGGCAGTGAGCGGGTTCTCGCCCAGGCCTACGCGGCCACTCGACGAGGTGGAACCACGGTCGCAGTGGGTCTGCCTGGACCGGATCGCATGTTGAGCATTCCGGCGTTGAAGCTGGTGACCGAAGAGCGCACCCTGAAAGGATCGTACATGGGCTCTGCTGTGCCATCACGAGACGTGCCGCGATTCATTGCTCTTTATCGGGCTGGACATTTGCCGGTGGATCGTATGCTGACCCATCGGCTGCAACTGGATGAGATCAACACTGGCTTCGATCGCCTGGCACGAGCAGAAGCGATCCGCCAGGTTGTCGTCTTATAGACTCCTGCTCCTCGTCAGGGACGATTTCGACCGTACCGATCGTGGCTTGAGACCCAGTCTCCGCGCAGGATGGCACTGGTAAGAGAGGTTTCGCCGGCCAGCACCACGGCCGCGCAGATCTCTGCGAACTTGTCGGCTTTTCCGTTGCCATAACAGCCGAGCATTTCCAGGCATTCTCTTTGGGTGGCAAGTCCAGTGCCTCCCCCATAGGTCGCCACAATCAGCGAGGGG
>CAZSUK010000524.1:0-5079 GCA_964609355.1 uncultured Acidobacteriaceae bacterium | reverse complement strand
ATGGACGAGCCTATGTTTACGGGTACACCCGGCTTCTCTCGGAACTCTACCTGGTGAGTGGGGTGAAATAACTCCTGGGTTGAGGTAAGCATGGCCTAAGCGAAAAAACGATGGGATACTTTCCTCTACGCGCTGCCCAATTGCAGAGCGAGGTGAGAGAGCGTGAGAAGGTTTCCCTGGTTTTTCGCCATTTGGTATTGCCTATTACCGATTGCGGGGTTTGCGCAGCAGGAAGCGGGAATAGCCCCGCAGTACGCGACATCACGCTCGATGTTGTCGTGACCGACAAGGCCGGGACCCCGATCAGCGGCCTGCAACAGAACGACTTTACGCTTCTCGACAATAAAGAAACGCGCCCGCTTACGTCTTTCCGCGCAGTGGACGTGCAAGCCGGCACACCCGCACCTTACATCGAGGTCGTGGTGGTGATCGACGCCATTAACGCGGACTCGCTCAAGGCCACGTCGGAACGGGAAGGGGTCAGAAAATTTTTGCAATCGAACGGCGGCAAACTGGCAGTGCCGGTATCGGTGGTTGTGGTTTCGGATAATCCAACCCAGATCCGGAGCAAACCTTCTACCGACGGCAACGCCCAGGCAGCCCTGGTCGACCAATATGTAACCGGGTTGCGCACCGTCAATGAATCGCAGGGGAACTACGGGGTCGCGGAACGCTTCCAAATGTCGATGAAGGCGCTCGCCTCGCTAGCTGGGTACGAGGCCGTCAAGCCGGGACGCAAGCTTTTCCTTTGGATCAGCCCGGGTTGGCCTTTGCTCCTGTCGGGCTCCAGTAACGTAACCTCGCAGGAACAGGAGCGCATCTTTCAGTCCATCGTTGCCTTATCGACTCAGCTAAGACAGGACCACATTACCCTGTACAACATCGAGACGCGCGGGGTGGGGGGAACAAGCACGGGCGAGTACTACGATTATGAGCAGTGCCTCAAGGGGGTCAAGTCGCGCAACCAGGCGTATCCGGCAGGTCTTTCCCTGCAGGTGCTCTCGGTTCAGACGGGCGGGCGCGTCTTCAACCAAAGCAACGATCTGCCCGCCGATATTGCGGCCGAAATCGCCAAGGGCGCCGCGGATGCCGGCGTATTCTACGTCTTGTCTTTTGCGTCTGACCCCTCGGATCGTGTGAATGAGTATCACTCCCTGGAGGTTAAAGTTGCCAGGCCAGGGATGACTGTGCGTACACGTACCGGCTACTATGCGCAGCCCTAGTGAGCACGATTCGACAGCACTGGCAGAACTTTCCGGTGGCGGCGCAGCGGACGAAGTTTGTGCTGGGTCTGGCTCCCGTTTCGCTGCCATGAGCGCATCTTACCGGCATGCATCGTACGGGTACGGCTGGGTGGTCGCTGCCAATCAAGCCCAACGAACCGGGCTCGCATCTCTACCACTACTCGCGCACGCTGAGCTGTGTTGAGATCAATTCCAGTTTCTATCGCGCCCACCGGGCGTCGACCTGGGCCAGGTGGGCAAGGGAAACACCGGTAGAATTTCGCTTCTCGATCAAAGCGCCCAGAACCATCACCCATGAGGCAAAACTTCGCAATGCAGAAGTCCTGCTGAAAGCTTTTCTTGAGCAAATAGAGCCCCTGCAGGAAAAGGCGGGCCCAATTTTATTTCAACTTCCGCCTTCGTTCAAGTTTGAGGCTGCGCCCGCAGGAGAATTTCTAGCCTTGTTGCGAACGCGTTATAAAGGAGATGCCGCGCTTGAACCGCGCCATGCGACCTGGTTCACCGCCGAAGTGGACGATCTACTCAAGAAATACATGATTGCCAGAGTAGCGGCCGACCCACCGAAGGGCTCGCCCGCAGCAGGGGAGCCGGGTGGCGCGATGCACCTCGCCTACTATCGACTCCATGGCTCTCCGCGCACCTATTATTCAAACTATGACGACTCATTCCTCTTGAGACTGGCGGCGAGAGTGAAGACGCTGAAGGGAGCCTGGATCATCTTCGATAACACCGCCTTATCGCATGCCTATCCGAACGCGCTCAGTTTTCAAAAACTCCTTCAAGGAGAGATGAGAGAATTGGGCATTTCACAAAACAGGAGAGGCAAAGGATGAAGATGCGGTACTCACCGGTGTTAAAACGAATCCTTATAGTCGCCGGGCTGTTGGCCGGCTTTACTTGTGGCAGCGCGTTCGCCCAAAACAACGCAATCGGATTTAAGCAGGGGATGCCGTTCAGCGAGGCGTATGTAGCAGGCAATACGCTCTACGTTGCCGGCCAGCAAGGCCCGGATGAGCACGGCAAGGTGACCGGAACGGACATCACCCTGCAAACGACAAACACCATCGCCGCCATCAAGAAAATCGTGGAAGGGGCTGGATTCAAGATGACGGACATTGTTTCTGCAACCGTGTATGTTACCAGTCTGGACGATGTGCCAGCGATGAACAAGGTCTATATAGCCCTCATGCCAGATCCGAAACCTGCAAGAGCGACTGTTCAGGTCGCGGGCCTCATAGGCGGGGCCAAGATCGAAATGTCGGTCATTGCGGTAAAACACTAAGGATGAAGAGCGGTCATCACGGCAAGGGCGCGCAAACGGTCGAAGTATCACCCGTGGGGCCGCTTCATCCAAAGCGCCAGCCGCTGCGGCTCTATAGATTGACTACCTCCCATAAATACGGGACCCTCAAAGGGTGAAGACCACCCTCGAGATTCCTGACCCCATCTTCCGCCGGGCCAAATCGGTGGCCGCTCAGCGTGGCATCCCACTGCGCGCCTTTGTAACCGAAGCGGTCACGGAGAAGCTCGAGGCTTGCCTGAAAAGTGAAGAAAAACCCTGGGTAAGGCTTGCCGGATGTCTCAAACACCTCCACAAAGAGACGGTGCGTATCAATCGGATCATCAAGAGTGAGTTCGAGGAGATTGAGCCCAAGGATTGGGAGTGATTCTCGACATCAACGCACTCTCCTCGGTGGCGGATGATGAACCTGCGGTCGTTCGTGTCTATCGCCAGGCTGCGAGCATCGAACTGCCCATGATTGTGCTCGGCGAATATCGCTTCGGTATCGGACAATTGCGACGGCGTAGTGAGTACGACAAGTGGCTGCGAGAGCTCATCGCGGCAACACGCGTCCTTGCGATAGAGGAAGAGACCTCACGGCACTATGCCGGCATTCGAGCAACACTCAAAAAGGCTGGCCGCCCCATCCCCTCAAATGATCTCTGGATCGCTGCACTCTGCCTGCAACACCGTCTACAACTCCTAAGCCAAGACCAACATTTTGATGCGGTCGAGGGGCTCGAACGCGTCGGATGGTAGTTGAAACGCCTGCGTTTTCAGCAGTATCTAAGGTCTGGGGCTGGCATAGGCCCCTGCTCTGCAATAAAGCCCGGGCAGGTAGAGGTTGTGAGGCTCAGGTTATAGATCTGTAAACAGACCGTGTTACTAAAGGGACACAGCCTGGGGCGCGGCGGACTTGGGGCGGAAAAGTTTCTATAATAAGAGGATGCGAGTGTATCGGTTACTTTGGTGCTTTCTGCTCTTCTTCACGGTCCGGATGGCACACGGGGATGGGGGTCCGGCGTTCGATTTGGATGGTCCCCGTATTCAGGTGAAGGTCACCCGGGACGGCAAAACACTACCCATCGCCATGGTGGCTAACCTGGCCGCGGGCGATCGCGTGTGGGTGCATCCGGACCTTCCTGAAAAGGAGGGAGCGCGGTACGTGCTGGTGGTGGCGTTTCTGCGCGGTTCGGTAAACCCCCCGCCGGACAATTGGTTCACCAAGGCAGAGACCTGGAACAAGAAGATTCGCGAAGAAGGACTTTATGTAACCGTTCCCCAGGGAGCGCAGCAGGTTCTGTTATTTCTCGCTCCGGAAACTGGCGGCGACTTTCCCACGCTCCGCAATGCTGTGCGCGGACGTCCCGGCGCTTTCGTGCGTGCAGCACAAGACCTGCACCAGGCCAGCCTTGATCGAGCTCGCCTCGATACCTACCTGGCCAGTGTGAAAACTGTAGACAACGGTGATCCCAAGGCAACCGAAGACAAGACGAAGCTGTTGGCGCGAAGCCTCAACATCAAGGTCGATCAGCAGTGTTTCGATAAACCTACAGAACAACAGGCGCCGTGCCTGATGCAGAACCCCGACAGCCTGGTGCTCGACAACGGTCGCAGCCAGAGCGTAGTGCAGCAGCTTACCGGTGGTTCAGCGGGTGACATGTTGTCGCAGATGTCGTACACCCAACAGGCGGGTGGCGGCTACTACAGCGTGTATGTGGGCACGGTTATCGATATGGCGAAGATCCTGGACAGCTTTCACACCGCGGAGTACCAGTATCTGCCGGCGCTGGCGATGCCCAAGGACGATACGCTTTCACTCAAGCTGAATAATCCGCCATCTTTCCACAAGCCGCAGTCCGTCCTGGTGGTGGGTCTGCCTACCGTGCAGGCGGCAGACTTTCCAGTGATCCATGCGGTCGATGCCAAGAACACCTTGTGCGCACAAACCAAGCCGCTGGTGCTCCCGGTGGTGGGTGCGCCGTATATTTTTTCCACCGGCTATGCGCATGATTTTGTTTTGCGAGTGCAAAACAAGGCGGGACAGAACGTTGACATTCCCGCAACGCCCGATGCGATGCAGGGCGGATTTGTCCTCGATGCAAAAGCATTAGAGGCGCAGAAGCTGGCTCCCACGGTGACCGGAACACTGCATGGCTATTGGGGTTTTGAGCCGTTTGAGGGACCGACCTTTCATCTTGCCAGCGCTCATCCGGAACAGTGGACACTGGCTTCCGCCGACCAGCATGCGCTGATCGTCGGCCGTAAGGACACCGTGCATCTGGATGCCGCTGAGGTTTCATGCGTCGACGGCGTCACGATCAAGGATGCGCAGGGTAAATCGCTGGACGCGACCTGGAAAGCGGTCAAGCCGAATGAGATCCAGGTTGACATGCCGCTCGACTCGGAGCAGGCGGGGGTGGTGAATCTGGAGGTAAAGCAAGTGGGGTTGGATAAGCCGGATCAGGTCCCCTTGCACACCTACTCCGAAGCTGGGCGGCTGGGTAGCCTGACAATTTACGCGGGCGATCACCAGGGGGTGTTGAAGGGCAA
>CAZSUK010000523.1:0-6331 GCA_964609355.1 uncultured Acidobacteriaceae bacterium | reverse complement strand
GCAAGAAAGTGGGTATCCCCCGTCGAATACGTGAAGTAGTAAACCCCGTTGCGCCGGAACATCCAGGAAGCCTCGAAGAAACGGCGCTCATGGTCGCCACCCAGCAACGGTTTGCCATCTTCACCCAGGATGACCACATCCCCAGGCGGCTCCGCAAACTGCTTCATGTCAGCCGTCAGCCTCGCCACCTTCGCCATCAGCGCAGGCTTATCATCCTGCTTTCGATCGGTGGTTGAGCCCGCAACGAACTGTCCGCTGGTCCAGTTCTCAAGCTGCCCGCCCCAGATGCCACCGAAATACATGTAGCTCTGGCCATCCGTATCGGTGAACACAGCAGGATCAATACTGAAGCTGCCTCTGATCGGTTCGGGCTCGGCTTTAAACGGGCCCAGGGGATTGCTCGACGTCGCAACCCCGATGCGGAAGACTCCTTGCTTGTCGCGGCCCGGAAAATAAAGGTAATAAATATTGTTACGAAAAGCCGCGTCAGGAGCCCACAATTGCTTCGATGCCCAGGGCACGTCCTTTACGTCGAGCGCGACTGGACCCACGCTCACCGGGCCGCCGATGCGCTCCATGCTAAGCACTCGATAATCATGCATTGCGTATTCGCTGCCCAGGTCATCGTCCGGAATGTCCGTGGGTACGTCATGAGACGGATAGACGTAGATCTTGCCATGGAAAACATGGGCAGACGGATCCGCGGTATAGATGGAGCTGACCAGCGGCTGAGACAGATAATGCCGGCCGTTCGGCGCCGTGGGCCCGTCCGCCAGGACAGCAGTGAGTGGCAATGCGCCCAGGAGCACACAACAAGCAGTCCACTTCACGCGATTACCTCCGGGCACCCTGATTTTCGGGACCATGATACCAAGTCATCACGCACTTGCTTGAACCGCCTGCGATGGTCACCAAAGCCTAAAGGGCGGAGGAATGCCACCTACACCTGAAAAGGAGACTTGTTGCGCTTCTTGTTTCCGAATAAGTGACCGGTATAGGGGCAGCCCGGGCGGAAAGATCAGGTGAGCACGAGAGAAGGACTGGGGCTGCTTTGGGAGCCCCAGTTTATGGCTGTCTTCAAGCGGAAACGAGAGCTTTATAAAACGGGTAATCGGTGTAGCCATGAGGCCCAAAACTGTAGAAGGTTTCGCGATCGTAGTCATTTAGCTTGACGCCCGACTCGATGCGCTTGGGCAAATCAGGGTTCGCCACAAAATGACGCCCGAAGGCAACCGCATCGGCGTCACCTTTCTCCACGATCGTTTCCGCTGTCTCCGGTTCAAATCCACCTGCGGCGATGATCTTGCCCTTGTAGATCTTGCGTAGTTGTTCTGAGGCCACAGCCGCCAGTCCATCGACCAGAACAACATTGCCCTTCACCCGCGGTTCAATGATGTGCAAATAGGCGAGCCCAAAATGGTTTAACTGCTCGGCGAGATAGGAAAACAAAGCCTGCGGATTGCTGTCTGACATGCCATTCCACGTGCCGCCCGGCCCTATGCGTACCGCTACACGATCGCCGCCCCAGACAGAAGCGACTGCTTCCACTATTTGCAGTAAAAGGCGCGACCGGTTTTCAATGGATCCGCCATAAGCATCGGTACGCTTGTTGCTGCCGTCCTGAAGAAACTGATCGAGCAAATAGCCATTTGCGGCATGCAGTTCTACCCCGTCGAATCCCACAGCCTTAGCGCGCATGGCTGCTTTGCCGTAATCTTCCACGATGCCTGGTATCTCCACCAGGTCAAATGCCCGATGTGGTGAGGGCAGCGTCCATCCGTCGGGCCCTAACACAAGATGCGACTTATCTGCCCAGTATGGGGGGTTCACTGAGGCTGATGCCGGCTGCAGGCCACTGGTCGCGATGTGCGATGAGCGGCCGGTGTGCCACAACTGCGAGAACAAGCGGCTGCCCTTGGCGTGGACCGCATCGACAATCTTCTTCCATCCTTCGACTTGCTGGTCCGAGTACATGCCCGGCGCCCCAAACCACCCACGCGCTGCGGCAGAGATCGAAGTGGCCTCGGTGATAATAAACCCGCCGTCGGAAGCTCGTTGCGAATAGTACTCGAGCATCATGGTGCCGGGAATGTCCCCGGGTTGTTCAGATCGATTGCGCGTCAGCGGGGCCATTACCACCCGATGCTTCAGCACATAGGGTCCAATTTCGAGCGGTGTGAATAGCTTGCGTTCCCTGTTTGCCGTCATACCCGATGGTAGCCTGCGGGCACCCCGGGGTATTGCGCAATTTTGTTATCATTTGAAAAATTTTGCTGTGATCTTCTTTTTCCGATCTGTAATCGTTACTGTCCGGCGACAGCCGCCCGAGCAACTTGCCTGGCCGGGCTTTTGTGATGCTTATGGACGGTGGCGTCGTGCATCGGCACACTCGAGCGATGCTGGTCCGAGGCCAGTTGCGTGGAGTCAGCCAACACCGGGGTAAGACCGGCGAGATAGCTAAGCAGATCGTTGCTGCCGCCGAAGAACTTCGGTCCTTCGTGTCTGCCATCAGTGGCAGCAAGAAATATGCCAATACGACGCTCCGGGATCAGCGCGATATAGGTGTTGTAGCCAGCCCCGCCGCCGGTCTTCTCCATGATCGTGGCTGGATCCTCGGGCTGGTTGATGCGTATCCACCCCAGGCCGATCCCGGTGGGGGTACCCGCGCGGGCGAGACCCTGGGTCCAGCGGAGTTGCGTGACCTGGACGTAGGTCGCCGTCGCGGATGGATCCTGGTGCATGGAGACGCCGGGAAGATCGAGGAGGTATTTAAGCCAACGCGACATATCATTCGCGGTGGAATACATACCTCCGGAACCGGCGGCTGCTGTCGTGTCCGTGCATCGGCCCCCGTCCCTGGCCGGAATGAGAAGTCGAGCGCACTCACCGGGGGTGGGACTCACTGTTGTGTCGCGCAGGCCAAGGGGTTTTGCGATGCGCTCGGCAAAGAGCTGCGGGTAAGGCTTGCCGGCAGCAGCCGACAAAGCGTCGCCGAGCAAATCGAACCCGATGTTGGAATAGTGTGCGGCGGTTCCGGGAGGAAAGCGCAGCCGATAACCAGGAAGCCATTGCCAACGAAAGCTGTAATCGGGAAACGTGAAATGACCGCTGTCGCCCGAAGGGTAGGCGATTTCGCGGGGAAAGCCGGCAGTGTGCGTGGCCAAATCCAACAGGGTGATGGGGCGACTGCTCTGGCCACGCACCGTGAGCACGGGAACGCGGACGTTGCGGGGAGCAAACTTCTGCAAAGGATCGGAGAGGGACACGCGCCGATCCGCAACCAGCTTCACCAGCAAGTCCGTCGTCATGATCTTGGACAACGAGCAAAGACGGATGAGGGAGTCGGCGTTGGGTTTCTGGTGGGAGCCAGGATAGGTCTGGCCATAACTTTGCATCCACGTCTGATTGTCGCGGACAAGCACGACTACCATTCCTGTGGACCCGCTATGGCGGAATAGCTCAGCAAGAAAAGGGTCGGCGGATTGGAGCTCAGGGAGAGGTGCGGTCTGGGCCTGCGCCCGATGCACGAAGAAGCTCAGCAAGAGAATGAGGGATGCGACCAGGCGAACCCAGAGCGTGCGTCGATCCCGTCGCGCCATCGAAGAAGCCATCCTCTCTATGAGAAACACGACGTCGGCCCTGCGTCCAGCAGATTCGACCCACGAGACAAACCCGTCACGGAATGGTATATAACCGCGCCGAAGGCAACCTCGTCGAGAGTGACAGAGTCTATTAGACCAAGGAGGTGGAAGATGCAGTCGATTCATGACGGACAGTGCGGTGTTTGCGGTCATTTTGGCGAGCACCATAAGAGTGATGTGCTTGTGAGCATTCTCACCACCAAAAAGGCAGATGAGTCGTTCATAGACGAGTGTGGGCACCCCAGGCACGCGAACCTTCATTTGAAGGTGACCCCGATCAGCGGGTGCGACGGCTTTGTTCCCGCAGCATCGGCCTAGTTCGGCCTATCGAGTTTCAGATCAACGACGCCAGCCCTCCGGGGCTGGCGTTGCTGTTTCTACCAAAACCTGACCATCCGTTGCGAATTCCTGCCCGAGGATTTATGTTCACGGAGATGCGGGATAGCATGAATGAGAATCGCAGCAGAACGAGGCAAGCCGGATGACGATGGACGAGGTTCCTGTTCCGCAAGAGGTGCTCGGACCGCTCACGCGCGCAGCGATCTTCCTTGTTGTCACTGTCAAGCCGGAGGGTTACGCGACGCTGCGCTCGTTTTGCGGGGATCTTTCCGGGGTGATTCGCGCGGTCGAGTTCCGCGACATAGACGCCGGCCTCACGTGTATCGCGGGCTTCGGATCCGATGCCTGGGACCAGCTCTTCGGCAAGCCCCGGCCCGCTGAATTGCATCCTTTCCGGGAATTCCGGTCGGGCAATCGCTATGCTCCTGCTACTCCGGGCGACGTGCTGTTTCACATTCGTGCCTCACGAATGGACATCTGCTTTGAGTTGGCAACGCAAATCATGGCACGCATCGGCGACGCAGTGTCGGTTGACGACGAGGTGCAAGGTTTTCGCTACTTTGAGGATCGCGACCTGATCGGCTTCGTCGACGGCACGGAGAATCCAAGGGGCGCCCTGGCCCTCGAGTCTGCGCTGGTAGGCGAAGAGGATGCGGGCTTTGCCGGCGGCAGCTATGTGCTGGTGCAGAAATACCTGCACGATATGAAGGCATGGAATGCTCTCTCCACGGAGGCGCAGGAGAACATTATCGGCCGCAGGAAACTGACGGATATCGAGCTGGAAGATGGGGTAAAACCTACCTCGGCCCATAGCGCCCTGACCGTCATCGAAGAGAATGGGAAAGAGGTCAAAATTCTTCGGGACAACATGCCCTTCGGGCAGCCGGGCCGCGGCGAATTTGGTACCTACTTCATCGGCTACTGCCGTACGCCGCGGATCACCGAGCAGATGCTTGAGAATATGTTTGTGGGCCGTCCGCCGGGCAACTACGACCGGCTGCTGGATTTTAGCCGGGCCGTTACCGGGGGCTTGTTCTTTGCACCCTCGGCAACTTTTCTTGACGATGCCGGTGACACGCAGCCCGCAGCCATTGCCGCGCCGCCGGTGGCACCGGATCCGCCGGTCACACCCCCTGCGGACGCTTCACTTGGGATAGGATCGCTGAGAGGAGAACGAAATGAATAACCTCCATCGCGAGTTGGCCCCGATCTCTGACGCCGCGTGGGCAGAGATCGAAGAGGAGACCACTCGAACGCTCAAGCGTTATCTCGCCGGCCGGCGGGTCGTCGACGTACCGACCCCCAGCGGCATTGGCTTGGCGGCAGTGGGCACGGGCCATTTGCTCTCGATCGCGCCCCCTGCGGAAGATATTCTCGCCAGGCAGCGGGAGGTCAAGGCCCTGGTGGAATTGCGCGTTCCCTTCGAGCTGACGCGCGCGGCGATCGATGATGTGGAGCGAGGCGCAGAAGATTCCGATTGGCAACCCGCCAAGGACGCAGCGAAGAAGATCGCGTTTGCCGAGGACCGGGCCATCTTCAATGGCTACCCAGGCGCGAATATCCAGGGCATTCGCGAGGGCACCAGCAACCCGATCATGACTCTGCCCGCCGACGTTCGAGACTATCCGGACGCTGTGGCTCAGGCGTTGAGCCAACTCCGCCTGGTCGGTGTGAACGGGCCATACTCGGTTTTACTCGGAGCCAAAGCTTATACGCAGCTGGCGGAAACGCGCGACCACGGCTACCCCGTCCTGGAACACGTCAAGCGCATTGTCGACGGCAACATCATCTGGGCTCCGGCTATTGAGGGCGCGTTTGTCCTGACCACGCGTGGTGGCGATTTCGAACTGAACCTTGGGCAAGATATCTCCATCGGTTATCTCGCGCAAACGGACACGACGGTTCGGCTTTATCTTCAGGAGTCATTCACCTTTCGCCTGCTCACGAGCGAGGCGTCCGTCGTGATTGCGCCCTCGTGAGGCCCCTCCATCTGAAGCCTTCGTCTACCGCGCCGCGGTCAGTTCCCTCTGCTCGTAGCTAGCTTCCCTGGGGGTTGAAGGACGCTGCGTGGAGCTGCCGCTGTATTGTTTCGGCGAACAGCCCATGACCCTTTTGAATGCTTTACCGAAGGCGCTCTCGGATTCATAGCCAAGCGATAAAGCGATATCGGAAAGAGAGTTGCCGCCAGTCTTCAATTTATCGCCGGCCAATAGCATCCGCCAACGTGTCAGATACTCCATCGGTGTCTCGCCAACCGTTTCTTTGAACTTGAGAGCGAAGATCGAGCGTGACATCCCGACCCGCTCCGCCAGCTCCTGCAATGTCCAGCGATGCTCCGGATTGTCGTGCAT
>CAZSUK010000522.1:0-11710 GCA_964609355.1 uncultured Acidobacteriaceae bacterium | reverse complement strand
TTCGCTATTACGTGACGCTGCCACTGCTGCGGCTCGCCGGGATGTGGCTGCGCCCCCGGGTGGAGATGCTCAACATAGAACTGCGCTGGTGGCAATACCGCCTGCACCACGAAGAAACCCAAATCTCGTATGCCTATGGAGCGCTCAATCTTCTCTACATCCTGGCAGCTTTGATCGGAGCGTTCTATTGGCCAAGATTTACCCTCCCCATGGTGGCCTATATCGTGCTGCGCAGTATCTTGCTGGCGACCCTTGAAGGGCCCGAGCCGCGATACACGCTGGAATGCTTTCCCATGGTGATCGCCTTCGCTGCTCTGGCTTTGTCTAGGGTGGGGCGACTGTCGCGCCGGTCCCTTCCGTTAGGCTGACCACGCGGTCTACCGGCGGAGGAGGAAACGACTCTTTGCGCCCGCTGGGCCAGTCGATCTCTACCTTGTCGATCCTGGTAGCGGCGCCGATGCCGAAGTGAAGCCGCAGGTCGCTGCTGGAGAGATAGCTCGACCCGCTGCGCACTTCTTGCACCCAGCTTTTGCCGCCTGCGGACAGGCGGACATTGGCCCCGATGCCATCACGATTTGATTGCACACCCACAACATGAATCCCGACCCAGTGGTTCGTGTTCGCGGCCTGGTTTACCAGCAGCATCGGTTTCGCTCCCGAGTTGTTGATCGTGGCAGAGATACGGCCATCGTTCCAAAAATCAGCGATGGCCAGCCCGCGGCTGGATTCCGGCTCTGCGCAGCCCGGGCCCGCGGCGCGGCTAATGTCTTTGAATTTCCCATTGCCTTGATTCCAATAGACCAGGCGCGGCTCTTTATAGCTCGCTCCTAAGTGCGCCGTATCCACTTCGGGATATACGTGACCGTTGGCGATCAGAATGTCGGGCCAGCCATCGTTGTCCATATCGAAGAACATGACCCCCCAGCCGAGATACTGGGTATTCAACCCCATACCGGCGTCGAATATCTTCGAAGTGTAGGTTCCGTCTCCATTGTTCTGGTAGAGCGACGAGGTGTCGTCGGAAAAGTTGGTCTTGAAAATATCGGGCAAACCGTCGCCGTTAAAATCGCCAATCGTAGCACCCATCCCCGCCTGCTCGCGGCCGTCTTCGTCGAAGGCCACAGATGCATCCACGGCCACATCGCTAAACGTCCCGTCCTTGTTGTTGCGATAGAGAATGCTCGGCGTGCTATCGCAGGCCACGTAAATATCGGGCCAACCATCCCGGTTGTAGTCGAGCGTCGAAACGCCCAGACAATAATGCCCGTTGGTTTTTTCTATCCCGCTGCTCCTGCTTACGTTAGCGAAACGCCCGCCGCCAAGGTTGTGGTAGAGCACGTTGGGGGTGGAGTCGAGGCCGCGCGGCCCACACATCACCGGCACCCCTTTCCAGATGCACCTCTGCCCCTCTCCCGGTTTTGGGGAAGTCTTTACATCGAAGCGAACATAGTTTGCGACCACCAGGTCAAGCTTGCCATCGCGATCATAATCGACAAAGGCGCAACCCGATCCCCACTCAGCGCCGCTCCCGGCAACCCCGGCAGCCGCGGCCACTTCTTTGAACGTGCCATTGTGTTCATTGTGGTAGAGCCTATTGGACCCGTAATACGTGACATACAAATCATCGAATCCATCATTGTCGTAGTCACCCACGCAAGCTCCCTGGCCCCAGCCGCTCGCCGTGAGTCGGGATCTGAGAGTCACGTCGCTAAACGTGCCATCGCGATTGTTGTGGTAGAGATGTCCGGAGGGATGCTGGTTGCTTCTATCCAACGTGTCACCGTTGACCAGATAGATGTCGGGCCAGCCGTCATGGTCATAATCGATGACAGCGACGCCACTGCCGGTGGTCTCGATGATGTACTTCTTGGTATTCAAATCGCCGTTGATGTTGTTCATCTGCAGGCCCGCTTGCGGGGCTACATTCACAAACCACGCAGGTAGAGGATGAACGGTATCCGCGGGATAGGGAGCCGGTGCAACAGCGAGCATTGCCGCCAGCACTCTGTACCAAACAGCCATTTTGCAAATGCTAGCACTCGCGGGCGTATTCTTTTATTGGGCTATGCAGAAACTCCGCTTCCTCATCTTTGCGCTCGTGCCCTTGTTTTGCCTCGGCGAGAGCGCGACCCCGAATGCCAAGGGCGCCAACCGTGAGCTCGGCATCGCCGACTATCGCAGCGGTAAATTGGTTGATGCAGAGCGCGCGTTCGCTGCGGCGATGGCGGAAGATCCAGGCGATCTGGAGTCAGTCCAGATGCGCGGCTTGACGCTCTATCGACTGGGTCAGCCGGTGGCGGCCATCCCTTATTTGGAACGCGTGCGGCAGTGGATGCCCAATGCGAACGCCGATGCGAATCATGTCCTCGGACTGTGCTACATGAATGCGCGGCGCTACGACGACGCCCGCGGAGCCTTTGCGGCGCAATATGGCGTAGAGTCAAACTCCGCCGCTGCCTATTTGCTGACCGGCGGCATGTTGATGGACGCAAATCTTCCCGAGCTGGCAGCGCAGGACGCGCAAAAGGCGCTTGAAATTTCACCCAATCTCCCCATGGCCCATTTCATGTTGGGTGAGGTTTACCTGTACAAGTCTGACGTCGCGCACGCGCTTGAAGAATTCGAGCATGAGCGTGCGATCAATCCCGCCTATCCGGCAGTCTACGACCGCCTGGGGGACGTCTATACCAGGACAGGACAATATCAACAAGCGCAGGAGGCTTTAACACGGGCCATTTCTCTCGATGTTTCGAGCACTGGACCATTCATTCAGATGGGAAAAGTTTTCTTACGCCGCAACGATCCGCAGAGCGCGGCCATCTACCTGCAACACGCGGCCAAGATGGATCCGGGCAATTACATCACCCACACCCTGCTGGGGCAGGCCTACCGGGCGATGGGAAAAGAAGAAGACGCCAAGCGAGAGCTGGCAACGGCTTCGCAGATCCACACCTCGAGCCAATTAAAACTTCAGCCCATGCAGTGAGCGTATCTCGCCTAGTGCACGCGCACCGAAATCAACTTGCTCTGTAGCGGGACCCCGCCTTCCAGCGTCACTGCGAGCAGCGCCTCAAAAGGTTTTAATTCTCCCGATGGTGATGAGATCACCTTCATTAACTCCGCCACGTTCTCTTTTCGGCAGACGTATTCGACAGCGGCCTGCGTTCCCAAAGTTGTCAACCCGCTAAAAATGAGCGTGCGCTTCCCTGATTGCACACCCGGCATCAGCGCAATCACTGCGTAATCTCTGGTGAGTGGGTGCTCGGGCCGGGAGTAAACCTCAGGCTCACCGGGAAGAGGGTGGCGATTTGCGAATCCCGAGTATCCCGCTCCTGTCGTCAGCGTGAAGTCAGTCATCGACGGAACTACATTTAACGACGGATTCTCGGCCGGCGACCCGATAAAAACAAGGTTTCTGAGCTTCGCCTCGTCCCAGGTAACCAGCAAACTTCGCTTCAATACGAACGTGGCCTGGTGGCTGTCAAAGAGCCTGGTGAGTTCATACACGGAGGTCAGTTCACCGATCCCTGTGTAATGATCGACGACCTCCTTCGAACTGTCTCCAGCCGGAATATAGCGCAGACCAGTCCTGGAATCACCCGAGAAACGCGCGTTGCTGTAAATCACCACCGGCGGATCGCCAGTAAGAAAGGGAGCCCAAAATCTCTCGATGGGGGACTTCGCCGTGGGAGCTTTCGGCCGGGCTCTCGGGATCACGATGGCAGAGGCCGCAACCACCAGAACACACAAAATGCCCAACGCGATCCCCAACGGCGTTGACTTCCAGAAGCCGCCTGCGCTGGAAAGAAACTTCGCCCTCTCCGGCGGCGCCTCGGCAGGCATGGGAAACGGAGCCGGTGGTGGCTCTGAATGGCGCAGACGAAAAATGGGCAGGTAATGGCCTTTGGGAACTTCAACAATCGTGGATTCTGCCAGCCCATCCGTAGAAAAATACTCCGCCAACTTTTGTCGCAGCAGGCGAGCGTGGGTTCGCACGATGCTGTCTTCGCTGGAGTTGTAACCGGGCGAACGATTAAAAACGTGAACACCGATTTGTTGCTCGGTCGCCTCTTCAGGACATCCCTTGATCGCACACTCGGAAATATAGTGCAGGAACTCGCGCAATCGAACTGAGGTTCGAAACTGATTGCTGGAGATCACCCGCTCGATCAGGGTCCGGCGTGGATCGAGAGTTGACGTGTGAATTACGGATGTCAAATCTGTCGATCGCTTCACAGCAGGGGTCCTTTGACTACTCTTCACTGTCAATTCACCGTAAAAAACGTTGGCAGTAAGGCCTCCAACAGAGAGGCTAATAAAGCGTTCGGGACTCGCAGATCCGGCGCATGGAACATCTCGAAGGTTCAGCGGCACTCCCCGTCCATTCCTTCGGAGACGGTTAGCACCATTCTTTAGATGCAGTTGCTGCAATTTGCGATCCTGTTCGATTTCCCGCAAACAAAAAAATGAACCACCGCTGTGCCTCTCGAATGGGCACTCGGAACACATAAACCCGTTGAAAACATTGGCAAAAAGATTTGAGGAGGCACGGTATGCAGAGCAAGGGATGGCTTAAGGCTTTCACCATAATTCAAGCAATTTTGTTAATCACGTTTGTTCCAGCCGCACGTGCACAGGCTGTTTATGGATCAATTTTTGGGACAGTCAGCGACAACACAGGCGCCGTCGTGCCAAACGCGACCGTTACCGTCACCGACGTGGCCAAAGGAACAACGGTCACCACGCAGACAAGCGGAGATGGACAATACCGGGTACAGCACCTGATTCCCGACACCTACCGGGTGGATGCCGAGGCGTCCGGCTTCACCAAGGTCAGCGCCGACAACGTCGTGGTTTACGCAGACACCTCTCCCAAAGTGGACCTTAGTCTGCAAGTCGGTGCAGCGGCTACGACGGTGACCGTCACCGACGCGGCTCCCCTGCTGCAGACCGACCGCGCCGATGTCAGCACCATCCTGAACGCCCGGGCGGTCTCGGATTTGCCCAACCTGCAAAGGAACTTTACCGAGTTCGAACTGCTCACGCCTGGTACCACCTACATTGGCTGGAGCGTGGGCCAGGCGACCAATCCGCAACAAAGCCAACAGATTGAGGTCAACGGCCAGCTGCCTTTTGCCACCGGCTATGAACTTGACGGTACCGACAATCAGGATCCGATCCAGGGTGTCGAGGTCATCAATCCCAACCTTGATGCCGTCTCAGAGATGAAGGTCACCTCACAGAATTACGACGCCGAGTTTGGCAACGCCGTAGCTGGGCTGGTGGCAGCACAAACCAAATCAGGCAGCAACGATATCCACGGTTCGGCTTTCCTGTATCGCCGGTCCGATGCCCAGCAAGCCCGTGATCCGTTTACCCAGCTGACCCCAGGATCAATTCCCTCGTTCGTTCACAACCAGTTTGGCGGGGCGGTCGGTGGCCCCATTAAGAAGGACAAGCTCTTCTTCTTTGGGGACTACCAGGGCCTACGTGAGAAGACCGGGGTTACGCTGCTGCAAACTGTGCCCACGGCAACTGCGCACAACACCTGCGCTTCGGGCGGGAACTGCGATCTCAGCGACTATCTCAACCCAGGCTTGGGCGGTGGTTCGACCTACCAGATCTTCGACCCTGAGACCAATCCGGCCGGTACAGCAGGCCGCGCGCCTTTTGCAGGAAATATCATTCCGGCGGGCCGGTTGTCGGCTCCAGCCGTGAACCTGATAAAGATGATGCCGCTGCCCAATTTTGGCAACGGGAGCATCTATAACAATTACGCCGGCTCCGGTTCCGGCGGTTTCGATACTGACCAGTTTGACGTCCGCATTGACGACCAATTCAGACAGAATTTTCATCTCTTCGGGCGGTATACACGGTTCAACTCAAGCCTCAATGGCGCTCCCGTTTTTGGAGCCGCCGGGGGTGAAGGCTTTGGACTGGGGAATTTTGCTGGAACCGACAACGCACTCGACCAGAGCATCGCAGGTGGCGGTGACTACGCGCTGTCAACCACCTGGCTGACTGATTTTCGCTTTGGCTGGTTTCGCCTTTCGATCAACGAGGAAGGGCCTGACTACAACCAGCCTCTCGGCACCCAACTCGGCATACCGGGCGTGAACCAGGGAGATCTCGCACTGAACGGCGGGCTGCCACAATTCCAGATCGCTGTGCCCGCGAACGGCGTCAACGGCGGTAACTCGATCACCTTTGGGACCTCCGCCAACAAATACGACCAGGTCGAGAGCCAGTTTCAGTGGGTGAACAACTGGTCTCACACCGTCGGCAACCACAACATCCGCTTTGGCGGAGACATTCGTTGGGCGCTGAACCACCTCATCGGCGTAAATAACAACAACCTGCTTTCCGGGCAGTTTCAATTTCCTGAGTCGGTCACTGCCGGCCCGGGTAGCCAGGGCGTAGGCTTCGCCACATTCCTGTTGGGCGATGTCAACAATTTCTTCCGCACCGTCCTGCAAAATACCGCCGCCGCCGAGCGGCAGAAGCGGTGGTTCTTTTACGGACAAGACCAATGGCGAGTTACCCAGACCCTGACCCTGAACTATGGCTTGCGCTGGGATCTGTACTTCCCCGAATCCGTTGCCGGCAAAGGCCAGGGCGGCCTGCTCGACCTGAATACCGGCAATGTCCGTATCGCGGGATATGGTCCGTATGGAAACAACCTCAACGTCAATATGGAATACACACATTTATCTCCGCGCGTAGGGTTGGCCTGGCAGTGGCATCGGAACACGGTGGTTCGTGCCGGTTACGGCCGCACCTATGGAATGGGCTGGTCGGGCGACACTTTCGGTGAGGTGTTGACGTTCTCGTATCCCACTGCGGTGCAGCAGAACCTGGTCGCGCCGAACGTGAGCTACTACGCCTTCAATCTGAACCAGGGTCCGCCCGCTTATAACTTCCCGGCCATTCCAGCAAGCGGGAATTATCCCCTGCCCAACGGTATTCAACAGCCCACCCGTCCGCTCACCATGCGGATACCCACCCTGGATTCATGGAACTTGATGATCCAGCACGAGCTTTCCAGCAGTGCCGCCCTGCAGATTGGCTACGTAGGCAGTCACGGGATACACAATATGTTCGATTCCTCAAACCAGGCCAATCCAAATCAGCAAACCCTCGCCGGATTCAATTGCAGTAACGCTCCTGTGGGCTGCAATTTACCCATCAATCCCCAGACCGGTCAGCCCTACACCACAGATGAACGCTATCCGTACTTTGACGGTACCGCCCAGGCAGATCTCGGGGTGAACTTCGGCGCTCCCTTTGGGTGGACCCAAGCGCTGCGCTACAACGCCAACGAGGCGACCACAAGCTACCAGGCGCTACAGGTCGTTTTTCAAAAACGCTATGCGCAGGGCTTCCAGCTTCTCTCCCATTACACCTGGTCTCACGCGCGCGCACACGAGTCGGACTACTTCTTTATCAATTCCAGAGCTGACTACGGAAATAGCTACTATAACCGTACCAATGCATTCGTCTTGACTGGCAACTGGGATCTTCCGTTTGGGAGAAGTAAGCTGATCGGGGGCAACCTGCATGGATGGGCGAATCAGCTGGCCAGCGGCTGGGCGCTAAATGGCACTTTGACTGCTGAGAGTGGTTTGCCTTTCACCCCCTCTTACAGCTTGTGCACCCAGGACCAGGATATTGATGGACAGGGCGGCACTCTCTGCCGCCCCAATGCGGTGGCTCCAGGGGCGCCAAAGGCCACTCTGGGCAAGCAAGGGTTCAATCCAATTTCACACAGCGTGGCTTACTTCAATCCTGTACCCACTCTTGCCTATGCGGGTCAGGTATCGGGAGCTTACGTCCGTCCCAACCCGGGAACTTTTGGAACCATCGAAAGAGACTCTCTCTTTGGTCCGGGTCTTATTAACACCGATCTGGCTGTGGCTAAGACGTTCAATTTGACCGAGAGACTGCACTTCCAGGCCACTGCGCAGGCTTTCAACCTGTTCAACCACCCCAACCTCAACAATCCAAGTGGTTGCGTCGATTGCGGAACCAGCTCAGGTTTGATCACTGACATTGTTGCCTCACAGGACGGAACCACCATGCGCCGGTTGCAGTTTTCGGCCAGGTTCCAGTTTTGATGTTCCAGTTTTGATCTTGTTTCACAAAGAGGCAGGCGCCCGCAACCACCGCCTGCCTCTTTGTCTCTCCCGTATAGTCCAGACGTGGTTAGATGGAAGGGACTATGAAAGCCTGGTCGATTGTCACTCTCCTGACGTTTGCGGTTTCTCTGTCTTTGCGGGCCGCCGAGCCGCCGGGCGATTTGCCCCTGCTACCTTCTTTCTCTGTTGAGCAACCGGGCCAGCCCAGGATTATCGGCGGCATCATGCCGGTCAAGCCTTTCAGCGTGATAGGTCCCCGTGGAGCACTGCTCGGCCAGCAGGATGGATCGTTTGAAGCATGGGTTTTTCCCTGGAAAATCTTCGCTGACATGCGCATCACGGCGAATATGAAAGACTACGCGGTGCCCATTGACGTCAATGAACAAGCCTCGACCATTGACGTGCAACCGGGCCGCACCGTCATCACCTTCTCACATGCCAACTTCACGGTGCGCGAGATCCTCTTTGCACCCCAACACGCGCCCGACGGCGCCGGTGCTCTGGCTTTTTATCAGATCCGGGCAGTCCGCCCTATGACGCTCACCTTTAGCTTCACTCCGCAAATGCTGCGCATGTGGCCGGCGCTGTCCGATGATCGTCCCTCGCCTGAGTGGGTCAAGATGGGCAATTCGGGTTTCTATTTATTGCATCTGAACTTTCCCGACCATGCCGCGGCTATCGCCATGCCCACCGCGCAATATGGGATTCTTCCGCCCTATCAGGAGCGCCCCAAAAATTATCCGCTACAGTTTGTGATACATTTCGATCCGGCCACGGACAGCAACAAATTCTATCCTCTGCTGATGACTACCGCGGACACAGCAGCGGCTGCTACTACGACCGCATTTGCTTCAAAGCTTCAGGCTCTCGACAGTGGACTTGGCGAACTTTACAGCGACACTCAAAAACATTTTAAAAACTTCGTCGACCAACGCCTGAGTATCGAAACTCCAGACCAAAAACTTAATCAGGCGTTCGCCTGGGCCGAGGTGGCAATCGACCAATTGCGGGTTGAAACCACCCCTTCGCATGCTGAGACCGCTCTGGTTGCAGGTTTCTATACTTCGGGAGATTCCGCAAGGCCGGGCTTCGGCTGGTATTTCGGCCGCGACGCCTTGTGGACTTTGTATGCGGTGAACAGCTACGGCGATTTTCAATTGACTCGGGATGAACTGAATTTTCTGATCAAGCGGCAAAGCCCGGAAGGCAAAATCATCCATGAGTGGTCGCAGACGGCAGACTTAGTGGATTGGAAGAGTCTGCCGTATGCGTTCGCATCCGCCGATGCCGATGCATTGTTTTTGATGGCCGCGGAAGATTACCTGAAGATTAGTGGCGACAGCCAGTTCATTAAGACCAACTGGGACTCGCTGCAGCGGGCCTGGGCGTTCGAAACGACCCATGATTCCGACGGCGATGGCATCTACGAGAACACGGAAGGTTCAGGATGGGTTGAATCCTGGCCACCCGGCATGCCCCACCAGGAAATCTATCTGGCCGCGCTCGATCAGCAAGCCAGCACCGCTATGGCGGGTTTGTCACGTGCCACGGGGCACGCGGACATCGCCGAGCAGGCCGAAGCCCGTGCTTCGAAGATCGGCGCCACGATCGAGAAGGAGTATCTGCTTCCCGGTGGAGGGTTTTACGCCTTCAGCCGCAATGCTGACGGGAGTACAGACACAAGCCCTACGATCTTTCCCTCGGTTGCTTCCTGGGATGGCACTTACCGTTTGCAACACGCTCAGCCCATGTTCGATCGCTGGGCAGCGCCCGAGTTCTCCACTGACTGGGGCACGCGCGATCTGAGTCCGACGGTATCTTTTTACGATCCCATCAGCTATCACCAGGGAAGCGTGTGGCCGCTCTACACCGGCTGGGTCGCGGTGTCGGAGTATCGCAACGGCCGTAGTCTCTCCGCGTATGCCCACCTGATGCAGAATGCTGATCTGACCTGGGCGCAGGATCCAGGTGCGGTAACCGAGTTGCTCTCCGGCCAGTTTTTTGCTCCCTTTGGGCGCAGCACCTCGCATCAGCTCTGGTCCTCTGCCATGGTCATATCTCCCGTAGTCCGAGGCTTGTTTGGGTTGGAGTGGGATCAAGCCGGCCACGGGCTTACGGTGACCCCCAGTCTTCCTGCCGATTGGGATAAGGCGCAACTGCATCATGTTCCGATAGCCGGCAGCAATGTCGATCTGGAAATAACTCGCGAGGGAACCACGATGATGGTGCGACCGGCAGGCCCGTCTGCGCAGCAGGTGGTATTGGCCTCGCACGCCGGGGGCGCGAAGTGGGGCGGCGGCATTTTGCGAATCCCCCTGCCTGCGGTGGAGGTAGCGCTCGCCCACGCTCTCCCTGAATCCGGAGCAACGACGCAGCAGCTCAAGGTTATTGATCAGCAGTCCTCGGCCAACTCGTTGACATTGACTTTATCCGGCATGGCGAACAGCCATCAGACTCTCCTGATGAGAGTAAACGACACCCATGCCAAGCCTCGAATAGACGGTGCGCAAACCCCGGCGCCAGGCAACTCATCACTGCGATCGGTGGAGGTCCAGTTCGGACCGGGCGAAGGGTACGTAGAAAAGACGGTAAAGTTCACCTGGTAATCAAAGCTTCTATCGTCGGCCTCTTGCTTTGCTCGTTCACCTTTGCCCCTCGTGTGCAGGCACAGCTTCCCTTTGATACAAGTTCGGTTGCCCCTGAACGATTTATCGCTGCCCACGGCAGCAAAGCCATCGTTATGGGTTACGCATCCAGCGGCCTTGAACTATGGGCCTACCCCTTGCAACTGCTGAGTGGCTACGAAGTAGGCTTCCGCTCTGCCGGAGAAACCAGCGAAGTGACCGGCTTCGCCTTGCTCCGGCGAGTTACCTACGATCCTGAAGCCATTACCCGTACTTACGTCGGTCCTGACTTCATTGTCCGCGAACGACTATTCGTACCTCTTGACGAGCAGGCCATTTACGTGACCTACGCAGTAGAGTGCCGTCACGGTATCGAAATCATTGTTCACTTCAGGCCTGTTCTGGACCTCATGTGGCCTGCTTCTCTGGGAGGGCAAAACACACATTGGGATTCGGCCGCATCGGCTTACGTCCTCGCAGAAGCTACGCACAAGTACCAGGCATTGATTGGCTCTGCCGGTGTTGTAGCCCATGACGAGATCCTGAACAGTGCCCAGCCGGGATCCCCTGGCAGGCAACTGGCTTTTACCATCCGCGCCGGCGGCGAAGCCAATCAATCGGCAACCGTGATTGTTGCTCGTAACAGCCCAGGCACTGCCCCCAAAGTCCGCCTCGAGGACCTTCTTAACGCGGAGAGCAAGTTCGAGACCGAGGAACATGCTCACTACGTCAACCTGCTCGCCCACACTCTGCGCATCGAAACTCCCGACCCTGCGATCAATCAGCAACTTGCCTGGGCACAGATTGCATTAGATCAGGCCTGGGTATGCAATGAAGTTCTGGGTTGCGGCCTGGTTGCCGGGTACGGCCCCTCGAGGGATGGCCGCCGCCCTCAGTACGACTGGTTTTTTGCCGGAGACGGACTCGTCGCTGTCAACGCTCTCGTGAATA
>CAZSUK010000521.1:0-7197 GCA_964609355.1 uncultured Acidobacteriaceae bacterium | reverse complement strand
GTGCTGGCGCCGGAAGGGTATGGGGAGGTGATCGGGGGTTCGCAACGTGTGGCTTCTTACGAGCTGCTGAAGAAGAGGATTGAAGAACACAATCTACCGCTCGAGGCCTTCTCCTGGTATTTGGATCTGCGCCGCTACGGGTCTGTTCCCCACGCTGGATTCGGCATGGGCATTGAGCGGGTGGTGGCGTGGGTGTGCGGCCTGGAGCACGTGCGGGAAACGATCCCGTTCGCGCGAACCCTTAACCGGATCTACCCGTGATGGCGAAAGAAGGGAATCCCGGCAGCCTCGTCCACGGTGGAGTCCAGTCGCTTCCGCCGCGCCAGATCCGCATCCTTGGAGCACCGCTCGACCTTGGTCAATCGCGCCGCGGCGTGGACATGGGGCCTTCCGCGGTCAGGGTGGCAGGACTTGAGGCCAGGCTTGAGTCGCTGGGCCACGTGGTCAGTGACGGCGGCAATGTGGGAGTGGCGATCGCGGAGACGCGTAACGCCGGCGATGCGAACGCCAAATACCTTAAAGAGATCAGTGAGACCTGTGAGCGGGTCGCCTCCATCGTGCTCCAGACCCTGGAGGAAGGCGTTACCCCGATGATTCTTGGCGGGGATCATTCGGTGGCCGCGGGCTCGGTTTCCGGGGTGGCTGAATTCTATCGCCGGCACAACCAAAAGATTGGTTTGCTGTGGATCGACGCCCATGCCGATATCAACACGCCCGAAACTTCCCCCAGCGGCAATGTGCACGGTATGCCTCTGGCGGCGCTGCTCGGACTGGGTCCGGCGGGGCTGTCGGATATCTTCGGCTGGGGGCCTAAAGTTGCGCCGGAGAACACGGTGCTGATTGGCGTACGGGACATCGATAAAACAGAGAAAGAGAATATTCGCCGCGCGGGGATCGCCGAGGTGTACACCATGCGCGACATCGACGAGCGGAGTATGCGCACCGTGATGGAAGAGGCTTTGCGCGCAGCCGGGCGGGGGACGGCAGGGTACCACGTATCGCTGGACATGGACTGGATTGATCCGGAAGACGCGCCGGGTGTGGGGACGCCGGTACGCGGCGGAGCCACCTATCGCGAGGCGCATCTGGCGATGGAGATCCTGGCCGATCATGGACGATTGCTGAGCCTTGAAATTGTCGAAGTGAACCCGGTCATCGATGAGCACAACAGAACCGCCGAATTGGCGGTGGAGTTAATCTGTTCCGCCTTCGGAAAAAAGATTCTCTAAGCGAATTCGGTGAAACCGAATTCGTAGGGACTTCCCGGGAGTAACAACAGGGGGTGCCCCACATCTCGATTTTGAGATGTGGGAAATGAGCGGGTCTCGACCTCTAAGCTTCGAAGCTTATAAAGCCCCGCCTCGGGCGCTATCGAGGAACTGGAACCGCCGGCTCGAGAACTGGATATCCGGCCTCCGCGATACTGGAAAAGCGGATGGAGTACATCGCAACCAGGTAAAGACAGAAGAGGATCAGCATTTCCAGATTCTGCTGCCGCAGCAAAAGGATGAACAGGAATTTGTTTGCTAGGACATTTTGCCACTTTGCGTGTTGCAGAAGAAATATCTGAATCCGGTATTGAATGGAAATAGTCGCTAGAAAGGTGAGAATTGCGATAAGAGCGCCTAGCAGGCGGCGCTTCTGAAAAACGATTCCGACAGCCGGGATGGAAAGCAGAAGCAGCCGAGTGTCGTAGAAACGATGGTACACGGGCATCAACGTGAGCACCGACAAAGCAGCGAGAGAAATAAGGTGCGTTTCCTGGTTTGCACTGGTGCGGAGCACAACCGGGACCCCGAGCGCAAGGAGAACCAGGAAGGCAGAGTAGGCGACAGCATTGAATGTGTGCGCTTCGGGGAAGACAATGCTGGTCAGGCTTTGCAGGTTAAGATCGCCGATGGCTTGCTGATTTTCGGGCCGCGGGTCAGCGCTGCCGCCCGGGCTCAACGTTGCAGAGAGATTCGTGCGAAGAGTGGAAGCCCATGCGGCACTCCGCGGATGATGGCCAAGAATCAAGCTTGCAGAAAGCAAAAGAGCACCCGCGCCAGCCATAGCCATCGCGGCGTAGCGCCAGTGAATTCTCCTGAGCAGCAGATAGAGCACGATCAACCCACCGATTTGCGGCTTGACTGCGAGGCTGAGCAGAAACAGAGAGGCGCCTGCGGGGAGAAAGCGGTCACGTAAAAAGAGGTAGCTGCCAATGATCACGAGCGAAATAGCGAACACTGCAGGCTGGCCAAGTACGAGCACGATTTCTGTAGTGATCACGAAGTAGGAAACCAGTATGGTGGTCAACCACCGGTGCTGCGGTGGGCTCATATCCTGAATCAGCCGGGCAGCGGTAACAAGCAAGCACCCATTCAGCAGGAACCAGAGCACCCGAGCAACAGGAAACCTGAGTAGCGCTAGCGGGGAGAGGACTAGGAAGGTAGAAGGAGGGTAGACGGGGACGTCGATTTGCCAGGAAGGCAGCTCAGTTGCGTGGCCGCCCGCCTCATAAAACTGTTGTTCCAGCTGGGATGTGTCGTAGGGGTTGCAGCCGTGGAGCAGGCATCGCGCCCCGGTGTAAACGGGCACGAAATCGTTCGAAGCCTGGATGACTCTGGCGCCTGCGAGCGCAAACATTACCAGGGCGGAGATAAAAAGAACGAACAAATGCAGATCCGGCTTGGTAAACTTCATAGCTTGCCTGAATCTTAACGGCGCCAACCCGACCTGCATAGTGAACTCCGATGTTCGGATTTCCCGGTTTTAACCTAACCTTAGGCTAATCATGTTTTGCTCTTCCAGAGGAGGGTCATCGTGTCCTGGTACGCCCTAGACGATCCCAATGACCCAAAACTCGATGAGCTGGCGGTGCAGTTTCAACTCCACCCATTGCATATCGAGGATTGCCGCAGCAACAACGAACGGCTCAAAGCGGAAGGAACAGACAATTACCTGTTTCTAATCCTCAAGTACATTCAGTCAGTAGAGGATGGGGACATCGGTTTTGCCAGCGTATACCTATTCGTAGGTCGAGATTTTCTGATCACGGTCCGTGATCGCAACTGCGTCGGACAAGAGGTTTTTGACCGCGCTTTGAAAGCGGGGCCGGAAGAGAAACCGGCCAAGCTGCTTTACCTGATCACCGACAGCATTGTCGACTCATACTTTGTCTCCATCGATCATAGCGACGACCGCATTGACGAGCTGCAGGACAGCGTTCTCGACAACCCCTCTCCGGCGATCCTGGAAAATCTCTTCGACCAGAAGCGCAAGTTGATTGAGCTCCGCAGGGTACTGGTGAATCTCCGCGATGCTTGCATGTCGCTGCAGCGAGAATCCGGCTCCATCCTGCAGCCGGAGTTGTATCCATTTTTTCGAGACGTTTACGATCACGCGTTGCGTCTGCTGGATTCGTTAGAGACGCTTCGCGACCTGCTCAATAACACCTTCGACGTGTACCTCTCGAGCGTGGCGAACCGCACCAACCAGGTGATGAAGGTGCTGACGGTGCTGAGCACAATAGCACTCCCTGCGCTGGTCATCTCCGGCATTTACGGCATGAACCTGAGAGGTTTACCGTTTCTTGAATCTGATCACGGCACCGAGATCGTGGTCGGCATGATGGTGGTTTCGACCGGAATCGTGCTGTGGATGCTCAAGAAGTTTGACTGGCTGTAGAATGCCCACCATGCCGCCGTTTACGCCGAGCACCATTGCCGCGCTAGTCATCGCCGCGAGTTTCGCAGCCGGGCTGAACGTCTACGCGACGGTCCTGACGCTGGGCCTGCTGGCCCATGCGCATTGGGTTGTCCTGCCGCCGGGCCTGGAGGTGCTGTCGGACTGGTGGGTCATTGGCGTGAGCGCAACCCTGTTCTCGGTGGAATTTGTCGCCGACAAGATTCCCGGTTTTGATCTTCTGTGGAACGCGCTGCACACGTTTATTCGCGTGCCGGTGGCTGCGCTGCTGGCCTACCGCGCCACCACTCAGCTGAGCCCGGGCATGCAGGTACTGGCCACCGCCGTGGGTGCTGCGATCGCTTTGGCTGCCCATGGATCGAAGACAGCGGCGCGGGCGCTGGTCACCCCCAGCCCGGAACCTGTGTCGAACATTGCCCTGAGCGCGAGTGAAGATGTTGGTGCGGTGGGTATCACGTGGCTTGCCACCCAGCATCCCTGGGCCGCAGCCAGTATCACGCTTGCGCTATTGCTGGGTTCGATCCTGATGGTGCGATGGGTGATCCGGGCTCTGCAGGGGCTGTGGCGTCGACTGAAGCCGGCTGCGGCGACGTAGGGGACCTTAGTCCCCTAGAAGGCTCAGCCCTGAGCGGCGCGCCGGCTGAGGGCTGGCTCGGTGACTGGCCGGGTGACGTCCGTCTCGCCTTCCGGCAGCACGCTTACCGAGGATGCCACTCCAGCTAATTTGGCTGCGGCCATCAGGCGCTCCACCGGTTCATCCATCGGTTCCTGGGAGAGCCGGAAAGTGCCATAGTGCATGGGAATCATGCGCCGCGCACCAAGATCGAGAAAGGCCTGCAGCGCCTCTTCCGGACAGGTGTGCACCCCGCGATAGCTGTCCGGCCGATAAGCCCCGATGGGGAGCAAAGCAATCTCAGGCTTAAGGCGTTTTCCGATGTGGGTAAACCCGTCAAAATAGGCGGTATCGCCCGAATGGTAGAGGGCGTGGCCGCCACCCCGTATCACATACCCGCCAAAGCCGCGATGGGTGTCTTTGAAGAAGCGGGCTCCCCAATGCTTGCACGGGGTCATGGTCAACTCCAGACCGCCGATCGACTTGGTCTGCCACCACTCCAGGGTGACTACCCGGGCAAAACCAAGATCCTTGACCAGGTCTTCGACTCCCCAGGGGACGACAGCGATGGGCGCCCGGCCGGACACCTTGTTGTTGTGAGCGACAATGCGGCGCAACGAGGGCCGGTTGAGATGATCCATATGCGCGTGGGAGAGCAGCACCATGTCGATGGCCGGCAGGTCCTTGATCTTTACACCCGGCCGGCGCAGGCGCCGCAAGGCGATAAGCCGCTCGGCGAAGACGGGGTCGATGAGCACCTTGCGGCCGCCAATCTGTATGAAAAACGAGGAGTGGCCAATGAACGTAATCCCCAGCTCTCCGGGTGAAACGAGGATGGGTTTCTTCGATTCTCCGGTCATCGGCCGGAAAGCAGACTCGCCCACCAATGTCCCCAGCGACTGCATCTTGAGGAGAACCGCACTCTTGCGCTGGACCCTGGTTTTCATTGCCTACCCCAACTTCATAATAGATTCGTCTGGACGGTTGGGAGATGCCATTTCCGCCGCTAAGGTACTGCGGTACCTGTATTGATAGACGGAAAGCGGCAAAGAAGGCATTGGCCGGGGGTTAAAAAGCGCTGTTTTGCCGGTGACGTATTCGGGTTGTTAAGGGAAGCGGGGCTGGACGGCAAGGTTGTACATGAGGAAGGAATAAATGTCAGCCGCTGTATCAAGGGCTTTACTCGTATTGCTGGCTCCGTGGCCGGATTGAGTATCAATGCGGATGAGCACAGGATTCGCGGGGCTCGCCGCTTTCTGTAGAGTGGCGGCGTATTTGAAGGAATGGGCCGGTACCACGCGATCATCATGGTCGGCGGTGGTGATGAGCGTTGCTGGATAGATCATGCCGGGAACAATGTTGTGTATGGGGGAGTAGCGATAGAGCGCCTGGAATTCTTCCGGGTTGTCGCTTGAGCCATAGTCCGCGATCCAATTCCAGCCGATGGTGAACTTCTGAAAACGAAGCATATCCATCACTCCAACCTGGGGTACGGCCGCGCGAAAGAGATCTGGCCGCTGGTTCATGACCGCTCCCACCAGCAGACCGCCGTTTGAACCTCCAGAGATGGCGAGCCTTGCAGGAGAGGTGTATTGGTTGGCAATCAGCCATTCTGCGGCGGCAATAAAGTCGTCAAAGACATTTTGCTTCTGCAGCTTCATTCCTGCCTGATGCCACGTTTCGCCGTACTCGCTGCCCCCGCGCAGATTGGCCGAAGCATAGACGAACCCCTGCTCCAGCAACGCCAGACGCAGTGGATTGAATTCCGGGGGAACGGTGACGTTAAAGCCGCCATACCCGTAGAGCAAGGTGGGATTGCTTCCATCAATCTTCAACCCACGTTTGTAAACCAGAAACATCGGGATTCTGGTGCCGTCTTTGCTGGGGTAGAAGACCTGCACCGTTTCATAGTCCTGGGCCGCGAAGCCCTTGATGGCGGACTCGCGAAAAATGAAGGATTGCGTGGCCGCGATGTCGTAACGAAAAATCGTGCTTGGATAGTTGAAGGAGGAATAGGTGTAAAAGGCGGACGTATCGTCGCTCCTTCCGCCAAAGCCGCCCGCGGTTCCCGGACCCGGCAGGACAATCGCGTTCTCTCTCGTACCTTCAAGGGAGTAGACGTACGGTTGCGAGGTCACATCCCGTGCGTAGGTGACAAAGAGTTTGCCTCCCTGGTTGGCGACACTGCTTAGGGTGTCGGTTGTCTCTGGGACAACGTCTTTCCGTGTGGCCTGGAGGGGATTGTAGAGAGCGACTCGTCCGTTGGGAGCGTTCTGGTTGGTGAAGATGAGGAATTCGTCGCCAACGTTGTCGATCACCTGAAAGCGGTCGTGGGTCACCTCGGCAACAATGGGAGTGAAGTTCCAGTCCTGCTGGGAGAGGTCGAGGAAGAAAAGCGCGTTGCCATCCTTGCCTTCGCCGCGTTCCGAGACGGTGAGGATGGCGAATCGTTCGCCTTCGGTCGTATCGACTGTGTGAAAGCGCTGCGGATACGTTTTGTTTTCGTACACCAGGCGGTCTTCTGACTGCGTCGTGCCCAGGCGATGTTAGTAGACCTGGTGGCCTTCGTTGCGGGCAGAAAGGTCGTGACCATCCTGCGGCGCGTCATACCGGCTGTAAAAGAAACCATCACGGAACCAGGCGATGCCGGTCACCTTCAGCCACTCGAGGTGGTCTTCGAGTACTTTTCCGGTCTCGATTTCCAGCACGTGACCTTCCTGCCAGTCGGAGCCGCGGTTGGACAGGTAGTAGGCAAAGTAGCGTCCATCGCGGGAGGCTTCTCCGGTCGTCAGGCGAACCGTGCCGTCCGCAGAGAGCTGGTTGGGGTCGATCAAAACGCGTGGGACGCCTTCTAATCCCTCTTGCACATAGAGGACGCTTTGATTTTGCAGCCCATCGTT
>CAZSUK010000520.1:0-8756 GCA_964609355.1 uncultured Acidobacteriaceae bacterium | reverse complement strand
CAGCGTGGATTGCTTACCGAATGCTCGACTTCATAGGTCAGCTGAATGTCCTGTGTCCCATCCCAGTTCGCCATCCATAGGTCGGTGACGTTTTTGTCGGCCTTTGTGTCCACACGGCGCACGGTGTATGCGATCCATTGGGCGTCGGGCGAGAGCTGAGGGCTGTCCACGTCGAGTAAGTGGTCTACATCCTCGACGGTCATCGGGCGGGGATTGGCGTTTGCCGCCGGAGTATTCGTTAAACCAAAGGAAGGGGCAGCGAGGGTGAAGGCGATCATGGCAACCCCTATCCCGAGGAACTTGCGGAGGGCGGGGAGCCTGGCTGGAGGAATCAGGTCCTTGGAGGTATTCACTATTGAATTTATATATCTTGGCTCTTCGGTTTGTTTACGTTTGGGAGGACAGCCGTGATGGTTTGCGGCCGGCAAAGGACAACGTGTACCCATGTAGCGTGCCTCCGATAGGAGATTAGCACTCTTGAAAAATCATTCCACATAGTGAGATATCTCCACTGCGCTCCTGGTGCGAAAGTCTGCTTTCCGTTACGTCTGCGGTTGTGGGGGGTGAAGGGTTAGATTTGCTTGTCCCACCCTTCGCAGAACGCGAAGGGCGGGGCACCCGGCGTTGGTGGAGGGGAAAGAGCCCAGAACCGCATCGTGCGGGGTACACCTTGGCGAACCTATGGCACCCCTAGGGATGCGTGGCCTCTCAACGGGCGAAAGCGCTTGGTTTGTATACTTGTTTCGCTCCGTTGCGAATAATGCGAGGGGGCGATGAGGTACTCATATTGCGCACCGTTCCCGCGTTCTACCTCCTGGGCATGGCTCTTGCTTCCTGCCTGTTTGTAGCTGAGCTGAATGCACAGAGCCCGGTGCCGGTGGAGAGCGTCTGGCGGTTGCAGGAGTTCATGGTGCCCATGCGGGACGGGGTGCATCTTCAGACGGTGGTGATCACGCGGAAAGATCAAACGAATGCGCTGCCGATTCTGCTGCGACGCACCCCCTATGGTGTGCCGACCCAGGAGGAATTCGATAAATCGGCGGCGAAGAACGGCGCCGATTGGATGCCGGCAAACTGGAAGGAGCTCGCAGCGGACGGTTATATCTTCGTTGTCCAGAATCTCCGCGGACGATTCAAATCGGAAGGCGTGTTCCTGATGACCTCGCGGTACGATGCAAACGATCCGAAACAAGCCAACGAAACCAACGACGCCTACGACACGATCGAGTGGCTGGTGAAAAATGTGCCTAGCAACAACGGCAAAGTCGGCATCTACGGGGTGTCGTACGACGGCTTGACGGCAGGGCTGACGCTGCTTCATCCGCACCCGGCGCTCAAGGCGATCAGCGAACAGGCTTCACCGGTCGATCAGTGGATGAACGACGATGATCATCGCTATGGAGCGCTTCGCGAGAGCTATGCCTTCGAGTACGCGGTCATGGAACAGGCGGACAAAAACGCAAATACCCATTTTAATTTCGACGCCTACGACACCTACGAGTGGTATCTGAACCTGGGACCGCTGAGCCAGGCAAACGCGAAATATGTGCACGGCTCGCTGCCCGCGTGGAACGACACCATGGAGCACCCCGACTATGACCAGTACTGGAAGAAAGAAGCGTGGGTAAATCAATTGCACCAGGCCACCGTGCCCAACCTGAACGTGGCCGGATTCTGGGACCAGGAAGATCCCTGGGGCCCGTGGCAGATTTTCCGCCATGCCGCGGAGAACGACCCAAATCATACCAACCTGATGGTTGCCGGACCCTGGTTCCACGGCGAGTGGCAGACACCAGACGGGGATCGGATAGGTATCGTGCCCTTCGGCGGGCACAAGACCGCGCTCGAGTTCCGGCAGAACATCGAAGCTGCTTTCTTTCGCTATTACCTGCACGGAACAGGGGCGAAGCCGGATTGGGCAGTGACCACGTTCCAGACGGGCTCGAATAGCTGGCGCACCTATGCCGAATGGCCTCCGAAGGGGTCAAAACCCACGAACCTATATCTGCACGCCAATGGAACCCTGTCGTTCGCCCTGCAATCGCCGGAGGGCCAGCAGTATCGCGAATATGTGTCCGATCCGGCGAACCCGGTGCCGTATCGGGCGCGGCCAATCTCGCCTACCTATCCTGAGCCCGAGTGGCGCACTTGGGAGGTTGCCGACCAGCGCTTCGTAGATCATCGCCCGGATGTGCTTTCCTTCGAGAGCGCGCCCCTAGATCAGGACCTGGTCGTGACGGGACCGCTTGCCGCGGTCTTGTACGCGTCGAGTTCCGGAACGGATTCGGATTTTGTAGTGAAGCTGATCGACGTCTATCCGGAGAAGGGACAAACCAGCGCTGACGATCTTCCGCCGGCCAAGCCGAGCGGCTACCTAGATTCACTGAACGGATACGAGTTGCCGATTGCGATGGAAGTGCGGCGAGGACGGTATCTGCATCATTTCGAACATCCCGAGCCGCTGAGGGCGAACCAGCCGGAGATGTGGGATATTCCGCTGCGGGATCACGATCATGTATTTCTCAAGGGGCATCGGATCATGGTGCAGGTGCAGTCGACTTGGTTCCCGGTAATCGATCGCAACCCACAGAAGTTTGTGCCAAGCATCAATCAGGCGACTGCCGGCGACTTTGTTCCGGCGACTCAGCGTGTTTACTGCTCGCCGCAGATGCCGTCGCACATCGTGCTTCCAATCGTTGGGCAGTAGAGGCTGACGAGGGCTCGGATAGGCCCACGTCGCTCACTATGGCGAGCTTCCGACCTCCCGAGCGCCAGTCGTATAAACGGCTAACACATCGTCAAGCTGCTGTAGGTCGATTGGCTTAGAGAGGTAACCGTCCATTCCGGACGCGATACATCGCTCACGATCCCCTTTCATTGCCAATGCCGTCATGGCAATCACCGTTTGATGAAGTCCGGTGAGCTTTTCCCGCTCGCGGATCCGGAGCGTGGCCTGGATACCGTCCGTGCCGGGCATGTGCACGTCCATCAACACCAGATCGAAGGACTGTTGAGCTAATGCTGCGAGAGCTTCTTCGCCTGTTGCGGTCAGAGTTACCCGATGACCGCGCTTTTCGAGCAAGCGAGTCGCCACCTTCTGATTGACGAGATTGTCCTCTGCCAAAAGGATGTTCAGGCCTTTCAAGCATTGACCTTTATCCCGCATAGAAGAGGGGGCGATGATCGGTGCGACCGATGGCTCCCGTTTGGCCTGCACCAGGCGGATGATCGCCCGCTGCAGCTCTGCCGCGCGTACCGGCTTCACTAAGTACGCACCTATACCCAGCTCCTGGCAGCGCGTTACGTCACCACGCTGGCCACCGGAGGTGATCATCATGATGGTGGCAGTGGAGTACTTGCTTCGCTCCACGATCTGGCCAGCAAGCCCAAAGCCATCCATATTGGGCATATGCATGTCGGTAAGAACCAATTCATAGGCTTCATCGACTCTCTCCGCGGCTGCAAGCTCATCTAATGCTTGTTCCCCATCGCAAACCGATGTTGCCCTCATCCCCCAACGCTCCACCATGGTGTGCAGGATGCGACGGTTGGTGATGTTGTCATCGACGATCAGGACCTTCATGCCCTTAAGGATTTCCTGAGATGCTGAGCTTTCGGGCGCCACAGTTTGCCTGGCTGTTGTGCTCAGCCGTAGGGTGAAATGAAAGCGTGATCCTTTGCCGGGCTCGCTCTCCACCCACATGCGTCCGCCCATCAATTCGACCATGCGTCTGGCAATGGTCAGGCCGAGGCCAGTGCCTCCATATTGCCGTGTAGTGGAAGTGTCCGCCTGACCGAACGCATCAAAGATCACGGCCAACTTGTCAGCAGGGATGCCCATCCCCGTATCGGAGACGATAAAGTGTAGGGTTGAAGCGCTTTCCTCGACCACGTCTGACTGAACCCTCAGTCCGACCTCGCCTTCTTTCGTAAACTTGAGGGCGTTCCCGACGAGATTATTAAGGATCTGACGAAGGCGGCCCGGATCTCCTGTTACCCACTGCGGAACTCCGGCTGCTACCTCGCACAACAGTTCAAGTCCCTTTTCATGCGCCTGCAACGAGTGGGTCTTGAGCGTGGCTTCGATGCAATCATTGAGGTCGAAGTCCAGAGCTTCCATTTCGATCTTGCCCGCTTCAATTTTGGAGAAGTCCAATATGTCGTTGATCACGTTCAACAAAGTGAATGCGGAAAATTGGACCGTTTCGAGAGAGTCTCTCTGTTCTGGTGTCAATTCCGTTTCCAGGGTGAGACCAGTCATTCCAATGATTCCATTCAGGGGTGTGCGAATCTCGTGACTCATGTTGGCCACAAACTCACTCTTGGCGCGGCTGTTGGCATCCGCTGCCTTTACCTTCTCCCGCTCTTGGAAGAGTTCCAGCTGCAGTGCGTGAAGAGCGAACATGCGATCGACGGCCGCTGTGATAAATGCCATTGCCAGGATCAACAGCGTAATCAAGGCGATGCTGGCGACGCCGAGATTGGAGATGTCTATCGCGTGTCTCAATTCGTCGCCGGCAAGTGGGGCTGGGACAAAACTGACGGCGGCCATGCCGACATAATGCAATACAGGAATGGCCAAACCCATGAGCAGGGCATTGCGAGACTTCTGCCAACTCCAGGAGGAGGTGTGATTCCGGACAGCGAAGGTTAACCGTATTGCTACAAATGAAATCGCAACACACAGAAATACGGACAAGGTGACGACGGGATAGGAATAGATGCACATGGCGGGCATCCGCATGGCAGCCATGCCGATGTAGTGCATGGCGGCTATGCCGCCTCCCATCAGGACGCTGCCGAGAACAGCGACCGTCGTCGTCAGCGTCTTTCGGCTTGCAACAAAAAGAGCCACCGCAGACGCTAAAATGGCTACAGCCATGGAAAGCAAAACGGTGGGCCAGTCATAGCGAACTGGAACCGGAAGCCGTAAAGCTTCCATCCCCACGTAATGCATCGACCAGACGCCGATTCCCATCGAGAAGGCGCCCCCCCACAACCAGGCAAGTCTTGCTTTGCCGTGGGAGACGGTGAGCCGTCCCGAGAGATCGAGGGCTGCATAAGCAGCCAGGATGGCGATCACGATGGATAGCACTACGAGACGACCGTCGTAGAAGCCGTGGATTACCCTCATCGCACCTTCAACCTGATCAGTCTTACTCACTGACGGTTCGCTTATTCGTATAGCCACCGATAGCAATATCGACCAATGTCTCGCAGCACGTTACAAGGGGAGATATGTATCGATTTGGGTCACAACCGGATGGGGACCGAAAACTCCGAACGGAGCTTTAAACAAAGAGCTCAGTCACATCTAAGCGCCACCATCGGATCTACACGCATCGCGCGGCGAGCAGGGATGTAACTTGCGATAACGGCGACAAGCAAGAGGAAGAAAGGAACAGAGAGGAACGCTATTGGGTCATGCACGCTGAGACCGAACATCATGCCCGAGAGGACGCCAGAGACGGTAGCACAGAGGACCACGCCAATAAGCACGCCAACCAGGACGGGGCGCATAGCCTGCCAAAGGACATGGTTCATGACGTTTCTGCGATTCGCGCCGAGAGCCAGCCGGATGCCGATTTCGCGTACGGATCGGCCGACGCTGTACGACACCATGGCATACACGCCAATCGAGGCGAGCAGCAGCGCCAATGCACCCAGGCAACCAGACAGAGCAACAACTACGCGCGAGGGGCCACGCCAGATTTCAAGATTGTCTTCGAGCCTTGTGACATCGATAGAGATATCAGGGTCAAGCGACTGCGCCGCATCGCGGATGCCGTTGGCGATATCGGTGAAGCGTGTCACATGGCGAACCAGCAAATAGGTCCGGGAGTCGTCTTTCGGCCCGGCGGGAAAATAAAGGTAGCTCGTATCAAGCTCTCCAAGGTGCGAAACCTGAGCATCCTTGGCCACCCCGATGACTACATTTTCGCCGCCAGTGGATCCCCTCAGTGTTTTGCCCAACGGATCTTCGCCGGGCCAGAGCCGTCGCGCAGTGGACTCTGACACGATGATTTCTGATCCATCGTGCGCTTCCGCAGACGTAAAGCCGCGTCCCCGCACAATAGGAATGCCAACCAGCGAAAAATAATCCGGCGATACGTGATTGTATTCGACGGGAACTTTGTCGGGCCGCCCAGGAATCACGAAATGGTCAGCACTGAAGTCGTGGCTTAGCGGTGCGCACTCGGCTTGCGCAACTTCGATGACTCCAGGAAGGCTTCGGATCTTCTCTCGCAAGCGGGTGATAAAAGCGGTCGCGCGGTCCTCATCGTAGCCTTGCGTCCTTAGATTGAAAAAGGCTTGGGCGACGTTTTTATCCTCAAATCCGGGATCGATCGTCTGCGCATAGTAAAGCCCACGCAACAATAGTCCGGCGGCAAGCAATAAGACCATGCACACGGCTACTTGAGAGCCGACCAGAGTATTGAGCAAAAACCGGCCACTCTTTTTGGGGCTAGTGAACGATGCGGTGTCTCCCCTCATCGCGGTATTCAGATCGAGTCGAGAGCCCTGCAAAGCCGGAACCAATCCAAACGCAATCCCCGTGAACAGGGTAACCAGGAGCGCGTATGCGAGCACGTGATAGTCCGGGTTAACATTCACGGTGACGGCAGACAAGTCGTGAGGCAAATGAGACGTTACGTAGTCAGTGATTTTGTGGAAGGAACAGAACGCAAGCACTGATCCCAGCATCCCCCCGGCGAGCGAGAGCAGAAGACTCTCGGTCATCAATTGCCGCACCAAACGCCAGCGGCTGGCACCGATGAATAGCCGAAGTGCGATTTCCTTTTGCCGCACGAAAGCGCGCGCGAGCAGAAGATTGGCCACATTCGCGCACGCGATCACCAGCACAAGGGCGAAGGCAATGAGAATCACAGAAGCAATGGGGATCACGAAACTGCGCTCTTCCGGGCTGGCAAAATATGTAGCCTTACGGATCGCCAACGAGGTGCTGCGTCCAGGCTGCCGTTGATCGATGCGTCCGGCAATGACACCCAGGTCCGCGCGCACCTGCTGGATCGTGATTCCAGGCTGCATGCGCCCGAGTAAGGCCAGCCAACTCATTTTGTCATCTGCGAATCGATTGGTACCCGGCTCTAGCGCCTGTTGCATGGTGATTGGCGCCCAAAAAGTGCTGGGGATCAGTTCGGTGCCTGTGAATCCAGGGCGCTCAATGCCAATCACGGTATACGCCGTACGATTGAGCGTGATTCTCTTGCCCACCAGAAATGGGTCCGCCGCAAATCTCCCTCGCCATAAGTCATCGCTGACGACTACGACCGCGTTTTCTCCCGCGGTGCAGTCCGAATTGACAAAGCCACGCCCCTGCGCAGGACGCGCGCTCAGGATGTCGAAGTAGTTGCAGGAAGCTACAGTTCCGAAGACTTGCTGCACAGGCTTGCCCGAAAGTGTTGCTTCGACGTAGGGCTCATAAGCGACGAGTCCCGAGAAGACATGATTGTGGTCACGATAGTCGAGGTATTCCGCGTAGGAAAACAGGTTTCCTCCGTTGTGGATGTTGCGAGTGAATCGGCCGTGAAGGATCTGGTTCACGCTTACGATTTGTTCCGCGCGAGGAACAGGGAGCAGGCGTAAGGCGATGCCATTCAGCACTGAGAAGATTCCGACATTGACACCGATGCCCAGCGCGATCGCGAGCACAGCAGCAATCGTTAGCCCAGGGCTACGCAATAATGTACGAAGGCCGAAGCGAATATCCTGAAGCAGTTGTTCAAGCCAAACCGCGACCCACACTTCGCGGGTTTCTTCCTTGATCCGGGTTACGTTGCCAAACTTGCGCAAAGCCGCATAGCGCGCTTGCTCCGGGGACATTCCGCGCTCAATGTTTTCCTGGGTTTCGATTTCGAGATGGTCGCGAATGTCCTGGTCGAGTTCCCGGAGCATGCGTTTGCGCTTTCTCATGATTCACTCTCCTGCCCGGCCGGGCGAAGAATTCGTGCGATGGCTCCTGCGAGCTTGTCCCATTTGCTGGTTTCAACTGCCAATTGACGCCGCCCCTTGGGCGTCAGCCGGTAGAACTTGGCTTTGCGGTTGTTTTCCGAGGTTCCTTCTTCCACTGAAATCCAGCCTCGCCGGATTAGGCGGTGTAAGGCCGGATAGAGCGAGCCCTGCTCGACTTGTAGCACCTCATCCGATCTGAACTGGATGGCCTTCGCGATGGCGTGGCCGTGCATTGGCTGCAGAGAAAGCGTGCGGAGAATCAGAAGGTCCAAAGTGCCCTGGAGCAACTCTATGCGGTCTTGCTGGTCTTTGGTAGACATTCTAGGTGATGCTAGTCATGCTTCAGGTAGAATGTCAAGGTGAGTGATCGGACTGTGTCAAGCACGCGCGAGACACGGTCATCGAAAGAAACCGTGGGGCTCTGCAAGAAAAACATTTCCAAGAGGGGACCAGCGGTCCTTTCTTGGAATGTTTTTTCGACAGAGGCAAGAGGCAAGTTACTCCGACCGCAGTGTTTGGACGGGATCGATGGCGGCGGCCCGGCGCGCCGGCAGCCATGTTCCGGCGATCGCCAGCAGCGGCAGGAGGAGTACCACGGCAAGCAGGGCTAACGGGTCGTAGGGGGAAGTGTGGATCAATTCGCCGCGAGCGAACCGTCCGGCTGCAAAGGCGAGGGGCAAACCCGCGGCCACTCCCATCAATGCAAGCAGGCATGCCTGTCGCAGCACCATCCACATGACGTTCGCGCGGTTTGCACCCAGGGCCATACGGATTCCGATCTC